>JBGPEJ010000009.1:0-28520 GCA_041482775.1 Gemmatimonadota bacterium | reverse complement strand
GCGTTCATCACGAGCGCGGCACGGCTCCTGTTGGGTCTCGTAGAACGACTCGTCGACGATCGGGGCGGGACGTCGCTCGCCATGGACACCGATTCGATCCACATCGTCGCGACCGACGCTGGGGGACTGGTGCCGTGTCCAGGCGGGCCGCACCAACGGCCCGACGGCTCGCCGGCCGTTCTCGGCCTGTCATGGGCCCAGGTCGATGAGATCAGTCGCCTGCTCGAACCCCTCAAGCCGTATGGCCCCGAGGTACGAGACCCCCTCCTCAAGATCGAGAGCGAGAACCTTGACCCCCAGACCGGCAGGCAGGTGCCGCTCTTCGGCCTGGCGCTCGCGGCCAAGCGGTACTGCCTCTTCGTCTTGGGCCCGCGCGGCAAGATCCTCCTCCGAAAGCGCTCCGACCACGGTCTGGGCCAACTTCTCGACCCGAATGATCCGGAGGCCCGAAGCACGACGACCGAAGCCAAGGACCCCAACCAGGGCTGGGAAGCCGAGGTGTGGCGGCGCTTCGTGCGACGGGCCCTCGGACGACGCGAGGGACCTCCGCCCCCGTGGGCGGGACGCGTGGCAGTCGCCCGATTCACCGCCTCGGGACCGCGCCTCCTTGCCCCCTTTGCCGAGCGCTTGAAGGCGCTGCCATATCCGGAGCGTCTGAAGCCGTTCAACTTTCTGATGACCTGCTATGTCCAACCTCTGGGACATCCCACCGGCCTCGATCCCACCCGGTGTCGCCTCGTCGCAGCGTACGAGACGGATCCCCGGACGTGGCTGGAAGTTGAGTGGGGGGATCTGCACTCCGGCCAGCGGTGCCGCATCCGGGTGGGAGCAGTGCCCGGTCCCACGACGGCCGTGGTCAAGACCGTGGGCGAGGTCGTGGAAGAATTCTGGCTCCATCCGGAGCACAAGAGCCTGGCGCCCGAGGGCGGGCTCTGCGAGCCACGGACCCGCGGTCTCCTGCGTCGCCGGCCCGTGCGGCCCAGCCGGATCGACGCCATCGGGAAGGAGGCCCATCGGTTGGAAGAAATCGAACTCCAACTGGTGCCGGACCTGGACGACGTGCAGGCCGTTTATCTACCGCGGGGACAATCCGCGTGGCGCGCGGCCCTGCGAGCGGCGCTTGGTGACCTCCCGCCGGCCGAACTGGCGCGGCGCGCGGGTGTCAGCGAGCGGACGATCTTCCGGCTCCGGGCCGGTGAGGACGTCGGGAAGCGAGCCCGGGCCGCGCTCACGCGGCTGGCCCGGGCGGTCACGGAGGCGCGGCGCCGAGGCGAAGTATCAGGACGCGGGAGGCCACGGTCCCCGCACCGCCGGCGGCCTCGGCGCAGGACCCGGCGGTCGTAACGGCCTGCGTGTCGGCGGGGTTCTGGGCTGCATGCTGGGGTAGGATACCTTCAGGTTTTTCCAGGGTTCCTTCGTCCGTTCGTCCGTCCGAAGGAACCCGAAGATCCCCGGCCGGAGGCCCGGCCCGTGGGGACCCCCCTTGAGGTCGCGGGGATCTGCTCGCCTAGGGGTTGGTGAGATCTTCCCCGGGACTCTCAACGGGAACCTCAACGGGAACCGCAACGGGGAAATCTCCCCCCCTCGGCCCGACATTTCGGGCGGACGTGCGGGCCCTGGCGGGGCACCCGCCGCCCCACCAAAGCGGCTCCAATAGGTCTGCCGCCGCGTGGAGGGCCTCCAGGAACGGTTCGGGGAGCCCAACCGACTCCGCCTCCAGGGCCGCGATCCGGAGGCGATCAGCGGCTCCTAGCTCGTCCCAGCGCGGATAGGCGTCCATGCCAGCCAATCTCGGAAGCCGGAGTCAACTACATGTCAAACGAGAATGCCGACGCGCCAAGCATCCCCGTCGACCAGACTCGTCACGGCCTCACCCGTGAGGAGTTGTACAAGCTGGTGTGGAGCGAGCCGGTCCAGGCCGTGGCGGGACGGTTCGGTATGTCGGATCGCGGCTTGGCGAAACTTTGTGAGCGGCATGCCATTCCGACACCTGGGCGGGGGTATTGGCGCCAGAAGGAAACGGGGAGCCCAGCTCGACGCCTCCCGCTTCCCAAGTTGCATCCGACGCACCAAGCGCTAGCGACGGTCCAGCTGCCCGAGCCCCAGGTCGTGGTGCACCCGATCGTGAAACCGGAGCCTCCACCCGATCCTCCCCGCGTGGCCGCACAGCGGGCGTTCGAAGCAGCCAACCCCATCGTCGTCAGCGAGCTCCCGGATCGTCCTCACCCGTTGGTCGGGGCGACACGGACCGGGCTTCGGAAGCTGAAGGACGGCACGTCCAACCGACTGCGGGCCAGAGGCGACGCCAGTCTCGATCTGACGGTCACGGCCGCGACCCGCGAGCGGGGACTGCGCATCATGGAGGCATTGTGCCGTGCGTTCAAACAGCGGGGGTGGTCCGTCGCGAACCACGAGGGGGATCATCGGGACTCACAGATCGAGGTCCACGGGATCAAGATCGCCTTCTCTTTGGAAGAGCGGATGCGCCAAGAGGAGCGGCCCAAGCCCAAGCCGATCGACCGCTTGCTTCAACCGTCGCTCATGTTCCAAGAGCGGTACGAGTACATCCCGACCGGCGAGCTGGTGCTCAAAGCGTGGATACACACGGGGGCGAAATCCAAGTGGGCCGATGGGAAGCGGCAGCGCGTTGAGGCCAAGCTCAACGACTTCATGATTGCAGTGGTCACGATGGCCGACAATGAAATCCGATGGCAGGAAGAACGGGTGATTCGCGAGCGCCAACAACTTGTAGAGGAGAGAGCTCGATGGGAGCGCGAACGCCGTCAAGCGGAGGAAAAGCATCGCGGTGAGAATCTGGCCCAGCTGTCGGGGTGGTGGAGAGAAGCCGAATCGCTGAGGGCGTTCGTCGCCGCGGTGCGGACGCGATTGGACTCCTCAGGTGTCATTACGCCGGACAGCCAACTCGACCGGTGGTTGCGGTGGGCCGACGGCCACGCGGACCGACTGGACCCTTTGACTGCCGGGGGTCAGCTGCCCCCGTCGTACCTGTACAGGTCGCCCTGGGACCCGTCGCCCATCGCCGAGTGGCCCCGAATCGACCACGGACAGGCTTAAGGATTCCCGTCTCGTGTGTTGGACGCTCGGCCGTCCGAATCGTGGCGTGAACCAATCACGGTTTGGGTGCAGCAAGCGTTGCGGGTGGCAGCTACATACGACGCGGGCGCCGGAGTAACGCCACGACGCCCTAGTCCGACGACCGGCCGCCGCGTCGTCACCCGCCGCCTTTCTTAAACATCTCACCCATCTGACTCTAGATGGCCTCGAAATGGTTATCGACACGGCGCAAGGACTTCGTCGGCGTGAGCGAGGTCGATACTATTGACAATCCAATTGCCATCACGGGCTTGGATCATTCTAGCTTCGATCCGTGCAATACAGCGGCGCCGGGAAAGCTCGATTACAACCGTGATTCGCTTGTCCTTCTTCCCATTGCCCGTGGAACGGGTGATGCGCACGTGATCGAATTGTAAGTAGGTCCGCATGATCTCAATCCGGCGGGCATAGTCGCTTGGCTGCCCAGTCTTGAGTGCCGAGCCCTTTTCCGTACCCCACAGTGACGCCATCAAGTCTAGGTTTCCCGTCTCGACGGCCCGCATAAACTCTGCAGCAGCTAGCCCTGGCGGCCCTGCGTCGCTCGCGGCTTCAACGGGGGTCGGAATCGGGGGCGCACTTGAATCGGCCTGGACACTAATCCTGGCAAGAACGGCGGAGTCTGAAGGCGGGGTGAGGGCGCGTACAAAATCTTTAATTATAGACATTTCTTGTGCCGAGAGACGGAATTCATCGTTACAGATCTTCACTTCAACCGTGTGAGCGGACGCGAGCTCTACAATTCTCGTGAAGCCCACCGTGAATTGGATGAACTCAAGGACGTAGCCCGCGCCCACACGTCCGTCGTGAGTGGGCTCGCCGAGGCTGAATGGCCGTCCGTCCAGAAGAAAGTCCGTACCGAAGCACTGTAAGTACTTCCAGTCCGGACTCGTCTTCTGAAACAAGAGGGAAATGGTCGTCGGTGACGTCACGAGTTTGTCCCCGGCGAAGGTGCCGATCAGGGTCGGAATCGGTCTACCCCTATCATCCGCTCCACTGATCCGAGCTCGCACGACGGTGGCGGTCTTGAAGCGATCGTACGTCTTCTCAACCTGTGCGAGGGCGAGAGTTGGGGCGATTGACAGGGCTCCAAGCAGCGTGGCTATCCTCATGCTATTCCGCTCCGATCGTTACCTGCCCTAAGCCTTCGCATTCTAGGTCAGGTGATGAGACCCGGTGATCCGGTCTGATGCCTTGGGCTCCTGCTGCCGGGCCTGCCGAAGCCGAGGTCAAGTGTAATCGGCGGCGGCTGAGGCGATGAGGACGCCAACAACAGCGCACGCGGGTCAGATCACAGGCTTGCACGCATCGTCCGCCGAACAGATGCTCTTGCTCGGGCTTGGCCGCCCCACACTACCAGCGCTTGGGCGAGGTCGCATCGCACTCAAGATGATACTTCGCGATCCATTCCCGTTGGCGCAGGCAGTTCCAGCAGACCCCGGAGGCTGAGAAGTGATGCCCTTGAGGAACTGGACCGCCTCCCGACTCCGTGGCTCCGGGCGGTCCGGAGGATCGCATGCTGCCAAGATCGAACCCACATCCCGGACAACGTGCGAGGAGACGGGGCAAGTTGTAGTTGCAGTTAGGACAGAAAAGGACTTCGGACATCGTTACCTCGGTCCCTCAGCGGCGGCCTTCCGAAGCCGTTCGAGCTCCCTGTCGATTGTCGGTTGTGCCGTGCCTGACAAGCGCATCACGGCAACGAGTAGAAGCGAGGGCGGCCGGATGAGAGTGTTAGCAGGATCCTTGTAGAATTCGGACATCACGCCGGAAATCGCGTCGGGAGCCAGGTCGACGCCTGCCTCATGGATGGTATTAAGTATGAGTTCGGCAACTGCATCCGCCTGCTCCGGAGTAAGCCTCAGACCGTAGGCCTTCCCCGCGCCGGTGGCGGGATTCGCTGCCTGCAGAGACCTCGCGACACGGAGATAGTAGAACGCGCCCTGCTGGTAGCCCAGGATGAAGGCCAATCTCTCGTTTTCGTGGGTAGCGAGCCAGACACTTCCCGGCGTTTGGGACTGCGCGAAGGCGGGGCGGAGGATTGCGGAGAAGCAGATCAGCGCCAACGATAGCCGTCGCCTCGTGTAGAAACCACGAAAACACTGACCACCCGCAATCGAAGTCATCGACTTTGGCCTCAGTGATATGTATACACCGGTTGGCGTGGAAACAGCGTTCTAGGTTCCCTCTTGTGGGGCCTGCTCTGTGGAGCAAATGCGCCGTTTAAGACCCCGCCAACAGCAAGCGCGGATTAGGACCGCGAACAATGAGTTTACGAGTACGCGTGCTATCGTTCGACTACCAGCAGCTCTTCTGGACGAACCAAGACCTTGGCCCCGACCTTGGTCTTGACCTGAATCGCCTCCGGGCTCGACATGAATCGTTGCAAGGCAGACGCAGCCGCGGAGGAGTCATTCGTCGCTAGCACGTCCTCCTCCACTCTGATGAATTTCCTATTCCTCAAGAACGTTGGTGCGAAGTTGATGAGGTCTGGGTCTTGATACGGAATCCCAACCGTGTATCTGCGAACTCCTAGCATTCCGGAACCGGGAATCAAAGTAGTCGCTCTCTGCTTGACCCCGAATGGGGCAACGTAGACGAGCACAGAGGCGATGAAACCGCCTAGGAGCCAGCGATTTTTCGCTCTTGGACTCCTGAAGTTGTAGTTGGTGAGAACAACGCAGCCGACCGCGATTAGTAGTCCGGCCAACAGGAATGGAAGCACAAGGTTGCCGCTAATCATCGTGTCCGGATTGACCATGATCCTTCCATTGGGATCGCTGCGAGATGCCGAAATCGCCCAAATATCGAAGCTGATAATCCCGATCGAGATGTCATTGGACATCTTTAATACCGACTCGGCGTTCTTTATCTCGGTTGCACGCGTAAAGATTGAGAGAACGGTTACAGCAAGAGGTAGGAGTAGGGGAAGGTTCGCTGACACCGCCTCGAAGACCTTCAGCCCTTGCCAGAGTAACAGATAGAGAACGCCGACGCTCGCGATCAGAAGGAGGCCCCTAAATCGCCACTCGTCGGCCGCGTTCGTGGGCGACAAGCTTGGCCCGGGCGGTCCGCTCGGAGTGCTCTGGATGTCCATGTGTGGGCTCCTTGAGAGGGGACCATGTGTCCTGTCGGAGCTGTTGGTGAGACAAGGATGTGGGTGATGTTGTCCCCAAGCCATTCAGATGCTGCGCCGCCGTACCCTGACGCATCAGAACCGCTGAGTGGCCATCCTCGTCTCTCGTCGGCGCCGTCTGAGCCATACGGGGGACGTTCGATCTTACCGCCGAGACGGGAAACTCACCAATACGCGGGTTTGGGTACCTATAACATGTTCTAGGTGGGGGTGGGATCCGGATGGACGTTCTGCCGTGCTCGGCCTTTAAGCAACCAGCACCCGTCACTGCCAAAATCGGGTCTCTATCACATATCCCGTCAAACATTTGAGGGATGGTTGAAGAGCTTGGGGGCTACCCCGGAGCGGGCGGGTCCCGGCCGTTGTCGGGTATCCAAATGACGGTCGGCTCGTCCTCGAGGGGATCCGCCCCCGCTTCGACATGACGCCAGCGCACCGGCAGCGGCAGGCCGGTGGCCGGGTCATACACGATGAGCCGGGCTGACTGCGGAGCCTCCGTCCCCCGTTCCAGCTTGTTCAACCGGTCCCGGAGGCTCACGAGGCCCGTCGCCCCTCCAGCGCGGCAATGCGGGCCTCCAGAGCGCCCCCTTCCACGCACCTGAGGGCCGCTCCGGCCACCAGCGCGAGCGCCCCCGCCTTACTGAGCCCCGGATCGAGGACCACCAGCTCCCCCGCCACCTGTTCGAGCAGGGCGAGGATCTCCGCCGCCGACTGCAGCGACACCCGCTTCGGCGGGAGCGTTCCCCGGGAGCGGTGGAGGCCCCCGAGCTTTCGGGCTCGCACCCGCGCTTCGGCTTGGGATGGACTATGGATGAAGCAGTAGGGTTCGCCGGTTAGTGGGCGTTGGGACGGGGGCGGCCGTCGAGCCGCCGGGCGGCGCAAGCCGAAGATGCCCCCGTCCGCGAGACCGACAAGCTCAGGTCAGACATGGCGCCTTCCTCCGGTACCATGGGCGGTACCATGGACCGCGCTCCGTCCTGGCGCAGCGTGGCGCATCATGGCGCGTTCTCGGAGGGAGGACTCGGTTTACCCGGAGGGGGATTCGAACTCATAATGCCAGGGTCGCGGGTTCGAGTCCCGCCCCTGCTATGCTCGGGTGATGCGCGAGCCGGATGTCAGGGCCTCGTCCTGTGGATCGAGTCCCGCCCCTGCTATCGTTGCAACTCCCGCGTTCATCCGAATTTAGCAAAGGCGTACCGGTGGCGGAAAGTCTCGGCGCGCCGTGGTCGATACGATCAGCAGTTCCATGAGGAGCCCAAGCGGTTCTGGAATATGTCGCTGGCCAGCCAACCCACACACATGCTCCGCCCTCGCAACGTCGCTCTAGGGCTGAGAACCTCCCATCGCGCGGAGTCCCTGATTCAGTCGGCCCACCGTGTACCGCGAAACCTCGTCAGGACGTTCAATCAATCGGCGGAGGAGCGCGACGTCGGGCGTCGCCGTTGATGAGTCGAGCAGGCGGTACCAGCCGGTCGACTGCACCAGGTGGCGCGCCTGCGCCGTACGTAGGACCCGGTCAGCCGCGAGCGCGGGTTAGTCGGTGATTGGCCAGACCCGCAACATGACCACCCCGTGTGAGGGCACGATCGTCCCATACCGCGCCTCCACCAACGCCGAATCGGCGTGAGCCCAGAGATCACGCACCCGCGCCTTCTTCGTCTTGAGGCCAACCCGTCCCCAATCGGCCGTGATCATCGAGGGCACCGACGCGCGGTTGAAGAGCAGCACCGCGCGCGATCCGTCGGCCAGCGGCTTGACCCACACCTGCAGCTCGCTGGGCCAGGCCTGCACGATGGTGCCTTGAACGCCGAGGGAGTCCTGGTCCACGGCGATGACCTCCCGGTTGAGCAGGATCTCCCGGGTATCGGCCGTGGCCGGGGTGGAATCGAGCATGGCGCGCACGTCGTTCCCCGCAATGAGCGGCGCCGCCATCATCGCCCAGAGGCTGAAGTGGGAGCGATATTCGGTGCGCGTCATCCCGCCGTTGCCCACCTCGAGCATGTCCGGGTCGTTCCAGGCGCCGGGCCGCGCGACGTGCCAGTACTGCGAGGAGAGGTCCACCAGCGTCAGCACGCTGGTCCAGCGATCGCTGATGTCGCCGGTGGTGCGCCAGAGGTTCCCCACCGCGGGCGCCCATTCCCAGGGCCGATTGCTTCCCCATTCGCAGATGCTGAAGACAATCGGCCGCCCCGAGGCGGCGAGGGCATTGCGCATGACGGCGTAACGGGTGGGAGCGTCGAGCCCTTCGGCGTTGCACCAGTCCACCTTCACATAGTCCACCCCCCAGGCCGCGTAAGTCTTCGCGTCGAGCGCCTCGAAGCCGTAGCTGCCAGGCCGGCCCTCGCAGGTCCGCCGCCCCGCGTCGGTGTAGATACCGAACTTGAGTCCCTTCCCGTGCACGTAATCGGCGAGGGCCTTGATCCCCGCGGGAAACCGAGCTGAATCGGCCACGATGACTCCCTCGGCGGTACGCGCCACCTGCCAGCAGTCGTCGATGGTGACGTATTGGTAACCGGCCTCGCGCATGCCGCTAGCGCTCATCGCGTCGGCCACCTCTCGGATGAGCTTGTCACTCACGTTGCAGCCGAACCGGTTCCAGCTGTTCCAGCCCATGGGCGGGGTGCGGGCGAGGCCATTGTCGAGGAGTCGGGCGGCGTGGTACGCGGCCCCCGAGAGGGCGGCCGAGACGCCGAGAGTGCCGAGGGCGATCAGGCGTCGCAGAGGAGTCGACATGGCAGGTTCTCACGTTGGGGGAGCGAGCGCCCAGCTTCGTGGTGCAGTCATTTCATGGTGCCGCCAAACAGCACCCGATAGACGAAGTAGGCACCTACCGCGCCGAGCGCGATCAGGGGAATCCACCCGACGAACCTGAGTACGACTCCGACGACGAACACGGCGCCAGCCCCCTGCACCCAGCCCAGGACTTGGCCCTTCGTGCGCGCCTTCTCGAGCTCGTGCTTGGTGGGCGTCGCGCTGACCGAAGTGTGCTGTGTCATTCACCTACCCCACGTCGTAGGTCAAGTCACCGAACCCCCGCGCGTATGCTGCGGGGCGTGCGGCGACCGCCGCACGCCGACAGAGCAGAACATACCCGCCCGGAGGGCGACCCGCTCAGGCCCCGGTCAGCCGCAAGCGCGGGCTAGTTGCTGATCGGCCAGACCCGCCGCATTACCATGCCGTGGGAGGGCACTCCCGCCCCTGGCACGTGAGGTGGGCCATTGTGCTGGTCCTCGCGGCAGGAGAGTGATATCATGGGCCTGCTCACCCTCTTCTCGGACGATCGCATCCATTTGATCCAGCAGGCTCCCGATTCCCGAACCGACCCATCCTCCCCCACCGGAGGCCAGCAAGATGAAACGCATCACCGGTTCCGCCGCCGCCCTGTTCCTGCTTTCGATGACCGTCGCGGCCCCGCAAGCTCAGGCGCAGTCCACTCCGAAGCCCACGGCACAGCCGCAATCGTCGCGGGACGCCACCCGGGAGCAGCTGCGCGCCGTGCTCGATGCCACGGGCCCGGGCATCAACGTCGCGTTCCGGCAGAGCGTCAAGCAGCCCTACAATTTCAGTGGGGTGCTGAGCCAGGGCCTCAGCAACGCGGACAACTTTGAAATCGTGGTCGGGGTGACGATGGATGAGACGATCAGCTTCCGCATTTTCCCGCAGTACAAGGGCCGCTATATCAACCTCGACAAAGCGGCCAACGGCCCCGCGCTGATGCGGGAGCTGCTCCGGTACAGCGACAAGAATTTTCTGTTCTGGGGCGCGGACCAGTCGTTCGACATTTTTGCCGGCTACAACTTCACCTTGGAATCGGGCTTTCCCGAGGCCGCAATCAGGATCGTGCTGAGGAGCATCGCGAATCTCGACAAGTACGTGGGCGAGATGAAGCCCGTCATCCAATAGCGCCGGGCCCGCCCGCCCAAGGCCGCCGCCGCTACGGCGAAACGACCGTGAAGCGGATCAGCACGCCCTCGACGAACTCGGCGGTGACGACCCGCGTCTTGGTGCGATAGGTCGAAGTGCTCACTGTGAGGGTGCCCTCCTTCCGCTGGGTGATGGCCTCGGGCCGGCCCAGCAGGGCATCCATTTCATCGGCGGTGAGTCCCTTGCGAATGTCACCGCGAGGCTCACCCCGGTCGCCGGTGAGCGGCGAGAAATCCACCCACTCCTGCAGCGCCTGCATCACGCTCTCCGGGGTCATCGCTTCCGGAGGAACCGTCCGGTCGTAGTGCAGGTTGAAGCGGGAGCCTCCCTCCAGCCTCCGTTGCCGGATGTTGGCCTCCTTCACTTGCTCGGCCTGGGCGGCCGCGGCGCGATTCCGGTCATCCTCCCGCTGCCGGTCGCGCTTCAGCCCATCGAGCTCTTCGCTGAGCTTCCTCCGCTGCGCGGGGTCGGTGGCCTTGGGAAGCTCCTTCTCGAGATTCTGCTCCCGCTCGGTCTTGCGCGCGGTCGGCACGTAGACGCTGGGACTGGCGTCGTCGCCGAAGGTGCCATACCCGCCGCCGCCGAGCTGGAACTCGATGTGATCGTTCTTGAGCTTGACCTTGGTGACCAGCACCTCGTCGCCCCGGCGGAGCGCCGTGCCGTAGCGCTTGAGGCGGCCGGCGTGCCGGGGGAAGTCGATCGGCTGCGCGGTGCCGGGGTACACGTCGACGCCCTGCTCGGCGCCGGGCATCTCGATCTTGACCCGCACGCTCTTTCCTTCGAAAAACCGGCGGAGCTGCTCCTCGGACTGGGCCTGGGCCGGCGAGCCGGCCGCCGTGAGGATCAGGAGGGGGAGGACAAAGCGCATGGCGGACTCCTCGACGGGTCGGGGCCGGGCAGAGGCTTGAATATACGCCGTGGCGTCGAGGGGCGGCACGTCATGGCGCGCGCTGCACCAGTGCAGTAGGTTCTCCCTCCAGAGGTTTCGATCCCATCATGCCGGGGTCGCGGGTTCGGGTCCCGCCCCTGCCACTTGCTTCCCCCGGTCATGACCCAGCCAGCCAATCCGCCCGCCTCGCCCGGGAACTCCATCCGTCCGGTGATCCTGGCGAGTTTCATCGGCACCACCATCGAGTGGTACGATTTCTTCCTCTACGGCACCGCCGCAGCGCTGGTCTTCAACAAGCTGTTCTTTCCCACCCTCGATTCTCTCACCGGCACCCTCTCCGCCTACGGCACCTTTGCGGTGGGCTTCATCGCCCGGCCGGTGGGAGGGGCGGTCTTCGGGCACTACGGCGATCGGCTGGGCCGGAAGACGATGCTGGTCTGGTCGCTCATCATCATGGGTGTTGCCACCGCGTTGATCGGGGTGCTGCCTACCTACGCCACCATCGGGGTCGGAGCACCCGTCCTTCTGGTGCTCGCCCGGTTCGTGCAGGGGTTCGGCGTCGGCGGTGAGTGGGGCGGGGCGGTCCTGATGGCGGTGGAACATTCGACTGTGGGGAAGCGCGGCTTGCATGGAAGCTGGCCGCAGATGGGCGTGCCGGCCGGGCTCCTGCTCTCGACTGGCGTCTTTGCGCTCATCTCGAGCCGTCTCTCCGACGCCCAGTTCCTGGCCTGGGGATGGCGAGTGCCCTTCCTCTTGAGCACCCTGCTCATCGGGTTCGGCCTCTTCGTCCGACTCCGCCTGCTCGAGACCCCGGCGTTCACCCGGCTCCGGGAGGAGCGCGAGACCTCACGCGCGCCGCTCCTCGACGTCGTCCGGGATCATCCCCGCGAAGTCCTGGTGGGGATGGGGATGCGGTTCGGGCAGAACGTCCTGTTCTACATCTATACCGTGTTCGTGCTCAGCTACGGCCAGAAGACCCTGGGTTACCCCAAGAGCACCATGTTGGGAGGGGTGGCCACCGGCGCGGCGGTCGGTCTCTTCACCATCCCGCTCTTCGGCGCACTGTCCGACCGGGTGGGACGCCGTCCGGTCTATCTGGCCGGGGCGGTGCTCTCGATGCTGTATGCGTTCCCCTTTTTCTGGCTACTGGGTCAGGGCCCCGGCTTCGTGGCCCTGGCGGTGGTCCTCGGGCTCAACGTGACGCAGGACATGATGTACGGCCCCCAGGCCGCCTATTTTTCGGAGCTGTTCGCGACCCGGGTACGCTATAGCGGCGCGTCCCTCATTTATCAGCTCACTTCGGTCTTTTCGGGGGGGCTGGCGCCGTTCATCGCGACCTTGCTGCTCGCGAAGTACGGCGCCTATTCAGTGGCGGGCTACATGGCCGCGGCGTGCGCGCTCTCGGTGGTGGGTACGCTCTTCGCGCCGGAAACCCACCGGGTCAAGCTCTAATAGCTAGGCGGATTCAGGCTCTGCAGCAGCGCGTAGCCGGCAACCGCTCCGATAACCCCGAAGCCGATCAGCAGCGTCCGTCCGAAGCTCTTGTGCTTGGTGGCGATGGTCTGCACCTGGCTGAGTGGCATGACCAGCCGGGCAATCCCCTCCTCGGTGGGGTGCCCGATGATGCTGTCGCCCACCAGTCTGGGGTTCCAGATCTCGACCTTGCTCTTATCGGCCTTGGTGACCCGGACGGCGGGCACCGATCCGCCCCGCAACAGGTCGCGGGGAGGCACCGATTCCACCCGCCACGCCAGGCAGCCGGTGGCGCCCAGCCCGATCCACGCCACGACCGCGATTCGCGTCACTCGCACCGACCGCATTGTTGTCTCCCGGTTCGAACTCCCAACCTGCGCGGATCGGCCGCGAACCGCCCCCGATAAGGCTACCACTTGGGACCGTCGCTCCACAACACCCGGGCCCGTTGTTCCGTCCGTCCGGCAGCTCCGCCGGGCCGAATCGCTCGCCGGTCGCGGTGATGAAGGAAGCGGGGACCGCGTACGGAAACCAGACGTCCGAGCCACCCTGCGCCAGCACACAAAGGGCCTTCGGAAGGGCCTCACGTGGGCCGGCCAGATCGGCCCCGCTCGACCGGAGCAACCCCTTGCAGAGGGATCCGCCGCACCGATTGTGATGCAAGGCACCGCAGTCCTCGAGGGCGCGGATTATGCTCCGGATGGCTTTCGGGAATTGCTCCGAATCCCTATCATCTCCCGGTAGCGCCACATCCGCTCATTCTGGGCCGAGGCCGCCATGCGCACCAGCCTTGCAACCTGCGCAATCCTGTCCGCTTTTCTGGGTCTCTCGCTGGCCGGCTGTCAGTCCGACAATACCGCCCCGGTTCCGCCTCCACCGCCCCCGCCCGGCGGCGCGCTCTGGTCGGATCCGGCGGCATGGCCCAACCGTACGGTGCCGGTGGCCGGAGCCACCGTGGTCATCCCGCAGGGCTCCATCGTGCGCCTCGATATAAGCCCGCCGCCGCTGGGGAGCCTGACCGTGGAGGGCACCCTTGTGTTCGACGAGAAGGACCTGAACCTCACCTCCAATTGGATCCTGGTGCGCGGCCGCCTCGAAATCGGAAGCGAGGCGCAGCCATTCCAGCACCGCGTGACCATCACCCTGACCGGACCCGCCACCGACAACATCATGGGCGTGGGCGCCAAGCTGCTCGGCGCCGTCGGTGGGACCATCGAGATTCACGGCCTGCCCCGCGCCGGTTGGACCCGTCTGGGCGCAACGGCGGCGGCGGGGAGCAACCAGTTGATCCTCGACCGGGCGATGCCGTGGGTGGTGGGAGATCACCTGGTGGTGGCCTCCACCGACCTCGACCCGCTCCAGGCCGAGGAAGGCATCGTGACCGCCGTCCAGGGCACCACGGTAACGTTGCAGGCGGCCCTCCTTCACCCGCATTTCGGGGTGATCCAGACTTACGGCGGCAAGCCCCTCGACGAGCGGGCCGAGGTAGGGTTGCTGAGCCGGAACGTGGTGATCCAGGGTGATGCGGCGTCCGAGGCCGCGGGATTCGGCGGGCACGTGATCGCCACCGCGGGAGGTGTGCTGCACGTCGAGGGGGTCGAACTCACCCGGATGGGACAGAAGAAGGTGTTGGCCCGATATCCGATGCACTGGCACATGGAGGGCTCGGTTCCCGGGCAATACTTCCGGGGGAGCAGTGTCTGGCACACCTACAATCGCTGCGTGACGGTGCACGGCAGCAGCGACGCCACCGTGCAGGGAAACGTCTGCTACGACGACATCGGGCACGGCTACTTCCTGGAGGACGGGGGCGAGACCGGGAATCTGTTCGAGGACAACCTGGGAGTTCTCACCCGTAATCCCGCGGCGGGGCAGGAGCTCATTCCCAGTGACGTGACCCCGGCCACCTTCTGGATCACCAATCCCGACAACACCTACCGCCGGAACGTCGCGGCCGGCTCGCGTGGATTCGGGTTCTGGTTCGCGTTTCCCGCCGCTCCCACCGGGCTCTCGACCGGCTCCCCGCTGAAGCCCCGGGAAACGCCGCTCCGCGAGTTCACCGACAACGTGGCGCACTCGAACGTCAATGTGGGGCTGCAGGTCGACCAGGGACCGAAGCCGGATCTGACGTTGGAAACGGTGCACTACTCGCCGAAGCAAGTGCCGGGAACCAACTCGCCCACGGTGACCGCCCATTTCCGGAACTTTACCGGGTACAAGCACCGGGGCCGGGCGGTGTGGCTCCGGGGCACCGATCTCCAGCTCAACGGCGCGATGCTGGCCGACAACGAAATCGGCGCGACCTTCGCCTCGAGCGAGACCTTCGTCATGGACGCGGTGTTCGTGGGGAAGAGCGCCAACAGCGGCGGCACCCAGATTCAGGCCGGCTTCCCGATTCGGGGCTACGAGTTCTACGACGGGCGGGTGGGCGCGGAGCGGGTAACCTTCGTGGATTACGTCACCGGCGGCGGGCGGACCATGAGCGCGCTGGGGTTCAACCGGACCAACGGTTTCCCGGTGAGCACGGGGAACTACGGGAAGCAGCTGACCTTCATCAACTCGAACCGGGTCTTCCTCGATAATCCGGCCGCCAACAGCGACGGCGACAAAGCGGCGATCATCCTCGACAACGACGGGTCCATCACCGGGACGGCGGGTGCCTACGTCGCAGCCAACAATCCGCTGATGGTGACCCCAGCCTGCACGCTCACCACGGCCTGGAATGCCTGGACCTGCAGCGCGCCGTTCGTCCAGCTCCAGGTCCGCGGGGCCAGCGCCCAGGCAGTGGCGCCCCTCACGCTCGCCCGGGACGATGCCGTCTCGGCCAGCTACGTGGGGGTGCCCGACCAGCCGCAGACCGTGGTGGCCTCGGTGCCGCCGGCCCGGCTGTACACGGTGCAATACACCGGCGCCACCGTGCCGAACCGGCCGCAATTCTACCTCTTCGGGGCCGTTGCGGGTGATTGGCTTCGTCTGGTCGTGCCGTATCCCAACCCCAGCTTCACCGTCATCCGGGACTCCAACAACAGCGCGCCGCTCACCGCCGCGGCCTCGATCGCCGAACTCGACGCGAGCACCGGGAACAAGTACTGGTATGATGCCGGCACCGGGACGCTGCACTTGAAGGCGGTCACCCAGCCGGGGCGGACGAGTGCGACCCTGTTCGTGGTGCCCAACTAGGGGCTAGGGGCTAGCCCCAAGCCCCTAGCCCCCTACATCAACACCACCGCACGCACATCAGCGGAGGTCAGCTTCGGCCGGAGCCGGAGGATCCACACCAGCGATCCCGCAGCGAACGCCACCGCGGCGGCGAGGAGCGGCACCGGCCCGCCCCCGGACGCCAGCGCCGCCGCCGCCGCGCCCCCCAGTACGACGAACCGCACCGCCTCGCTTACGCCCGCCCAGCTCCGCGACTCCAGCACCCCGCCGATATTTCCCAGCGACAGGACGACGTAGAACATCACCGCGGCGCTTTGGCCGAGAGGGAGCCGGGCCGCGGCGTCGAGCAGCGCCACCGACGCGGCCAGAACGACGCCGAACTGCACCAGCGCATAGAGCCGGAGGCCCCGGGCCGCCGGGGGCTCGTACTTCCGGTAGGTCTCCGCCGTCACCGCATGCGGCACGATGGGGGATCCGAGCACCGCGGGACGCCAGCCGGGGTGTCCGAACACCGCGCGGAGTCGGTCGCCCCAGGTGTGCGCGGCGCGCGCGTTTCGCCAGATCTCACCGAACACGTGGACGTTGGCCCAGAGCGGGTTCCAGCTGGAGAGCGGCTTGGTGATTCCATACACCGGTTCGGCGGTCTCCGGTACGAAGCTGCCGAACAGCCGGTCCCAGATGATGAGCACCCCCGCGTAGTTCCGGTCCTGATACTCCGGATTCACCCCGTGATGAACCCGGTGGTGGGAGGGTGTATTGAGCACCCACTCGAGCGGTCCCAGCCGCTTGACGGCCCGGGTGTGGACCAGGAACTGGTATACCAAGTTGAGTCCGTGGCAGATCAGCCAGGTCGTTACCGGCACGCCGAGCAGGGCAATCGGCATGTAGAAGAGCCAGCTCATGAGACCATGCAGGCTGCTCTGCCGGAGGGCAACCGTCAGGTTGAACTCTTCACTCGAGTGATGCACGACATGGCCGGCCCAGAGCAGATTCACCTCGTGGGAGTAGCGATGCATCCAGTAGTAGGCCAGGTCGTCGAGCAGGAACGCTCCCACCCACGCCATCGGCGCGCTGCTCCAGGCGGGAACCGGGAGGAAGTGCTGGATGCTCCAGTGGGCGGACACCCACCCGTACGCGGCCACCGTCCCGATGACGAGAAAGATCCCCGCGAGCTGGCTCAGGATACCGCAGGACAGGTCGCTGATCGAATCGCTCAGGCGGTAGAGCGGCCGGCGGCGGGCCCGGGCCACCAGCAACTCGATCCCGATCAGCGCGAAGAATATCGGGATCGAGGCCTTGATAACGTCCACGGCGGGTCAGGCGTCGGCGAAGAGGTGGCAGCCGGCGCGCTGCGCCTCGAGCAGTGCGAAGAACCCCGAAGGCTGGAGGATGATGCCGGGCACCAGGTGAGCCAGGGCGCGCTGCCGCGCTTCCTTGGCGTGGTCCTGGTCCGCGCGGGCTTCGAGGCCTACCATCATTCCGAAGGCAAAGTTGCAGGCCAGCACGATGCCGCCCCGCTTCATGAATTCCTCCAGGGAGGCGCCCGCCATCTCCGGAGGAATCGTGGAATTGCCCGCGTAGCTTCGGATCGGATTGGTCTCCGAAGTCTTGCCGGTGAAGGGGTCCTTCACCTTGTTCTTCTTGCCGATCTTGTGCCGGGCCCAGAACTCGTCGTCCATGACCAGGGGGATCGCCTCGTGCCGGATCACCAGGACGGCAGTCACCTCGTCGTCCTTGACCCCGTACACCTCGGCCACCTGGCTCTTCCAGATGGCCGCCCGCCAGATCTCCCCCCCGTCCTCGATCTTGGGCGAGTCGAACACCGCCCGGAACTTGCCGTGGATCCGGTCCTGCCAGGACATGTCCCACTTGTCGCTGACCGGGTGGAACGGCGCCTCTGCGGCCAGCGGCCCCGCACCGAGTCCGAGTCCGCCGGCGGCCGCCGCTCCCGCCGCGAGTCGACCGAGGAAGTCCCTTCGACCACCCGCCATGCGTCCTCCCGGTTCCGTCAGTTAGATGTTGGTCACGAAGCTGCAGCCTTGCTGCTGCGCCAGGGCGAGCGCAAAGAACCCCGACGGCACCAGCGTCACGCCAGGAAGGAGATATCCGGTCGCCCGGATCCGGGCCGTTCCCTCGTCGAGCCGGTCGTGCTGCATGACCCGGCTGATCATCCCGTAGAAGGCGAACTCGCAGCCGAGGACTACGCCGCCCCGATCGATCAGGGCGTCGAGCCCGATCCCCTCGACGAACGGGCGCGCCGGGGGGGGGAAGGTCGTGATGGCGCCCTTCATCGCCGCCGCAAGCTGGGGGTTCCGGCCGGGAATAGTGGGATTTTCGGGCGACGACGGGCCTTGGGTGATCTGGTATTCGGCCCAGAATGCGTCATTCATGGCGAGGGTGATCCCGCCGTGGCGGAGCACCACCGCGGTCGAGCACTCCTCGTCGCTGCTGCCGAGGATGCTGCGGCACTGGTTCATCCAGATCCAGGCGCGCGCAATGCCCGCGCCGTCATCCCGCGGATTATCGAAGACCGCGCGATAGGTGCCTCTCAGCCGCTTGAGCCAGGGAGGTTCCGGGGCGTGCGGCGCGAAGCCCGCCGGCACCAGCCCGACTCTGGGCGGCAGCGCGGTGGCGGCCGCCACTCGTTCGAGAAAACCTTTGCGATCCGCAGCCATCGTTACACCTCTTTCAACTCGCCAGCAGGCACTAACAGCCCGCCCCCTGGCCCGGGGCACGGCAGGAGGGCTGTAGAATGATACCAGGAACGGGGTGGCCGAGGGCCATTTTCTCCGACCTCCTCAATGGCCAGGTTGCCGGCCCGGACGGCGGCCGACCCCGACCCGGGAAGACCCCGGCGATCGCTGCTCATGATGCCTCCTCCTGGAGAATGGCGGTCGAGCGTCATTCCAGAGGCACGAAGCGCGAGGCGATCTCCGCCTGGACCCGTTCCGCCAGCTCCCCCCGCGTGGTGGATCGAACCGGGTCGGCGCCAAACTCCACCACCGCCTCGAAGCCTCGCTGTCGGCAGAGCTGCACGGCGTGGGCGCCGAAGGCCGCGTTCCCATGCCAGCAGACCGCGACGTGCGCCGGCATCCGCCCCGGCGCAGTGCGATAGGTGATGGTGGCGTAGTGCACCGGATACGCCTCCCGGGCCGCCCAGTCGAAGAGGGCGGGCTTCATTGGAAGGAGTGCGTCGCCTGCCGAGGTGGTGCCCTCCGGGAAGAGGATGACCCCGTCCCCCCGGGCGATGGCTTCATCGATCGCGTCCAGGACCCGGATCGCGTCCCGGCGCGATTCGCGGTTTACCCAGATCGTCCCCATCAAGTGGGCGAGCGGCCCCAGCACCGGCCAGCGGCGCATTTCCCGCTTGGCGATGAAGACCCCGTCGAGGCAGCCGTGAAGGAGGAAGATGTCCACGTAGCTGAGATGGTTCGACGCGAGAAAGAAGGGCGCGGCCGGCGGCAATCCCACGATGGTGAGCCGCATCCCCACGATCCGGCCCAGCCCTCTCGACCAGGTCCGCACGGCCCATTGCCGCCAGCGGAGTCGGGATCGCCGAAAAGGCAGCGTCGCCACGGCCCCGGCCGCCCAGGCCAGGAACATCGTGAGGGTCCACAGGCCGACGGCAATCAGCCGCGCGATGGCCCGCAGACGCCCACCGCTCGCGGTCGGTTCGGTCATCGATCCCGGGGAGCTCTGGAGGGTGAGGGCGGAGGAACGCTTCGAAAATAGCCGTCCGCTTGGAAGCCGGCGCAAGCCGGGACGGGTTCGGGGAACCCGACCGGGGGGGCCCGGCGTTCTGACTCGACGGGGCGCTATCCTTCCCAGGTGACGGCCAACAACCCGCCCGCTCCCCACGCAGCCTTCGAGGCCCTGCTTCACCCGCTCCTGGAGCCGGCATACCGGACCGCCTACCGTCTGACCGGGAACTCCTCCGATTCGGAGGACCTGGTCCAGGACGCGGCGCTGCTGGCGTGGAAGGGATTCGGTTCGTTCGAGCCCGGCACCAACTTCCGGGCCTGGTTCTTCCGAATCCTGGCGAACGCATTCTACAGCAAGTACCGGAAGGGGAGACGGGAAGGAGCGGCGGTGGCCCTGACGGATGTACCTGAGCTCTACTTGTGGAGGCGGAGCGCCGACCTCGGCCTCGCTGATGTGCTCGACGATCCGGCCGCGGCCCTCCTTGCGCGGTTGGACAGCGACAAGGTCAACGCGGCCATCGCCGCGCTCCCCGAGGAATACCGGATGGTGGCGGCGCTCTATTTCATCGAGGACCTGAGCTATCAGGAAATCGCCGAGATGCTGGGTGTCCCGATCGGCACGGTGCGGTCGCGACTCCACCGCGCGCGGCGGCAGTTGCAGCGGGCACTCTGGAGCCTGGCGGTGGAGCAGGGGGTGGTGCCCGGCGGGAACGAAGAGGAGAGGACCCGATGACCGACCCGATGAGCTGCCGCGAGGCGTTCGACCGGCTGGACGATTTTCTGGATCGAGAGCTCTCCGGCGAAGAGACCCTCCAAGTCCGCGCCCACCTCGAGGAGTGCGAACGGTGCGCCCGGGAGTTCCACTTCGAGGAGCGGGTGCTGGACGGTGTTCGGGCCCGGCTCCGGCGGATCAAGGTGCCGGGAGATCTTGCCGAGCGGATCGGGCGGGCGATTCGGCGGGAGTCCCCCTGAGCGTGCCGGGTGGGTCGGGGCGACGTCCCCCCCCCGGTTTCCGGGGTGGGCCTATCCTCCACGCAACGATACAATCCCTTGCGATGTAAGGCACTACACAACATTATTGATAACTGAGGATAGGTAACTAAGTCGAGATAGTCAGTGGCTAGTGCTGCTTGCAGCCGACCCCCGCAGGGTGGTCGTTAGCGGACACGGGGAGCCGTGTCACTGCGCGCGATCCTATGAACGACACCATTTCTCTGGTCCTGGTCGACGACAACCGCCTGATGCGGGAAGGCCTTGCTCACCTGATCCGGGAGCAGAAGGACTTTCGAATCCTGGCCGCTTCGGCCGATGCCGATGAGGCCATGACGAAGGTGCGCGAGGCCAAGCCCGACGTGGTCCTCCTGGATTTCGGCCTGGAGGATCACGACAGCCTGGCCCTCACGGCCACCGTCCGGCGGGAAGTGCCCGGGATTCATCATGAAGGACGCCACCTTCGATGATTTCGTCCGGACAATTCGCAGCGTCGTCGGCGGCATGGTAGTCCTGCCCCCCGAGCTTACCGGATCGCTCTTCAGCCAGATCGCCCACCAGGCGCTTCGTGGGGAGGCTCCCCGGGAGCTGGAAGCCGTCCGGCTGACCCTGCGGGAGCGTCAGGTGATCGACCTCATCGCAGAGGGTCTTGCCAACAAACAGATCGCGGCCCGGCTGCACATCGCCGTCCATACGGTGAAGAGTCACGTCCACAACGTCCTGGAGAAGCTGGCGCTGCACAGCCGGCTGGAAGTGGCCGCCTTCAGCCGAAAGGAGGGAGATCACCGGTCCGAATTCCTGTGACCGTCTGGATCAGTCCGGCCGGTCCGAACGAGATGGCTGCAGAGCGCCCAACTGCTATCCCAGCAATCAGTTGTGCCATCCGTGACAGGAATTAATCCCTTGGAATTAGTCGCTGGCCCATTCCAAAGAGCGATGGTCTTTCTTCGGTCTTTTTCATAAACTTGTTCACAAATGTGGAAAATCCGCCTCTCCGACGACTTCCATCACCTGCTTGATGCCGCGCCCGACGCGATGGTCGTGGTGGACCGGCACGGGCGGGTGACGGCAGTCAATCAGGAGGCCGAGCGCTTCTTCGGCTGGACCGAGAAAGAGCTGCTCGGCGAACCGATGAGCCGGTTCATCCCGACCCGGTTCCACGCGCTGGTCGGGTCCGACGTCGAGGCCATCGGCGGGGCTCCCGCGATCTCGACCAGTGGCGGGACGGTCAGCTGCTTCGCCCGGCGCCAGGATGGGAGCGAGTTCCCGGTCGAGCTGTCTCGGCGCCCGCTCGGGGAAGGCAGCCACGCGCAGTCGCTGGTGACACTGCGAGATCTCACCCGGTGGCGCCGCACCCAGGAAACTCGCTCCCGAAACAACGAGCAGGCCCGGGCCACCCTGGAATCGATCGGGGACGCGGTGATCACGACCGACGCCATGGGTAAGATCACCTTTCTCAACCCGGTTGCCGAGAGCATGACCGGCTGGGATGCGGAGGACGCGCTGGGGCAGTCGCTGGATGCCGTGCTGACGCTGATCTCCGAGGCCAGTCGGCAGCCGGTCGCGAACACGGCGGCGCGTTGCCTGGCGGAAGAGCGCGCGGTGGATCTGGAAGACGGGGTGCTCCTGCTCCGGCGTGATGGAACCGAAATCCCGATCGGCGACTCGGCGGCCCCGATTCTGGACCGCAACGGGGCCACCGTCGGGGTCGTGCTGGTGATCCAGAATGAGAGCGAAAAGCGACGAGTGGGCCACCGGCTCTCCTTCGAGGCCACCCACGACGCCTTGACCGGCCTGATCAACCGCCGGGAGTTCGAGCGCCGGCTGACGCGCGTGGTCAAGGGCCTGAGCGAGACCGCGGCGGAGCACATGCTCCTCTGCCTGGATCTCGACCGATTCAAACTGATCAACGATTCCTGCGGCCATGATGCCGGGGACGAGCTGCTCCGGAGTCTCAGCGCCCTCCTCAGCCACCATCTGCGGAAGCGCGATACCCTGGCCCGTCTCGGTGGAGACGAGTTCGGCGTTCTGCTGGAGAATTGTCCCCTGTCCGAGGCGGAGCGAATCGCGGAGAACCTCCGGGCGGAAATCGAGCAATTCCGATTCGAATGGGCCGGTACCGCCTTCTCGATCGGCGCCAGCATCGGCTTGATCCCGGTGACAGCGGAGAGTGGTGGGATGGCCGCCGTCCTGCGGGCCGCCGATGCCGCCTGCTATGCGGCCAAGGACGGCGGAGGCAACCGGGTTCATCTCGCCCGCGGCGGGCAGGACTCGGCCGGCGTATCCCAGGCAATGGCCCGGCGGGTTACCCGCCTGGCCCGGGCGGTGGACGAGGGCCAGTTCCGGCTCTATGCCCAGGCGATCGTTCCGCTGCAGGGGGAAGGCTCGACCCGCCCTCACTTCGAAATTCTGTTGCGGCTTCCGGACGGCCAGGGTCGCATGCGGGCTGCGGCGGACTTCCTTCCGCAGGCGGAGCGTTATAATCTCATGCCGGCGATCGACCGGTGGGTGGTACGGGAGACGATCGCGTTACTCGGGCAGTGGCGTCGCGAGCATCCTGACGCCGAAGCGCCGATCTGTTCGATCAATCTCAGCGCGTCAGCGCTGGCCGACGACAACCTGATGTATCTTCTGGAGCAACAACTGGCCAAGTACGGGGTTCCCTCCGAGACGCTCTGCTTCGAAATTGCCGAGACCGCAATGCTCGGCAATCTTGCCCGAACCGTGCGATTCCTTTCCGGAATCCGGGCCACCGGCTGCGGGGTGGCGCTGGAGGACTTCGGGAGCGGCGTGACCTCATTTACCTACCTCAAGTCCTTGCCGGTGGATTTTCTGAAGATCGGCGGGCAGTTCGTTCGGGGAGTCGTGGAGGACCCGGTGTACGGCAGCATCGTCGCGGCGGTGGACCAGATCGGCCGGAGCATGGGGATTTCCACCATCGCGAAACAGGTCGGCAGCGAGCCGGTCCTGCACAAGCTCCGGGCGCTGGGAGTCGGGTACGCGCAGGGGCATGCCCTGACCCCGCCGGAGCCGCTCACCGATCCGGAGGGACGCGTGGTGATGCAAAGGCTGCAACGCTCGGCGTGACCCTGCCCAGTGCGGTCGCGTCCCTGGAGCCGGGCCGGCCTCTCCCATTAATCCTCCTCCTCACCCTCGCGGCATGTTCCGGCCCCCTCGAGCCGGTGCCGCAGGACGGCGCCCAGTACTGGCCTGCCGCCGAGTGGCGCCGCGCGGCCCCCGACCAAGTGGGACTGGATGACGGGAGGATCAAAGACCTGGTCGGCCGTCTGAGAGACAATCGGATTCCCGGCGTGCACTCGCTGGTGATCGTGCGCCAGGGATACCTCGCGGTGGAGGAGTATTTCAACGGCTCCAGTCGGGAAACTGTCCACACCCTCCAGTCGGTCACCAAGAGCGTGACCTCCCTCCTCCTCGGCATCGCGGTGGGGCAGGGAGCGGTACCCGGGGTGACTCAGACGGTCACCAGCTTCTTCCCCGAGTACCCCGACCTGCTCAACCTGGACGCGCGGAAGCAGGCGATGACCCTCCGCGACGTCCTGACAATGCGCACCGGGCTCGACTGGAGCGAAGATCCCTATGAGGGTTCACCGCTGCAGCAGCTCAATGCCATCCGCACCGGGTGGCTCCGGTTCGTTCTCGATTGGCCGATGCGAGAGCAGCCCGGTACGCGCTTCGAGTACAATAGCGGCGGTGTGATTGTGCTGGGTGGCGTTATCTACAACACCACGGGATTGGTGGCGGACGAGTTCGCCCGCCGCAAGCTGTTCGATCCGATCGGCGTCGGGCCGGCGTATTGGTACAAGGGCGGCCCCAACGATCTCCCCCATATGGGCGGCGGTCTCAATCTGCGGGCGCTCGACATGGCGCGCATCGGGTACCTCGTGCTGCGCGGCGGCCGCTGGAACAGCCAGCAAGTGGTGCCGACGGGGTGGCTCGAGGCCTCCTTGGCGCCCTCGGTGCTCCGGCCTCGCACCTTCTCCGGGTATCCGGTGGACTACGGCTACCTCTGGTGGCTCCTGCCCCTCGACGGCTCGGGGTCCACCGGGGACCCGAACCGCACCATCTACACTGCTTCGGGCGCTCAGGGTCAGTGGATTTTCGTGATTCCGCGTTACGACGTGGTCATCGCGGTCACGTCGAACACGCCCCAATTCGATCTGCCGGTAGGATTCCTCTACCAGCGTATTCTCCCGGCCATCCGTCCGTAACAGGCTATTGCGGCGGCGATACCTGGCTTCCGGTGCCTTGTGGTACCTTTCAGCCCATCCGCTGATTCCGGAGAGCCCGATGGGCAGGTCTTCCCCCGCCGTCCTTCGCCGCGCGTTCGCACGCTTGCCACTAGGCCTCGTGCTGCTCGCAGTTCCCCATTCCGCGCTCCCGACGGTCCACTCCCCGGACCTACAGGCGCAGGGCCTGCCCAGCATCGCCGAGAAGACCAAGGGGCTGAGCAAGCTCGACGGCTTCGTTCCCCTCTATTGGGACGCCGGCTCCGGCAAACTCTGGATGGAGATTTCCCGCTTCGGCCAGGAGCTCCTCTATATCACCGGTGCCCCCACCGGCCTTGGCTCCAACGACATCGGGCTCGACCGCGGCCAGATCGGCGGGGAACGGATTGTCCGATTCGAGCGGATCGGCAATAAGGTGCTGATGATCCAGCCCAACTACAGTTTCCGGGCCAGTGACACGTCGGCGGCAGCCCGTCGGGGGGTAGAGGAATCCTTCGCCATCTCGACCCTCTGGGGATTCAAGGTCGAGGCGGAAACCGGGGGCACTGCGCTGGTGGACGCCACGGACTTCGCCCTTCGTGACGTCCACGACGTCATCGGGGCCCTGGCCCGGACCCGGCAAGGCAGTTACCGGCTCGACCCCTCGCGAAGCACGATCTATCCCCAGAACACCAAGGTGTTTCCCCGGAACACCGAGATCGAAACCCAGCTCACCTTCACCGGCGAGAATGCCGGCGCCTGGGTACGGGACGTAGCCCCGTCCCCGGAGGCGCTGACCATTCGGGAGCGGATTTCCCTGGTGGCGCTGCCGGAACCGGGGTTCAAGCCCAGGAGCTTCGATCCCCGCGCCGGGTTCTTCTCGATCTCGTACATGGATTTCACCGCGCCGCTCGGCGCAACCCAGACCCACCAGTTCATCGCCCGGCACCGGCTCGAGAAGAAGGATCCCCGCGCCGCGCTGAGTGAAGCCGTCAAGCCGATCGTGTACTACCTCGACCGCGGTGCCCCGGAGCCGATGCGCTCGGCCATTCTGGAGGGTGCCCGGTGGTGGAACCAGGCGTTCGAGGCCGCGGGATTCCGGGATGCGTTCCGCGTGGAGCTCTTGCCCGAGGGGGCCGATCCCCTGGACGTCCGCTACAACATGATTCAGTGGGTGCACCGGTTCACCCGGGGCTGGAGCTATGGGAACACGGTTACCGATCCGCGCACCGGCGAGATCATCAAGGGCCATGTGACGCTCGGCTCGGAGCGGATGCGGCAGGATTTCCTGCTCGCCGAGGGGCTGCTGGCGCCCTACCAGACCGGAACCGAGACGGCCACGGCGGCGCAGGCGATGGCGCTGGCCCGGCTCCGTCAGCTCGCCGCCCACGAGGTCGGCCACACCCTCGGCCTGGAGCACAACTACATCTCGAGCGCCGCCAACCGCGCCTCGGTGATGGACTACCCCCATCCGCTGGCCAAGCTGGAGGCGGGCGGAGGGATCGACCTCTCCGACGCCTACGCGGTGGGCATCGGCGCCTGGGACAAGGAGGCGATCCGTTTCGGCTACACCGACTTCGCCCCCGGCACCGACGAGGCCCGGACCCTGGACGGCCTCCTGGCGGCGGCGCGCGCCAAGGGGCTCCACTTCCTGACCGACCAGGACGCCCGGCCATTGGGGAGCGCCCATCCTAACACGCACCTCTGGGACAACGGAGCCGATCCGGTGGCCGAGCTGACCCGGGTCATGCAGGTCCGCCGGGCGGCGCTCGACCGGTTCGGGGAAGCGGCGATTCGCCGGGGGCAGCCGCTCGCGCTGTTGGAGGAAGTTCTGGTCCCGCTGTACCTTCACCACCGCTACCAGGTGGAGGCGGCCGTCAAGGTGGTGGGCGGGCAATACTATACCTACACCCTCCGGGGGGACGGACAGGAGCCGGTGCGCGCCGTGCCTCCGGCCGAACAGAGAAGGGCTCTCGCCGCCGTGCTCCAGACGCTCTCCCCCGCTGAGCTGGCGTTCTCCCGCGTGATTCTCTCCAAGATTCCTCCCCGTCCGTCGGGGTTTCCCGAGCACCGGGAGTTATTCGACAAGATCACCGATCCGGTGTTCGATGCCATCACCCCGGCGAGCGCCGCGGCGGACATGGTGGCGCAGCTGCTGTTCAATCCGGAGCGCGCCGCCCGGCTGGTACAGCAGCACGCGCTCGACCCGGCGCAGCCGGGCCTGGCGGAGGTGGTCGACAGCATCCTGGCCGCCGGGAAGCCCGCGACCGAGGACTCCTACCAGGTGGCACTGGCGCACGCGGTGCAGCGGGTGCTGGTGGACCGCTTGATGTGGCTGGCCCAGACGACCCGGAGTCCCGAGGTGAAGGCCATCGCCACGATGAAGCTGCGCGGCTTCCTGACCACCTTGCCGGAGGTGAGCCCCGGCCAGCTCGTCGGCTCGGCGGAGGGAACCGCCCATCTGATGCAGCTCGCGACGGATATCAAGCGGTTCCTGGAGCGCCCCTGGGACCCGCAGGCGCTGCCGAAGCCGTTCGCCCCGCCGCCCGGGATGCCGATCGGGGACCGGGAGCCGTAGGCCGCCCATGTTCGGCATTCCCGAATGGGCGATCGGCGTCGGAACCCTCATGCTGGGGATTTTCGGCGGTATCGGGCTGTTGATCCGGCTCCTGCCGCCGGAGATGCGGGTGTCCCGGAAGCAGCGGCTGACCCAGACCGAGCACGAGATGCTCGAGGACCTCCGCCGGCGGGTTGGCGAGGTGGAGGAGCTCCAGAGCAGACTCGCCGAGGTCGAGGAGCGCCTCGATTTCGCGGAGCGCCTCCTCGCGAGACCCCGGCCCGAATCCTGAGGATGCCAATGGGCGCCTCGACCTCGACCCGCTCGCTCAGCCGCAGAATCGTCGTCTGGATTGGGGTCGTTCTCTTCTTCATCCTTGGCGGATTGGCCTGGGCCGCGAGCCGGCTTATCGAGGGGCGGGTCCGGCGGGAAGCGGAGGACGGCGTGCTCCAGGCGGCCGAGCAGGCGGCCCTGGTGATCGACCGGGTGGTTGCCGAGCGGGAGCGGCAGGTGCGGTTGCTCGCGTCGCTCCCCGCCGTGGTGGATGCCGCCCGGCTGGGAGCGGTGCGCGCCGCCCAGCTGGGCCTGCCCGGGCTGTCGCTGGACGCCCTGGAACGGCGCTTCGACTCCACCCGAACGCTGGACGTCGATCCGCGGACCCGCCGATTTCTCCTCGACCGCGCGGTGTCGCTCGATCTTGCCGAAGTGCTGGTCACCGACATCAACGGCTTCAACGTCATCACCACCGAACGCACCTCCGACTTCGTGCAGAGTGACGAGGCCTGGTGGCAGGAGGCGTTCGCGCGGGGGATGAGTGCCGCTGCCGCGGCCTATGACGAATCGGCCGGGAAGGTGTCGCTCTCGGTTGCGAGCGTGGTGCGCGAGGCGGACAACGCTCCGGCCGTCGGCGTGGTGAAAGTGGTCTACGGGCTGGCCGAGCTGCAGGAGGCAGTGGCGGCGGCCGGGACCAAGGGGGTTGTCGCCGTCGACCTGATTGATTCGGCCGGCCGGGTCATCGCGAGCTCCGCGCGGGCTTCCAATTTGAAGCCCCTCCCTGGTCACGAGCGGCTGCCCAAGGTCGCGACCCTCCCCGTGGTGCGGTACGATGACGGAACGTCCCAGCGAGCGTCGCTGCGCACCACCAACGGGAAGGCGTGGCGAGTGGTGGCCCACACACCGGAATCGATCGCGCTGGCCGAGCTGCGCAACGCCGACCTCATCCTGGGAGCCACCGGAGTCGGAGTGTTCCTCCTGCTGCTGGGTGCCCTCGCGGCGATGAACACCTTCATGACCCGGCGCATCGCCGCCCCCGCGGCGGCCCTCGCGGCAGCGGCGGAGTCGGTGGCCGCCGGCG
>JBGPEJ010000008.1:0-28665 GCA_041482775.1 Gemmatimonadota bacterium | reverse complement strand
GGTTGAAGAGGTCCACCGCCCGGCGCGCCGCGTTACTGCTTGGGGTGGCCGTAGGATCATTTTCGCAGCGCCGAACACCGCTGGGGTAGCTTGGGAGGTTCACGTTGAAGTCAATGCAGGTGGCCACGTTCAACCAATTAGCGTAGCCGGGGGGAGAATATACTGGAAACAGCTCGCCGCTCGCCGCAATGGCGGTGGGGTTGGTGTTGTCTTGATGCGCTGGTAATTGAACCTGGCTGATGACGCCAGCTCCGTTGTTCTTGGTGAGCCACGGCTGCGAGTGGGGCGGCAACACGTGGACCACGGTCGACACCACCGACGCACCCGGGTAGTCGGCGTAGTTCCCGGGGTACATCGCCACCAGCCGCCAGGAGCCCGGCCCGGCGGGGATTCCGGGGTGGGCGGCGCCCGGGTTCGTCACGAAGAAGCCGGTATTCGGCAGCCCGGTGCCGTCCAGTCGATACTTCAGCGCGCCCGGGACCGCTTGCCACTGAAAATCCACCACACCCTGACCCTGGTCGCGCGCCGTGAACCCGGGGGGATTCTTCATCGGTGGGGAGATGAACTGGACGACCGGCGCTTCCGCCGATGTTCCATTCGGGTAGTACGCGACGACCGCGTAGCGGTAGGTGACCCGCGGGTCGGGCATTACATCCTGGAACTGGGTACCGGTGAACCCGGCCGGAGTGAGTTCCATTGAAGTGCCCACGCCGTCGCCGCGCCACACCGCGTACCGCTGCGCGTTCGGCATCGCGTTCCAGGTAACCCGGGCGAGGAGGGGGGTGCCGCTCACTACGACCCCGGTCGGTGGCGACCCAGCCACCGCCATCGGCGAAGTCGAAGGGCCCACTCGGGGCGGCGCGGGAGTGATCCCTGACGCCCGCACCCCTGCGGCCGCGCCGGATGGCACCGTCACCGGTTGGGCGACCGCTACCGGTGGGGCGAGGGCTACCGGTGGGGCGACGGCTATCGGCCGGGCAACCGCGGCTGCCGCGAGCGTAAACGCAACCGGCGCCGCGGTCCCGGTGGTTCCATTCCCGTACACCGCGACGACTTGATAGAAATAGGTCGTGCCGGCGGCCACTTTACCATCCTGAAAGGTGGCAGCCTCGATCGGCGTGGTCAGGTCGACCCCCGGCGCCCGGGCATCGAGACTGCGGAGCACCCGATAAGTCACACCTCGGCTTGCCACGGGAGTCCACGACACGGTCACGAAGGTGCCGGCCCCTACCACCGTCACGTTGGTCGGAGGTAGCGCGCCCCGTTGAGCCGCAGCGGGGGATGAGAGCACCCCGAGAAGCACGACCAGCGCGGCGCCGAGGCCGCCTCGGCGAGAATACGGGTGGAACATGGACGACCCTCCGGGTCATGGGGCGGACCGCCCGACGAGCGGCCCGAGTCGGGTTACGGTGGCGGTGGGTTTCCCGCCTTCATCCGCACGATGTTGCCTCGGGAAAAGCCCTCCCCACTCGCGATCCGCGCGGTGCTGAATTTTTCCAGCACCGAGGTGACCACCAGGCTGCCGATCATCTTGTCGGGCGCCCCGAGGTTCTTGCCGGTTTCCGGATCGACAAGAGCCGGCTGGATTTCATAGACATCGAGCTCCATGCCCACGCGCACGCCCTGGTCGGCCCCGGCGTTCAGGTAGACGACGCCTTCGCGCACATCCACGACCCGACCGCCCCACTTCACCTTCGGCATGCCGATCAGGATGCCGGCGACCCCGTTCTGAAGGGCCTGCCGGGAGGCTTGCCCCAGCGGCGTCGTGAAGCTGGCACTGCCGCTGTAGTTCTTCTCGTCCTTGATCAGATCCGCGGCGAGCCCGGTCTGGCTGGCCTTGCCCACGCCTTTGTGGGACATGAGGACCTCGCCAGTCGACGCGTCAATCACCCGGAGATCGATGATCACCTCGGCGGTGACCCGCTCGGCGGCCACCGAGAGCCCCTTCACAATGTTGGTCAGCGCCCCACCGAGCCCGGATTTTTCGTAGGTGAAGCCGGTGATGTCACCGGTGATCAGCACCTCGGCGCCCAGCAGCGCACCGGTTCGCGCGGCGGTTTCCTTGGTGACGGCCCCGGACGCACCGATCTGTTGTTCCTGCTGGACCGACTGCATCGCGGCGCGCTCCAGCACCGTGAACCGCCCGGTCTTGACCAGCACGGTCGTCAGCGCCTCGGTGAGCCCGCGGGCGAATTCCGCCGGGGGCGGAATCGCGATCGTGACGGTGGTCTGTTTGGTGGCCGGCTGGCCGTAGGGCTGCTGCGGCACGCCGGGCTGCCCACCGCCGGGCATCATGGTGGTGGTGCTCTGCATCTTGAGAGCGGAGCCGGACAGGTCCATGACGGCGACCCGGAGCTTCTGCGTGGGAGTCCCCAGGGGCTGCTGCGCGACAGCCGGCGCTGTTGAAGCCAGGCCGATCAGGGATGTGAACAGCCCAGCCCTGACATACCGGGTCCGAATCAGGAGGCTCAAGGCAGGGTTCTCTCCGCAAAATTGTTGGCCGGAGTGGGATCCGGCGTGTCGCTCATGGCGAACGCCCCGAATGATCGGTGGACACCGATCGGTGGCACCGTGGTCATCACGAACACTTCCCGGCTGGTGCGCATCGGCAGATTCCCCAGCTCGCAGGTCACCCGGGCCCGAAGGGCACTCACACCCTGGGGTGCCGCGCTGGCGGTGCAGCCCGGCGCCATCCGTACAATGCCGACGCCCACCGGCACCAGGATCTCCACCCGCACCGCCCGGGCCTCGTCAAAGTCACTGAGCACCACGACCCGGGTGACCAAGTTGGCGTTGAGCAGGGCAATATCCATCGATTGGACCTGCAAGTCCGCCTGCCACACCCGCTGCACCGGGGTATCGCGGGTAACAGTTGCGGCCAGCACCAGCACGAGCGGGAATGAAACTCCGAGTCGACGTTGCATCAGGACCGATTCAACTTTCTGGTCATGGCTGCTTGGGCAGCCGGATGAATTCGATGCGCGCTTCGCCCTTCTTCGGCGGCTTGCGACCGGCATTCATTTCCGGCGACAAGACCCCGACCGCGATGATCCGCTGATCCGACACCCCGTTGACCAGGATTGCCGCCCAGACCTTTTCGATTCGCTTCCGCGCCAGTGCGGTATCGGGCGCTTCGCCCTTCTCCCCCGCTTCGGCCGGCACGTGCAGGATGTAGGTCCCTTCCGCCAGCGCGATGGCCTCGCCGAGCTGGGTGAAGGTGGCCTCGTATCCGGGTTCGAGCTCTGCGGTGCCCGGGATGAACTTCACGTCCTTGAGCTCGAGCCGGCCTTTGCCGAGCTCGCGCAGCATGGCGAGTTTGTCCTGCGGTTTGCCGCCCAGAAATCCCTTGATTCCTTTGGCCGCCGCCCCCGCGAGCGGCGCGGCCGCCACCGCCATTCCGATGGGTGTCATCGCCGCCATTGCGCCCATCGGCGTCATCCCGCCCGGGAGCCCGGGGACGCCCGGAGCCGCCGCTGGAGCGGCGGCGGCGGCCACGCCGGACAATTGCGCTGCCGACGGGCAAGGAACTGGCGCCGGCGTGGGGGCCGTGGCGCTGTCGGCCTTCTTCTTGAGGAGAGTCTTCTTCGCGGCGCCTACCACAGCGGTCCCCGCGGACACTCCCGCCAGGCCGGGGGCGCCCGGCACACCACCGGTGAAGCCCCCCTGCGCACAGGGCTGATTGCCGACGCCAAGCGCGTTTGCCACCGACTTGCCCTTGCTACCCAGGAGCGAATCGGTAGCCATGCCCGCGGCGGTCGTGGCGGCGGAATCCGCCAGCTTCCCGACCATTGACCGAAGCCTGCTGGGCGGCTTCTTGGCGGTGACCGGCTTCGCCGGAGGGGGAGGTGGGGCTGGGGGGGGAGTCTGCGACAACGCAGACCCGGCTGCTACGGAGAAAAGGGCGCCCAAGATGAGCGAACTCGTGATCAAGCGCATGGCGGACCGTCCCCTCCCAAGGTGGGATTGATCCGGGGTGGCAGGGGAGATTCACCACCCACGAAGCGGAATTCGACGACCACGATACATTTCCTCAGTCAGCGCTCGCTCAGGCCTCAATCATTTTAGGATCATCTCGACTAACGTGTTGCGACTGCGAACCTTCGGAGGGCTCTGGATCGAGGGATCGATCGGGGCCGACCCCGCTGCCCCTCCCCCCCGCCGCCTGGCTCTGCTCGCCGTGCTGGCCGCGGCGGGACCGAGAGGCGTCAGCCGCGAGCGGCTGCTTGGCATTCTCTGGCCCGATGGCGAGGAGGAGCGCGGCCGGCACGCCCTGGCCCAAACCGTCTACAGCCTGCGCCGGGATCTGAATGCGGAGACGCCGATTGTCGGCGCCAACGAGCTGCGGCTCGATCCGGCGGTCCTCGGCAGCGACATCGGCGACTTCAATGCTGCGATGCTTGCCGGCGACCGCGATGCCGCCGCGCGACTGTACGCCGGACCCTTCCTCGATGGTTTCTACCTCAGCGGAGCTCCTGAATTCGAGCGCTGGGTCGAAGAGGAACGCGCCCGCGTGGCCAAGCAGGTGGCCTCCGCGATTGACGCGCTTGCTCAACGGAGTGAGCGGGAGGAGCGACAGGCCGACACCACAGCCCTGCGGCATCGGCTCACCGAGCTCGACCCGCTGAGCGGTAAGTTCGCGGCGGAGTACATGAAGGCCCTCTCCGCCGGAGGAGACCGCGCTGGAGCGTTGGCCCACGCCCGCGCCCACGAAGCAACGATTCGCCGGGAGCTCGAAACAGCACCCGATCCGGAGGTCACCGGGCTGGCGGAGCGTTTGCGGGGGGACCAGAAGAGTGGCCGGCCGGCCGCAACGCCGCCCGTCACCGCCGCTGAGGGAGCCGTCCTAGCTCCGTTCCCGGCGCACCGACAATCTCTCACAGTCCCCGCGCTCATCGGCGCGATCGTCGTGACGGCCCTGATCGTGGGGTGGCGGCTCCTCGTGAGCCCGCCCCGCCGCGAGCCCCCGCTCCTGGCGGTCGGCGTGTTGCGCGATATCGCGACCCGCGACTCGACCAGCAGCGGCGGCGTGCTCACCGACATGCTGGCCACCAGCCTGGCCCGCATTCCGGGCCTTCAGGTCGTGGCGAACTCGCGGCTGGTTGAGTTGATGCCCCGGGGGGCGGACACCTTGCCCGGCGCGCTCTCGGACGCGGCTCGGCGCGCCGGCGCAAAAGAAATCCTCGAGGGAGAGTTCAGCTTCGCGCCGGACGGCGGACTGCGGCTCGAGTTCCGGCGGATCGATCTGGCCTCGGGCGTGGTACGCCACGGATACTCGGTGCACGCCTTCGACCGCTACGCGGCGGTCGACAGCGCCACGGCGGCCATTGCGGCGGATCTCGGTTTCTCCGCCCCGACCCGGACGATTGCCGACGTCACCACCTCCTCCCCGTTGGCCTACCGCTTGTATGAGGAAGGGCTCCGGGCCTACTACCAGTACGATGCTCCCGCGGCCTACCGGCTGATGGAGGCGGCGCTGCGGGAGGATTCCACCTTCGCGATGGCCGCGTTCTACAGCTGGCAAAGCGGATCGGCGCTGGGTGGCCAGGAGCAGGCGCTGCGGGAGCGCGCGGTGCGCCTTGCCCCGCGGGCTACCGATCCGGAGCGACTCCTGATTCTCGGTACGACGGGTGTGTCCCAGGAAGATCCCGCTGCCCTGGCACCGGCAGAGTCGCTGGCCATCCGGTTTCCCGCGGACCCCGAGGGACAGGCGCTCCTGGGCCAGGTGCAAATGCACCGCGGCTATTTCGGCGAGGCGGCCGCCGCCTTCGCGCGTGCCATCGCGCTCGATTCCGCCGGCAGCGCCAAACCCGATGCGGTCTGCCGTGCCTGCGCAATCCTCGGGCGGCTCTTCGGCCTCTACAGTGCGTGGGACTCGACCCCCGCCGCGGAGCGGGTAGTCCGCTCCTGGGTCGGATTCCGGCCTCGTGCGCCCGAGCCGATGATCAACCTTGCGGAGATCCGGTGGCGCCAGGAGCGCTGGGCCGAGGCGGATACCGTGCTGGCCCTGGCGGATTCATTCAGCAACGAACCCAGGAACCTGGAGCCATCGCTTTACCGAGCCCTCATTCGGCGGGGGAGCTACGACGAGCTCGGCCGCGAAGCGGCCATTGCGCTGCGGGACCCCGATGGGGACCGCCGAAATGAGGCGCGGTGGCTGTGGCTGATCGCGCTGCGCAACCAGGGGCGGCTGCGCGAGGCGGCCGCCTTGCTTCGGGAGGGCCGCGTTCCCGGTGATGGGACCGTGCCGCTCTCCGCTTTCGACCCGGACGGAATCAACCGCGCTAGTCTCGCCTTCGAGGCGGGCGACTACCGCGGGGCCGCGGAGGCGTATCGCGCACAGGCCGCCCTCGTGGCAGCGATCCCCTCGCCGGGGCACAGGGCTCGCGGGCTTGCCTGGAATCTGACGCTGGCCGGCACCGCCTACGCCGCTGCCGGCGATACGGCGACGGTGCGGCGGCTCGCGGACAGTGTGGAGACTCTCGGCCCGCAGAGTCTATTCGGCCGGGGCGCGCGCCTGCACCACTTCCTGCGCGGGCTCCTCCTCGCCGACGCCGGCCGCCCCGCTGAAGCGGTTGACGCCTATCGCCGGGCAATTCTCTCCTGGACCGAGGGGTACACCCGGATCAATTTCGAAATGTCGCGGGGCCTCCTCACACTCCACCGGCCCAAAGAGGCTATCTACCCCCTCCAGGCGGCGCTGCGGGGCGGCATCGACGCCTCGAATCTCTACCTCACCCGCACTGAGCTGCACGAGTTGCTGGCGCAGGCGTTCATCGCGGTCGGGCGGCCGGACAGCGCCGCCGTCCACTACCGCGAAGTCGCGCGCGCCTGGGAGAAGGGTGGTCCTCCGTTCCAGGCTCGTCGGCGGGTGGCGCTCGACTGGCTGGCCCGGCACGGGCCCTAGGCCAGCTGGATCCCCTTGTTCTGGTAGGCGCTGAACCACGCGGACAACTCGGCGTTCATCACCGTCGCGGTATCCACCGCGATGTCGGCCAGGCGTTCGACCGAGCCGCCGGGGAGGTTGCTCAATTCCTTCTGGATTTCGCCTAATCGCTCCTCAATGAGCTCCGAGCGTTTCGCGGTGGCCTCGAACTCTCCCTGGCTCCGGAATCCGTGCAGCGCCGCACCGAGCGCCGGGAGCGCCAAGGTTGGGATGACCAGGGGGCCGCTCAGGGTAGGCGGGATCAGATGTGCTTCGCGGTGGATGGCCCACCAGAGGTCGAGAACGTGAGCCCCGCCGAGCAGCAAGGCGAGGACGAAAATGACGGCGGTAAGCAAGTGCAGTACCTCGTCGGCCGTTCCCATTCGCGTGGCCACGCCCCGATGGTAGCGGATCTGACTGTCGAGCAGACCCTTTTCCAGGTAGCTCCGACCGGCGGGAAGATGGAGCGCGAGATCGAGCGGCAGGACCCCCGCCTCCCGCACCACCGCCCGCAGCATCCAGTCCACCCATGACTCCTGGCCGGTTGGCGGCTGACTCGACCGAGCGATCAGCACCGGCGTCCGGCCGAGCAGGAGCATCGTGGGGAGGAGCCTGATGCCCTCGGCCACGCGCCGATAGTCGAGCCAGCGGGCATGCCAGTTGCGCTGGCCGCCCCGCCAGACGATCAGCACGATCACCGACAGCAGCGCGACTTCAAGTATTGCCGTCCGATACGTCGCCGTTTCCCAGCCCGCCTGGTGGAACACCATGCCGAAGGCGGCGGCCGCCACCGCGAGCCAGGAGAGCATGTAGTTGGCGAGGAAGGCATCGCGGTAGCAGGTCCCGTAGTGACTGGCAAGATGACTCGCCCAGGCGTAGTGCCGGTGGATCCCCGTCCGGGTCAGCGCCGCCACCACCTCGTCGCCGGCCCCGTGAGTCCGCCATTCCTTTTCCCACTTTTCCCGGAGCGCCCCAACCAGATCCGCGCTGGCCGCCGCCTGCGCTGATGACCGGGCCGGTTCGGGCGCCGGACGCTTCTTCTGCTGGGGCTCGGCTACCGGCGAGAAGACCCGAAGAAACCGGTCATGAATGCCCCAACCCCACAGCCAGCCGAGGCTACCGCCGCCCCGGCCCTCGCGGAAGTACTCCTCCCTCAGGTCCACTTCGGGCTTCCGATCAGGGACGGACGCTCCGGGGGCTACCAGCAGGCGCCGCAAGTGCTCACTGAGCGGGGCCAATCCCTCTCGGTTGTCCGGATGGGTTTGATCGTAAAGCCATGGATTCGCCTTACCGTCGGGCGGGATCACCACGACCGGGATGCCGTACTCCCCCGCGAGGCGAACAACGCCGCCGGTCCCGCCGGGCTTCCCCTCGTCCTGGTTCCAGACGGCAATCACCACATCGGAGTTGAGGCAGAGGGCGCTGGCCAGCGGACGATAGTCCCGGTGCTGATTGTCACTCCGCCGCATCGGGGCGGGTCCCCGGGCCGCGCGCCGGTGCGCGCGCTTGAGTCGCTCCCACCGCTTCAACGCCTCCTCGCTCACCGATCCGTCAAGAATCTGGACTCCCCCGGCCCGTTCGGCGGCGCGGATCAACGACCGGAATTCTGCGAGCGACTGGCGATCGGGAGTGCCGTTCGGGTCGGTTGCTTCGGTTCCGCCCGGATCCTCGCGATTGCGGATCCTGGTCTTGAAGTCGCAGAGATAGGCCCAGCGCGGGAACGGGAGGACCGCGGTGAGCTGCCAGTGGCGCGTCAGCGCTGCCTTCGCCCCCAATCGGTCGGCACCTTCGGCCAGGCCGGAGAGAATCCGAAACACCGGCGCCGGCGGCCTGGCGTCCGCTGCCGACGAACGGTAGCCCGCATCCCGATCCTCACACACATCGTCGAGGATGTGCTCGATCCATGCCAGCACTTCACCGAAGCGTGCCTCAATCGCCGGTCCGTCCCGGAGGCGCAGTTTGTCCCAGCGATGGCCGGTGATGGCCACCCGTACGGTGAGCTGCGGGCGCGGTGGGGTTTCGCCAGGGGAAGATGGAGACATGGATGCCCTAACCTACCTCGCGGCAGGAGTCCGTCAAACCGACGAGCGGTGGCTATGGGCCGGGGTCCAGCAGAGTTGCCCTCAGGAAATCCCGGTTCATCCGGGCGATGGTCGCGAGGGGAATTTCCTTGGGGCATGCCTCGTGACATTCGCCGAAATTGGTGCACCCTCCGAATCCTTCCAAGTCCATCCGGGTCACCATCGAGAGCACCCGGCGATCCCGTTCCGGAAGTCCCTGCGGCAGGAGCCCAAGATGGGTGATTTTGGCCGCGGTAAACAGCATGGCCGACGCATTGGGACAGGCAGCCACACAGGCGCCGCAGCCGATGCACTGGGCCGCGTCCATCGACCGCTCCGCGTCCTCCTTGGGCACCGGGATCGCATTGGCGTCGGGCGCGTTGCCGGTGGCCACGCTGACGAAGCCCCCCGCCTCGATCAGCCGGTCCAGGGCGCCACGGTCGATCACCAGGTCGCGGAGGACCGGAAAGGCCACAGCGCGAAACGGTTCGACGGTGATCGTCGCGCCGTCCCGGAAATGCCGCATGTGGAGCTGGCAGGTGGTGGTGGCTCGAACCGGGCCGTGGGGGAAGCCATCGATCATCATGCCGCACGACCCGCAGATACCCTCCCGGCAGTCGTGGTCGAACGCGATCGGCGCCTCGCCCGCGGCGGTGAGCCGTTCATTCACCACGTCGAGCATCTCGAGGAACGACATGTCGGGATTGACGTCCGGCGCTTCGTAAGTGTGGAAGCCGCCGGGCGCCGATGGTCCCGCTTGCCGCCAGATCCGCAGGGTAAGCCTCATCCACGCTCCCGAGAACGAGTCACTTACTTATAGCTTCGCGTAGCCAAGTGGACGTTCTCGAACACCAGCGGCTCCCGGTGCAGCATCGGCAGCTTCCCCTCCCCGGCAAATTCCCACGCCGCCACGTAAGCAAACCGCTCGTCGTCGCGCAGCGCCTCGCCTTCCGGGGTCTGGTGCTCGCTCCGAAAATGCCCGCCGCACGATTCCTCGCGATGGAGGGCGTCCCGGCACATCAGCTCCGCAAATTCGAGGTAGTCGGCCACCCGGCCGGCCCGCTCCAGGGCCTGATTGAGCTCCTCGCCGCTACCCAGTACCCGCACGTCACGCCAGAACTCTTCCCGGAGTGCCGGGATCCGGGCCAGCGCCTCACCGAGTCCGGCGGCGTCCCGGGTCATGCCGCAGTGCTGCCACATGATCCGTCCCAGCTCCCGGTGGAAGTGGTCCACCGGCCGGCTGCCGTCGACGGACAGCAGGCGCTCGACCCGGCGGCGCACGGCCTCTTCGGTGCCCCGGACGTCGGGGTGCGAAGGGTCGATCGCGGCGGGGCGCGCGGTGGCGAGGTAGTCGCCCAGGGTGTAGGGAATGATGAAATACCCGTCCGCCAGTCCCTGCATCAGGGCGCTCGCGCCGAGCCGGTTCGCGCCGTGGTCGGAGAAGTTCGCCTCGCCCAGCACGAACAGCCCCGGCACCGTGCCCATCAGGTTGTAGTCCACCCAGAGTCCGCCCATCGTGTAGTGGACCGCCGGGTATATCCGCATCGGCGCCCGGTAGGGATCCTCGCCGGTGATGCGCTGATACATCTCGAAGAGATTGCCGTACCGCTCGCGAATCGTCGGCTCCCCGAGCCGCTGGATGGCATCCGCGAAATCGAGATAAACCCCGAGCCCGGTCTCCCCCACCCCACGCCCTTCGTCGCACACCTCCTTGGCGGCGCGGGACGCAATGTCACGCGGCGAGAGATTGCCGAAGCTGGGATACTTCCGCTCCAGGTAGTAGTCCCGCTCGGTTTCGGGGATGTCCCCCGGGGCGCGCTTGTCATTGCGCGCCCGGGGAACCCAGACTCTTCCGTCATTGCGCAGCGACTCGCTCATCAGGGTGAGCTTCGACTGATACTCGCCGCTCATCGGAATACAGGTCGGATGGATCTGGGTGTAACAGGGATTGCCGAAGGCGGCGCCGCGCTTCCAGGCCCGGAAGGTGGCGGTGACGTTGGATCCCTTGGCATTGGTCGAGAGGTAGAACACGTTGCCGTAGCCCCCGGTGGCGAGGACCACGGCCTCCCCGAGGTGCGAGTCGATCCGCCCGGTGACCAGATCCCTGACCACGATACCGCGCGCCCGGCCGTCCGCGACGATCAGATCGAGCATCTCGGTCCGGGGAAACATCGTCACCGTTCCCGCAGCGATCTGCCGTTCCAGCGCCTGGTAGGCTCCCAGCAGTAGCTGCTGTCCGGTCTGGCCCCTGGCATAGAAGGTCCGGGACACCTGCGCCCCGCCGAACGACCGGTTGGCCAGGAGCCCCCCGTATTCGCGCGCGAACGGAACTCCCTGGGCCGCGCACTGATCGATGATGTTGACGCTGATCTGGGCCAGGCGGTAGACGTTGGCCTCGCGAGCGCGGAAGTCCCCACCCTTGATCGTGTCGTAGAACAGGCGATAGATGCTGTCGCCGTCGTTCTGGTAGTTCTTCGCGGCGTTGATCCCGCCCTGGGCGGCAATGCTGTGCGCCCGGCGCGGCGAATCCTGGAAACAGAAACAGCGCACCTGGTAGCCCAGCTCACCCAGGGTGGCGGCGGCCGATGCCCCGGCCAGCCCCGAGCCGACCACCAGCACCGAGTGCCGGCGCTTGTTGGCCGGATTCACCAGTTTGAGATCGAAGCGGTGCCGGTCCCACTTCTTGTCCAGTGGTCCGGCGGGCACCCGCGCGTTCAGCTCCATCGTCCCCCTACCATAGGAAAGACAGCATCACCGCCAGCGGAATCGCCGCGAAACCGATTGGCACCACCACGGCCAGCAGCGTGGCCAGGCGGCGCCGCGCCGGGTTGAGGTGCGGGTGATTGGCGCCCAGGGTCTGGAACAGACTCCAGACCCCGTGATGGAGGTGGAGCCCGAGCGCGGCCATGGCCACCAGGTAGAAGATCGCAACCGCGGGGACGCCGAAGCCGATCACCACGTTCGAGTACACATCGCCCGGGTTGAACTCGGGGTGCAGGGTTCCGGTGGTGAAGTGGAGCAGATGAAAACCGATGAACAGGAGGAGCACTACTCCCCCCCACCGCAGCGTCTGCGCCGAGACGGTGGCCGCTCGAGCTTCCCGGGTGGCGTATTCCACCGCGCGCGCCGATCGCGCCAGCCGGCTCAGCGTCCAGGCGCAGTGCACATGCAGGACCAGCGCCGCGGCGAGAACGATCCGCACCACCCAGAGGAGCTCTCCGGTCCGGTGCAGAAATCGGGAGTAGCCGTTGATGGCGGCGGGCCCCTTGAACATCAGGAGGTTCCCGCTCATGTGCGCGGTCACAAAGCCCACCAGGACGATACCGGTCACCGCCATGACGATCTTCCGCCCGATGGTCGACCGATAGAACCGCGCAATCCAGCCCATCGTCAGACGGTAATCGTCGCCTGGATGCCACGCACCGCTTCGGCGGAAGCGTGCAGGTCCCTCCGTTCCTGCTCGGTCAGCGTTACCTCCAGAATCTGCTCCAGCCCCGCCCTGCCCAGCTTGCACGGCACCCCGCAGTAGACGTCCCGGAGCCCGTATTCCCCCTGAAGCCATGCGGCGCACGGCAGCAACCGCTTCTTGTCACGGACGATGGCCTCCACCATCTGCACCGCCGCCGCACTCGGCGCGTAGTAGGCCGACCCGGTCTTGAGGTGGGCCACGATCTCGGCGCCCCCATTCCGGGTGCGCGCCACGATCGCATCCAGCCGGTCCCGGGGCAGCAGTTGGCTCACCGGGATGCCAGACACCGTGGTGTAGGAGATGAGCGGGACCATCGTATCGCCGTGGCCGCCCAGCACCATGGCCTGGATGTCTTCGACCGAGACTTTCATCTCCTCCGCCAGAAACATCCGGTAGCGCGCGGTGTCGAGCACGCCGGCCATCCCGAGCACCCGTTCCCGCGGAAACCCGGAGGCCTTGAGCGCCACGTAGCACATGGCATCAAGCGGATTGGAAACCACGATGATGATGGACCGGGGCGCCACCCGGGCAATGTCCCTCGAGACCGAGGCGACGATGCCCGCATTGGTCTTGACCAGGTCGTCCCGGCTCATGCCCGGCTTGCGCGCGATTCCCGCGGTCACCACGAAGAGCTCCGAGCCCTCGGCCGGCCCGTAGTCATTGGCGCCTACCACCCGGGTGTCGTATCCCTCGATGGGCCCCGATTGCCATTGGTCGAGTGCCTTCCCCTGCGGGATCCCTTCCGCGACGTCGACCATCACCACGATACGGGCGAGCTGCTTTTCCGCGAGGCGCTGGGCCGCGGTGGCCCCCACGTTCCCCGCTCCGACCACGGTGATCTTGTTCAGCATGCCGGCATCTCGAAGTTGATGGGATTCCCCCGCGATTACGGGTGGCGCAGAGTGCGCCCAAATGTAGCCGTGAGCCGGAGTTGGGCCAAGACAACCAGCCGCCTGTCTGAAGAGCGGTTCAGTCCGACTTCACGGAGCCTTGGCGCTCCTCCCACGAGCTTCCCCTGGGGCCTTTCCGCGCCGCCCTGAGGCTTCTCCTGGAGGCAGCATGTCCGCAAACGGCAGGTCGACTCCCGGGCCGCGGTCGGAACTCGACCGATTGATCGCGTTCGAATCGGAGCTCGAGGATCGCCTTGCCGCGGCCCGCGCGGAAGCCGCTCGGCTGGTGGCCTCGGCGCAGTCCGCGGCAAAGGCGACCCGGGCGGGCGTGGAGGAGGCGTGGCGCGCCGAGGCGGTGCCGCTGACCGAGCGATTGATTCGGGAACGGGATGCCGAAGTGGCCCGGATCGGCGCGGAGTCTGCGGAGCGGCAAGGACGCATTGGGGCGCTCTCGCCGGCTCGGACCGAGGCCCTTGCCCGCCGGATGCTGTCGCGGCTGGTGGAATCAACCGAGCCGGAATCCGCGTCGTGATCGTTCCGATGGTGAAGGTTCGCATCTTAGGCCCGTCGCCTCGGCTGACCGAGGTGCTTCGGGTGGTGCAGGACGTCGGCATTCTCCACCTCACCCCACCGCCGAGTCGGCCTCGTCTCGAGGTCCACGCTCCCGATCGGGCCGAACTGAGGCGGAAGCGCCAGATCGACCGCGCCGCGGCGGACTGCGAGGCCGCGATCACCGGGCTCGCCCTCGGCGGTCGGGGCGAGACGGTCTCCGGTGCCTCCCTTTCCCAGCTGGCCCAGTGGGCCCGGCTTGCCCGGCGGGCGCGCACCGGCGCCGAATCGATTGCCGCGCGGCGGACCGCCCTGGACGAAGAGCAGGCGCTGCTGTCCCGCTATCGAGATCTCCTCTCCGCTCTGGAAAGTCTCCTCACCGCTCGCGCCCTGGTGCCCGGCGCCACCGCCTACCACATCGTCTTGCGCCGCGATCAGGCGGGCAGTGTCCCGGTGCTCCGCGGTGCCCTCCACGAATTGCTGGGCGGTGCCTTCGAGCTGCTGACCAAGACACTCCCCTCCGGCGAAACGGCGGTTCTTCTTCTGGTGCCCAAGTCCGACGCACCCAGGGTGGACCGGCTGCTCGCCGATACCCGTGTGCAAGAAATGCCCGTCCCGCACGGTTACGGGGACTCCCTGGAGATCGCGATTCCCCGCATGCGCGAGCGGATCGCGGCGATCCCCGGCGAACGGGATGCGGCGGTGAAGGAGCTGGGGCGGCTCGGCCGCCGGGACGGACCCGAGCTCCGGCGAGCCCGCGCCGCATTCCGGGACGAGCTCGCCCGGCTCGACGCACTCCCGCTGTCGGGAGCAACGCCGCGGGCGTTCGTGCTGGAGGGGTGGGTCCCGGAGAGTGGCGACCCCCGCCTCCGCAGCGCCCTGGCCACGGCATTCGGGGCCGAGGTGAGCGTCGAGCGGGTAAGCCAGGAGCAATGGCGCGGCGAGGATGTGCCGGTGGTGCTCGCCAATCCGCGGCTGTTCCGCCCTTTCGAGACCATCACCCGAACGCTGCCGCTGCCGAGGTATGGCAGCCTCGATCCCACCCCCTACGTCGCGGTTTTCTTTCCCATGTTCTTCGGCCTGATGCTGGGCGACGCGGGTTATGGGTTCGCCGCGGCGTTACTGGCCCTGCTGCTGCATCGCCGCTCCCAGCCCGGGAGCCGCCTGCGGACCATCGCGGAAATGCTCGGGGCCTGCGCGCTCTTCGCCATGGCGTTCGGCATCGCCTTCGGAGAGCTGTTCGGCACTCTGGGCCGCCGATGGCTCGGCCTCCGGCCCCTGCTCTTCGACCGCGAGACCGCGCTGATCCCCTTCCTGGCGCTGGCGGTGGCTCTCGGGGTGATTCATGTGGTCCTCGGCCTCATCCTCGGCGCCATCGGCCAACGCCGCAGTCACCCGCGCGCGGCGCTGGGACGCGGGCTCTCCGCCGTCATGGTGTTGCTGATTGTGGTGGCCCTCCTCGCGGCGGTGCGAATTCTGCCGGCGGGACTGCTCACCCCCGCGGCGGTTGCGCTGTTGATTGCGTTTCCGGTCCTGGTGCTGCTCGAGGGCGTTGTCGGGCCGGTCGAGTTTCTCGCGAACCTCGGTCACATCCTGTCGTATGCCCGTATCATGGCCCTCGGCACCGCCTCGGTGATGCTGGCTGTGGTGGCGAACCGCCTTGCCGGTTCGATGGGCAGCGTCCTGGTCGGCGCGCTGTTCGGCCTGCTCTTTCACCTCGTCAACTTCGGCCTCGGGTTGTTCAGCCCGGCAATCCATGCGCTGCGCCTCCACTACGTCGAGTTCTTCGGAACGTTTTACAGCCCCGGCGGCACCCGGTATCAGCCGCTTGGGCACTGGACACCCGACGCGGGGAAACCCGCCTAGACGGAGGTGCAGCTGATGACCGTCCTCTGGATTCCGCTCAGCGCCGCGCTCGCAATCGGGCTGACGGCGCTGGCCACCTCGTGGGCCCAGTCCCGGATCGGTCCAGCGCTGGCCGCCGCGCTTGCGGAGAAACCCGAGCTCACCACCACCGCCGTGATTCTTCTGGCGATCCCCGAGACCATGGTGATTCTCGGCTTCGTGGTGGCTCTGTCGATCTTGATGCGGGGCGGGACATGAGGGGCCTGTGGCGCTCGATGACCTGCTGACCCGGCTCCGCCGACAGGCCGAGGCGGAGGCGACGGCGCTGGTCGACGAGGGCCGCCGCGCGGCGGCGCAGATTGCCCAGGAGGCCGACGCCGAGGTTTCCGCCGTGCGGGCCGAGCGACGACGGGCGCTCGAAGCGCGTCTCAGGGCGGAAGCCTCGGTCGCCATCGAGTCGGCCCGATCCGACGCCGCGCTGCGCCTGCTCCGGGCCCGCCGTGAGGCTATCGAGTCGGTCATTCACCGGGTGCAAGCAATGCTGCCCGAGACAGGAGCCGACCCGCACTACGTCGTCTCGGCCACCGGGGAGTTCGACCGGGCACTGGAGGTGCTGGATGGCCGGCCGGCGGTGGCCAGCGCGGCGGCGGCGCTGGCCGAGCACCTGTCGGCGCGAACACCGCCGGGCGTCGAGATCCGCGCGGATCCGACGGTTTCCGGTTTCCGGATTCAAAGTACCGATGGCCGGATCGAAGTCGACGCCACCCTGGATGCGCGTCTCCGCCAGCTGGCCCCCGCCCTCGCGATCGAGCTGGCGCGGGCGATGGATGAGCCCGAGTGACCGCCCAATGGGGGGACGTGAACGCCCGGGCGCACGGTCTCGGGACCCATCTGCTCTCCCACGATCGCCTGGCGGGCCTCGCCGACGCGCCGGACCTGACCGCCCTTGGCGCCCGGCTCGCCGACGCGGGAGTGCCTCCTTCGGCCGAGGGCGCTCCCACCGCGGCCGCCCTGGAGCTGGCGGCCCGCCGCGAGGCGGCGCGTCGGCTTCGGGTGCTCGCGCGCTGGTTGGGCGGGCGAACCGCCCTGCTCGCCGTGGTGTTCGACGAAGAGGACTGCCGCAGCATCCGCGCCATTCTGCGAGGAGCGGCGGCGGGCATCGCCGCGGCCGCCCGCCTGGGGGGACTCATCCCCACAACATCGCTCCCCGAACGGGCGCTCGAGGAACTCGCCGCCCGCACCAATCCCCGCGAGGTGGCGATGCTGCTCGCGCTCTGGCGCCACCCATTCGGCGCACCGCTTCTCGCGGTGACCGATGCGGAGCACCCCGATCTCGCCCGGATGGAGCTTGCCCTGCACCGATGCTTCGCAGCGCGGGCGGTCCGCGGAGCCCGGCGCGGTGGGAAGGCCTTACGCGCCTACGTCGCCGAGACGCTGGATCTCCTGAACGTGAGCGCGGCCCTGCTTCTGGTGGGCGGCGAGCACGAGCTCCGGCTCGATGAGGTGTTCGTTGACGGCGGCGCGGCGCTCACCCGGGCGGTTTGGCTCCGCGCGGCGTCCGCCCCTGGGCCGGCCGAGGCGGCAAGCCTCCTCGCGGCCGCGTGGCGCACCCCCGGCTTCGCCGACGCCGTCCGTCTCGCCGGACGGGACCCCCACCGTTCCGAACAGCTGTTGCTCCAGTCCCGACTGCGCACCTGGCACCACCGGGCCCGTCAGGATCCGCTCGGGGCCGCTCCCGTCCTCGAATACCTGCTTCGACTCCGGGCACAGTTGCTCCAGCTCCGCGTTCTGGTATGGGCCACCGCCCTGGGCATGCCCCCAGCGCAGCGGGCCGACTGCCTTCTTGAGGCATGAATGGGACTGAGCGTCCGCGTGCTCTGCTCACCGATCATGGCCGCCGGGTTTGGGCTTGCCGGACTCGCCTCGATCGAGACAGCCGATCCCGCTGAGGGCGGCCGCAAGCTACTTCGGTTGCTTGACCAGCCCGGATTGGGCGTGCTCCTGGTGGAGAATGCGGTGTACGCGGCACTGAGCCAGGCGGACCATAGGACCCTGGCTCGGCGGCCGCTACCGATGGTTGTGCCGTTCCCCGGCCCCGAGTGGGCGGTTCAACGCGAGGGCCCCGACGCCTTCATCGCCGAGCTGCTCCGGCGGGCCATCGGATACCGGGTGAAGCTCGGATGACCGCCGCCCGTCTCATCCGGATTACCGGCTCACTTGCCGAGGCCGCCCCGATGCCTTCGGTGGGGCTCTTCGAACTGGTCCGAGTAGGGCACCGCGGGCTCCTGGGGGAGGTCATCCGGGTGGCCGGTGAAGTGGCAACCCTGCAGATCTACGAGGACACCGGCGGCCTGGCCACCGGCGAGTCGGTGACGCCGACCGGGGGCGCGCTTACTGCGTCGCTTGGCCCGGGCCTCCTCGGATCGATTCTCGACGGTGTGGGCCGGCCGCTGGGACGGCTGGTCGAGCAGACGGGGCGGTTCATTCGGCCGGGGGCGTCGGCGGAGACCATCGATCCGGTACGCCGCTGGGAATTTCGCGCCGGGGTCGAGCCGGGGCTTGAGGTGCACGGCGGCGATTGTCTGGGCATCGTCATGGAGCGCGATGCGATGGAACATCGCGTCATGGTCCCCCCGGGAGTCACCGGCCGGATCGACAGCATCGCGTCGGGGAGCTATGCGGTCTCCGATGTGTTCGGCAAGCTGGCGGACGGCACCCCGCTGCGGCTGGCGCAGACCTGGCCGGTTAGGACACCCCGGCCGGTGGCGGAGCGGCTGCCCGACGACCGGCCTTTCGTCACCGGCCAGCGGGTTCTGGATTTCCTGTTCCCCGCGGCCGAGGGGGGCACCGTGGCGGTGCCGGGCGGCTTCGGAACCGGCAAGACGATCATCGAGCATTCGCTCGCCAAGCACGCCGACGCAGACGTCGTGGTGTACATCGGCTGCGGAGAGCGGGGCAACGAGATGGCCGAGGTCCTGCACGAATTCCCCCGGCTGGTGGACGCGCGCACCGGCCGATCGATCATGGACCGCACCGTGATGGTGGTGAACACCTCCAACATGCCGGTCGTGGCTCGCGAGGCATCGGTCTACCTCGGTGCCACCATTGCCGAGTTCTATCGCGATATGGGCTATCGGGTGGCCCTGCTCGCCGACAGCCTCTCCCGCTGGGCCGAGGCGCTCCGGGAAGTCGCGGCGCGCCTGGGTGAGATGCCGGGCGAGGAAGGCTACCCGACCTATCTCGCCAGCCGGCTGGGACAATTCTATGAGCGAGCGGGCCGGGTTCGAGCGCTGGGCTCCCCCTTGCGGGAAGGCTCGCTGACGATAGTGGCCGCCGTCTCTCCCCCCGGGGGCGATCTTTCCGAGCCGGTGACCCAGGCCACTCTTCGGGTGGCCGGCACCCTCTGGGCGCTCGATGCCGGTCTGGCGCACCAGCGCCAGTTTCCGGCAGTCGATTGGGGAACCAGTTACTCCCTGCATACAGCCGCTGTGGCCGAGCACTTCGCGGCGGCCGCCGGGCCTGACTGGAGTGACCTGCGCCACGAGACACTCGACCTGCTCCAGCGTGGTCGGGAGCTCCGTGAAATCGCCGGCCTGGTGGGACCGGAGGCATTGCAGGACGCCGACCGGCTCCTCCTCGAGTCCGCCCGGATGATGCAGGAGTTCGTCCTCGGCCAGAGCGCCTACGATCCGAACGACGCCGCATCCTCCGTCATCAAGACCCACCGGATGGCCCGGCTCGCGCTTCTGCTCCAGCGCCGCTGCCACGCCGCCATCGAGGCGGGCGTTCGCTTCGAGCAGCTCGATCTCGACCCATTGCGCCGCGCGCTCGCCGAGCTGCGCGGCGCGCCGGAGTCCGAGCTGGAGGCACGAAGCGCGGCCATCGAGACCCTGCTCGGAGACCTCGCATCGGTGGATTCACCATGACGGCGTTGATCCGGAGCTATGCGGGCGCCGCCGGAGCCTCCGGCCCCCTGCTCTTCCTCGATGGCGCCCGGTGCGTCGGGTTGGGAGAATGGGTCACCATCGACACGCCGGGCATGCCCACGCGTCGGGGCCAGGTCATCGATGCGAGTGACCGGATGACTGTCATTCAGGTCTTGGAGAGCACCCTCGGATTGGCCCCCGCGCAGACCCGGGTGACGCTCACCGGCGAGGCCGCCAGCGTAGTCGTCGGACGCGACCTGCTCGGACGGGTCTTCAACGGATTGGGCGCCCCCATCGACTCCCTCCCCGCGCCGATCGGCGAGGGACTGGCCCCGATCGGGGGCGCGCCGATGAATCCCGCGGTCCGGGGCCGGCCATCCGAGTTCATCGAAACCGGCATCTCGGCCATCGACGGCCTCAACACCCTGGTGCGGGGCCAGAAGCTGCCAGTCTTCTCGGGACCGGGCCTTCCCGCGCTCGAGCTCGCCGCGGATATCGTCCAGGGAGCCCGTCCCACCCGAGGGGAGCCGTTCGCGGTGATCTTCGTCGGGATGGGAATCACCGCGCGAGAGACCCGCGGCTTCACCCAGCGGATTCGTGCCGGCGGGGCGATCGAGCGGAGCATCCTCTACCTGAACGAGACCCGGGATCCCGGTATCGAGCGGCTCCTGGCTCCCCGCGTCGCGCTGGCGGAAGCCGAGTTCCTGGCCTTCGAGGCGGGCTATCATGTGCTGGTCGTTCTGGCCGACCTGACCAACTACTGCGACACCCTCCGAGAGCTCGCCACCGCGCGTCAGGAGGTTCCCGGTCGTCGCGGATATCCGGGATACATGTACACCGATCTCGCTTCGATCCTCGAGCGCGCTGGAGGCCTCGAGGGTCGACCGGGGTCGGTGACCCAGGTCCCGATTCTCACCATGCCGGATGACGACATCACCCACCCGATCCCCGACCTCACCGGCTACATCACCGAGGGACAGGTGGTCTTGAGCCGTGATCTTCACCGCCGCGGCGTCTCGCCGCCGATCGATGTCCTCCCTTCGCTCTCCCGCCTCATGAACGCCGGAATCGGCCCCGACCGGACCGTTCCGGAGCACCGCAGCTGGGCCAATCAGCTCTATGCTACGTATGCGCGAGGTCGCGAGGCCCGCCTCATGGCCGCCATCGTGGGTGAGGCCGGCCTCGGCGAAGCCGACCGGCGGGCGCTGCGGTTCGCCGACCGGTTCGAAACCGGATTCCTGCACCAAGCGGGGCGCCGCTCGATCGGAGAGACCGTGGAGGCGGGCTGGCGCCTCCTCGAGGAGCTGCCCCGGGGGGATCTGGATCGCATCGGGGCGGTGACCTTCGCCGAGCGCGAACGGCGGCGCGCCGCGCCGGTCCCGACACCGACATGACCACCGAACGGATGCCGGCGGCGAATCGGCAAAACCTCCTCGCCACGGCACGGCGGATCGAGCGGGTTTCCCGGGGGTTGGGGCTGCTTCGGCGGAAGCGCGAGACCCTGGTCGGCGAGTTGTTCAAGCTGGCCCGACCCGCGGCCGCGCTTCGGAGAACGATTGCGGAGCGCGCCGACGCAGCCTGGCCGTGCCTGATCGACGCCCTCGGCGAGGAAGGCTCCACCGGCCTCCGCGCCCTGGCTTGGCCGCTCCGGGAGTTCGAAGCGGAAATCCGCGCCGGTCAGGTCTGGGGCGTCGCCGTCGCCGAAATCCTCGCTCGCTCGCCGGTCCGGAGAACCCTCGCCGCGCGGGGAACTCCGCCCGGCGCCGTCTCGGCGGCTGCGCTCAGGGCCGCAACGGCGTTCGAGGAATTGCTCGAGGCGTTGCTCGAGGCCGCAAATCGGGAGGCTCTGCTCCGCCGCCTCGGCGAGGCGGTTGCTCGGACTTCCCGGCAGGTCAACACGCTGGAGCGCCGCCTCGGCCCGTCGCTCGCCTTCCAGCATACTTCCATCCGCCGAACCCTCGACGAGCGGGAGCGCGAGGAACACCTGCGGCTCAGCCGACTGGGCCCGCGAGCGTTTCCCCCCGGCTGATTCCCGGGAGGGCACGAAATCGACCGAGCGTTGCCGCCCTGCTACCGTTTGCGCGAGCGGGCCTGGCGGCGGGGGGTCCTGGGGGCGGCCGGGGCGTGACCGGACAGCTCGGCGGCGCGACTCGCCGCTTCCTCGCTGCCCAGCTGTCGCAGCGCCTCATAGAGCACAATTCCCGCCGCGGTGGCGAGGTTCAAGCTGCGGACCTTGCCGCTCTGCATCGGGATGGTGAAGCACTCCTCGGGGTGTTTGTCCAGAATGCGATCCGGCATCCCGTCGATTTCGTTCCCGAACACCAGCACGCTGTTGCCCCGGAATCGCGCCTCGGCGAGGGGCCGGGTCGCTCGCGCGGAAAAGTAGAGACACCGTTCCCGCGCGATGGCCTCACGGAAAAATCGCCACCCGGGGTGGATCCAAAGGTCGACCGCGTCCCAATAGTCGAGGCCCGCCCGCCGGACAGCGGCGTCCTCCATCGAGAAGCCCAGCGGCTCGATCAGATGCAGGCTGGTGTCTGTGGCTGCGCAGAGCCGGGCGATGTTGCCCGTGTTGGGAGGGATCCTCGGCTCGATCAGGGCGATGTGCAGTGCCATCAGCCTCCCCGGGTGTGCATTTCCCGCCGCGGATCGGCGCGCAGGCCGGCAATCTGATAGAGCGCGCCGCGGAGGGGCACCGTGAGCCGCTGCTCCGCTCCCCGGTCCTCCCGGCGCCGCCACGCCGTGGCGATCAGGCCCGCGATCTCGCCGTCCGTGAGCCCCTGGCGGAGCGGCTCCCGCAGATCCACGCCTCCTTCGGCGTAGAGACAGGAGAACCAGGTCCCGTCCGCGGTGATCCTGCTTCGGTCACACTGGGCACAGAACGGTGCGGTCACCGACGCGATGATCCCGAAGGTGGTCCCGTCCCGCAGGCGAAACCGTTCGGCCGGCGCGGCGGGGTTGCCGGAATCGACCACCGGGTCCACCCGGCCGTACCGCGCCGAGATGACCGCGAGGAGCTCGGCCCGGCTCACCACCTCGTCCATCGTCCACCGGGTGGCCCCGCCCACGTCCATGTACTCGATGTAGCGGAGCTCGAGATCGTGCGCCCGGGCGTACTCCAGCAGGTCGAGGGGCTCGTCGTCGTTGAACCCGCGGATGACCACGCTGTTGAGCTTGATTCGCTCGAACCCCGCCGACTGGGCCGCGGCGATCCCGGCGAGCACGTCGCCGTGGCGGGCGCTTCGGGCGAACGCCAGCATCCGCTCGGCCCGGAGGGTGTCGAGGCTCACCGTTACCCGCCGGAGCCCCGCAGCGCGGAGGGCGCCGGCGTAGGGGCCGAGGAGAATTCCGTTGGTGGTCAGCGCCAGGTCCCGCAGTTCCGCCCGGCCGGCGAGGAGCCGCACCAGAGTCGGCAGCCCGTGGCGGAGCAGCGGCTCGCCGCCGGTCAACCGCACTTTGCCGGCACCGAGCCCGAGAAAGATTCCCGCCAGCCGGTCCAATTCCTCGAAGGTGAGCAGCGATTCGCGCGGCAGCCAGACGTAGCTCTCCTCCGGCATACAATAGCCGCAGCGCATGTTGCAGCGATCGGTAACCGAGAGCCGCAGCGACCCGAGCGGACGGCCCAGCGCATCCCTTACCACGGCGCCATCCCCTCACGCTCCTCACTGCTGGGTGCGGCTGTTCTGCTCGGATCCACCCACTCCTCGCTTCCGTCGGCGAAGGTCTCCCGCTTCCAGATCGGCACCCGCCGTTTGAGCTCTTCGATAGCGTACCGGCAGGCGCCGAATGCCTCATCCCGGTGGCCCGCGGCGGCAGCGATGGCCACCGCAGTGTCGCCGATCCCCAGCGCGCCGAGCCGGTGCCGCAGCCCAATCCGGACCGGCCAGCGGGCCTCCGCCTCTCCGACGATCTCTGCGCAAATCGACTCGGCCATCGGCTCGTACGCGGTGTACTCCAGGGCCCGCACCGCGCGGCCACCGTGGTGGTCCCGCACCAGCCCGACGAACGTTGCAATCCCGCCCCGTTCCGGCGCGCTCACCGCCGCGATCAGCTCGGAAACGTCGATCGGGCGCCGGGTCAGATATCCCACACTCACCCTCCCGCCAGCGGAGGCAGGATGGCCACCTCGTCGCCCCGAGTGACTGGAGCACTCAGCGGCGCTTGTCGGAGGTTGACCGCCACCAGCGTCCCCACCCCGATGGTTCCGCCGCCCGGGAAGGCTCGCACTCTGGACAGGATCTCCCCTACCGTGAGGGGACCGTCGGTCACCACGTCCAAGTGGTCCGCGCCAAGGAGTTCGGCGTATCGCGCGAAGAGCTGGACGCGGATGGTGAAGGGAGCGGGAGGGACTGCTGCCATGGGATCCGGAGTATGGGGCGGGTGCGCCGCCGGGGCAAGCACGGGATCTCGATCGTCGTGAAAGGAAACGGCGGGACCGAATCGCGGCCCCGCCGTCTGTCGTCCGATTTAGGGATCGCTCAGCTCTTGTCGTCCGCCATGTCGTCATCCAGACCCTCGTGGGGCTCGTCGGCGACCAGCGCACGCAACTCTTTACTGGGCTTGAATACCGGAACCGGTCGTGCCGCAACTTCGACCGGCTCACCGGTGCGAGGATTCCGGGCCATCCGGGTCTTCCGGCGTCGAATCTTGAACGTGCCGAACCCCCGGACTTCGATGTTGTGCTGCTCCTTGAGCGCCGCCTTGATCGCGTCAAGGAACGCATCCACCACCCGGGCGCAGTCCTTCTTCGAGATGAGCGGGCCCGAAGTGCGGGCCATCGCGGCGGTTACCTGTTCGACGAGATCGGCCTTGGTCATGCTCCCCCCAATTAGGGTCACCGGACGGGCCATCTCCCCGGAGGGAGCGTGTCCACCCAGCCGATAGTAGGAGCTTAACCGTTGTCTGTCAAGGGGTTGCGGGCTTTCAGGGTACTTCCGACCCCATCAGGGAGAGGAATTCGCTGAAATGGGGGTAGGCATCATGGGGTCCGGGAGATGCCTCGGGATGATACTGCACGGCGAAAACCGGAAGTGCTTTGTGCCGAAGACCTTCCACCGTTCCGTCGTTCAAATTGAGGTGGGTGACCTCCAGATCGGGTGCTCCAGGGATCCCTTCGACCGAACCTTCCACCGCAAACCCATGATTCTGCGAGGTGATCAGCACCCGTCCGCCCGCCAGCTCACGCACCGGGTGATTACCCCCCCGATGTCCGTAGGGGAGCTTGACGGTGCGCCCCCCAAACGCCAACCCCAGGAATTGGTGGCCCAGGCAGATGCCGAAGGTCGGCAGCCCGCTCGAGGCCAGCTCCCGCACGCTCGCAATCGCGTACTCGCACGCCGCGGGGTCTCCCGGGCCGTTCGACAAAAAGAGCCCATCCGGTTCGAGCTCGCGTACCTGTGCTGCGGTCGTCTTGGCCGGCACCACCGTCACCCGGCATCCCAGGCCGGTGAGCATTCGTACGATGTTTCGCTTCATCCCAAAGTCGTAGGCCACCACGTGCACCCCGCCGGTTCCCTCGCTCCACGAAGCGGTTACCGACGCCTTCGATGCGAGGTCCAGGCCATTCATCGAGGGCGAGGCCAGCAGCCGCTCGTTGAGTGCGGGCGTCGGCGCCTCGCCTTCCGCGATGACGCCGCGCATTGCGCCCTGCGAGCGGATATGGCGGGTCAATTGCCGGGTGTCCACACCCTGGATGATCGGAATGTTCGCGCCATCGAGCCAGGAGCCGAGATCACCGCTGGAGCGCCAGCTGGACGGGTTTCTCGCCAGCTCCCGCACCACCACCCCGCTGACCTGCGGCCCCTCCGACTCCATGTCTGCGGAGTTGACGCCGTAGTTCCCGATCATCGGCGCCGTCATGACGACGATCTGACCGAGGTAGCTCGGATCGGTGAACGTTTCCTGGTATCCGCTGAGGTTGGTGGTGAAGACCACTTCGCCGAAGGAGGGATCCAGCGCTCGGCGCACCGTGCCGGCAAACCAGCTGCCGTCCTCCAGCAACACAAAAGCGGGGCGGTCGGTCACCCGATCGCCCCGCTGTGAGCCGGACCCGTCACGGCTTCTTGGCCGGCGCCGGAGGAGCCGGGGCGGGCGCCGGAGGAGCGGCGCTACCCTTCGTCGGTGTGGTCTGGAGCGGCGCCGTGGGGACCTGCTGCTGCGCCGGATTCTGCTGCCGCAACTGCCGCTGAACCGCCGTTTCCCCCACGGTGCGGCCCGAGGCAACCATCGAGAGCAGGACCGCGAGACACATGAAGACCCCGCCGGTCACCCAGCTGGTCTTGTGCAGAATCGTCACGGCTTGGCGGCCGCCCATGACGAGATCGGTGGTCCCGCCCCCCATGGACGCGAGGCCGCCGCCCTGGCCGGCTTGAAGCAGGACGACCGCCGTGAGGACCAGGCCGTCGACGATCATGAGGACGAGCAAGAACGTGTAAAGCATTCTGGGTCCGTGAGATGCCGGCAAGAAAATTAGCCGGGGCGGCCCGCCCAGTCAAACCGGACAACGGAGCGAATGGAGCCGGATCAGGCTCCCGTGGAACAGATCCCCGCCCACCCGTCGGGCGTGAGGCTCGCCCCGCCGACGAGGACTCCCTCGATCTCGGCCTCGGCAAGCAGCGCCGCCACATTGTTCTGACTTACCGAGCCGCCGTAGAGGATCCACGGATTCGTTGCCCCCCGGTCGATCAGGGCGGAGCGGATTCCGGAGTGGACCGTTGCGGCGTCGCGCGGCGTAGCGTTGCGCCCGGTGCCGATGGCCCACACCGGCTCGTACGCCACCACCATCCGGTCGAACTCGGCGGCGGAAAGCCCCTCGACACCGGCGCCGAGCTGTCGCGCGACCACCGCCGTGGTTTGCCCCCGCTCGCGCTGCTCCAGCGTTTCTCCGACACAAAGCACCGCGACCAGCCCGCCGGAGAGCGCCGCGCGCACCTTGCGGGCGGTGTCCGCGTCGGTCTCTCCGAAAAGACGGCGGCGCTCCGAATGTCCTATCAGCGCCGCGGTGGCCCCGGCCGCCTGGGCGAGCGGCACCGACGTGGCGCCGGTGAACGCTCCCTTCGGCTCCCAGTGCACGTCCTGCGCGCCGACCCGTGCGTTGGGGAGGCCCTGGATTGCCCCCGCCACGGCTTCGATGCTCACGGCACTCGGGAAAAACCAGGTGTGGCGGTGGGGCGTCGGAAGGTAGGCCGCACGAAAGCGGGTCAGGAATTCACGCGCTTCCCCGGGGGCCACCTGCATCTTCCAGTTGGCGCAGAACAGCAGCCGTTTTGTCTCAGGCATCATCGAGCGCCGCGACGCCGGGTAGGACCTTGCCTTCGAGGAATTCGAGCGAAGCGCCGCCCCCGGTGGAGACGTGGGTCATCCGGTCGGTGAGCCCCGCCTGAGCCACCGCCGCCGCCGAATCTCCGCCGCCCACCACCGTTACCGCGCCCCGGGCCGACGCCTCCGCCATCGCCAGGGCAATCGAACGGGTCCCGATGTCGAACGGCGGCGTTTCAAACACGCCCATCGGTCCGTTCCACAAGACCGTGCCCGCTTGCCGGATCCGCTCGGAGAACTCTTTGACGGTGGCGGGATCGATATCGAACACTGCAAACGCCGGAGGCACCTTGTGTCGCGGCACGGTGAGGGTGGTGATCCCCTCGCGGAGCTCCGCCGCGATGACGCAACCCACTGGGAGCACCAGCTTGCTGCCGGCGCGGGCCATGAGTGCCTTGGCGAGCTCGATCCGGTCCGCTTCCACCAGCGATTTCCCGACTTCAAGCCCCATGGCTCGGAAGAACGTGCACGCCATCGCCCCGCCGACCAGAATGACGTCCACCTTGGGGAGCAGCGCCTCGATCAGGTCGATCTTCCCGCTGACTTTCGCCCCGCCGAGCACCGCCACGAACGGACGCTTGGGAGCTGCCAGCGCCTCGCCGAGATACTTGAGCTCCTTTTCCATGAGGAACCCCGATACGGCCGGCTTGAGCAGGTGGGCAATCGCTTCGGTACTGGCGTGGGCCCGATGGGCCGAGCCGAAGGCGTCGTTCACGAAGAAGTCGCCCAGCGCGGCGAAGCGACTGGCGAGCCCGGGATCGTTGGCCTCCTCGCCCAGGTAGAAGCGGGTATTCTCCCCCAGCACCGTCCCTCCCCTGGGCATCCGCCGGACCAGCGCGGCCGCGGCCTCACCGGCCGGATCGTCGATGAACCCCACCGGGGCGCCCAGCAGCGTCTCCAGAGGTCGCAGCACCGGCTTCAGGGAGTACTTCGGATCGGGCCCGCCCTTGGGCCGCCCGAAATGGGACAGCAGGACGACCCGCGCGCCTTTGTCCCGGAGGTACTTGATGGTGGGAATCGCCGCGCGGATCCGGGTGTCGTCGCTGACCACGCCGTCCTTGACGGGAACATTGAAGTCAACCCGCACCACCGCCCGCTGGCCGTCCAGCCGGGCCGCGTCCAGCGCGGCCAGCGTCCGTTTCATCCGTCCCGCGTCCCGAGGTAGCGCAGGAGATCCACGCAGCGAGCCGAATACCCCATCTCGTTATCGTACCAGCTCGAGACGTGAACCAGGGTGCCGTCGACCACGATGGTTGACAAGGCGTCCACCGTGCTCGACATCAGGTTGCCGACGAAATCGATGGAGACCAGCGGCTCGTCGCTCACCTCGAGCACTCCCTTGAGGTCGCCGGCCGCGGCGGCCCGGAACGCCGCGTTGACCGCCTCGACCGTGGTGGACTTCTCCACGATGCAGGAGAGGTCCACCAAGGAGACGTCCGCCGTGGGAACCCGGAGCGCGACACCGTCGATCTTCCCCTTGACCTCAGGGATCACCAGCGCGGTGGCCTTGGCGGCGCCGGTAGTGGTCGGGATGATGGAGAGAGCCGCCGCGCGAGCCCGCCGCAGGTCCTTGTGGGGGAGGTCGAGAATCTGCTGATCGTTGGTGTAGGAGTGCACCGTGGTCATGAAGCCCTTTTCGATGCCGACCGTGTCATTGAGTACCTTGGCGACCGGGACCAAGCAATTC
>JBGPEJ010000007.1:0-29142 GCA_041482775.1 Gemmatimonadota bacterium | reverse complement strand
GATCGGCGTACCCCCATCGCCATCGGGACGGTGAGCGGCGCGGCGATGGAGCGCCGCATTCCCATTGCCCTCACGGATCTGCCCGATCACCTGATCGAGGCGGTGCTCGCGGTGGAGGATCAGCGCTTCTACACACACCACGGCCTCGACCTTCGGCGGATCGGTGGCGCGCTGCTGGCGAATATCAAGGCCGGCGGAGTTACCCAGGGCGGCAGCACGATCACCCAGCAGCTGGCCAAGAATCTCTTTCTGTCCGCCAGCAGGACCCCCCTTCGCAAGCTGCGCGAAGCAGCGATGGCTCTGGTGCTGGAGCTCCGCCACGACAAGTCCACGATCCTTGAGGCCTACCTGAACGAGATCTACCTCGGCCAGGATGGCGAGCACGCCATCCACGGCGTCGGCGCCGCGGCGCGGTACTACTTCGGCAAAGACGCCCGGAAGATTACCCTGGCCGAGTCGGCGCTGCTGGTGGGGATGATCAACGCGCCCAACCGCAACTCTCCGATCCGGAATCCGGAATCCGCCCGGGAGCGGCGGGACCTGGTGCTCCAGCTGATGGCCGAGCAGGGCCGCATCACCCGCGCGGCGACCGACCGCGCCGGCCGCGCGGCGATCACCGTCCGGGCCGCTCCCTCCGGAGCTTTGGATGGGCGGTACTTCCGGGACTTCGTCCTGGGCGCGCTCTCCAATCGCCTGCCGGGCCGGGGCGTCGCGGTGTACACGACGCTCGACGCCACGCTCCAGAGGGCCGCCGAGCGGGCGGTCCAGGGAGGCCTGGAACGGTCCCAGCTGCGGGGCGCCGAAGCGGCGCTGCTCGCGATCGATCCACGAAACGGAGAGGTGCTCGCGATGGTGGGTGGACGCGACTATGGCGGGTCGCAGTTCAACCGCGCCACCGACGCCCGGCGGCAGCCCGGCAGCGCGTTCAAACCGATCGTCGCCCTCGCCGCGCTGGAGCGCCGGGAGGGACAGGACCCGGCATTCACGCTCGCCTCGGTGGTCGATGACGCACCGCTGCGGGTCCGGACTCCCAAGGGACCCTGGGAGCCGACCAACTACGATGGGCAGTTCCGCGGCCGGGTTACCGTGCGCCAGGCAATGGAACAGTCGCTCAATGTGCCGTTCGCGCGGATTGGCCTGACCGTCGGCCCCCAGCGCATCCAGGAAACGGCGCGGCGGCTCGGCATCACGAGCCCGCTCCACGCCGTGCCAAGCCTGGCCCTCGGCAGCTCGGAAGTGACGTTGCTGGAGCTGGTGAGGGCCTACGGCGTATTCGCGGTCGGCGGAGACCTCGCGGCGTTCCGCGCCGTGCTCGACCGCGGGCGGTATGGCGAGCAGCGCGCCGACCCGGCCGCGGCGAACGTCGTGCGCGTGGCGGATCCCGCGGCGGCCTATCTGGTGACCTCGAGCCTCGAAGGCGTGGTGACGAGGGGCACCGGCCGCGCGCTCAACGAGGACGGACGCTTCCAGGGCATCGCGGGGAAGACCGGCACGTCGAACGATTGGCGCGACGCGTGGTTCGTCGCCTACTCACCGTCGCTGGTGGTCGGGGTGTGGGTCGGGTTCGACGATGGCAGGAGCCTCGGACTGACCGGCGCCGGCGCGGCGCTGCCGATCGTCTCGCGGGTCCTCGCGGAGGCCACGACTCAGGAGGATTGGGGGGAGTTCGAGGTTCCGGCCGGAATCACCGAGGGCTACGCGATGTTCGCCGACGCCGGCTGGGGGTCGGACTGTGGCCAGCGCGAAGTATTCCTCGAAGGCACCGAACCGCCGGGCGGGGAGTGCGGCTATTTCGAGCCGCCTCGCTGGGAGGGACTCCGTGACCTCGGCCGCGCCCTCAAGCGGGGGGCATCCAGATTGCTCGAGCAGATCATTGCCGAACGGCTGGACCGGCTCCGATCGGAGCGGTAACTACCGCGCACCCGCCTTCCCGCCTACGCACGCCCAGAGTGCCCGCTCCACCATCACCGGCGTCCAGGCGACGCAGAGCTCGGCCAGCGTTGCCGGCTTACCCGTAAAAGACTCGGGCGCTGATCGAGAGGTTCTCGACCAGCGCCCGAGGATGCTCAACGGGCTCAGCGCGCCGCGGCCAGATCCCTCACTGTGGCGGCCACCAGCCGCACCTTGGCCCCATCGCGGGCTCCCCGTGCGTCGCCGTCCAGCTGGGTGGCCAACTGGTTGAGCGCGTCGGCGCGCTTCGCACCGGACGCCGATTCGGCACCACTCAGCGCCTGGCGTACCGCGGAGATCCTGCCGCTGGACAGGCCGTTCGACCGCGCCAGCTGATCGAGGTAGGCGCGCGCCAGCGCGAAGTTCGCCGGCCAGACCAGTTTGGGCTGCCCCTGGGTATTCAGGTAGTCGAAATGCACCGACTTGGCCGCGTCGATCTCGTTCTGGGAGATGAGCGCGCTCGGCGTCAGCTCGAAGATGTCGAGACCGCGGGAGATCTCGGAGCTGACCATGACGCCGTTGTACCAGTACACCGACCAGGAGCCGCCGCCGGCCATCCGGGTCGAGTCCACCGGGCCGCGGTCGAAGAAGGCGATTTCCCGCGGATGCGCCGAGTCGGTCCAGTCGAAGACCGAGATTCCCCCCTGGTACCACGACTGCACCATGACATCGCGCCCCGGGATCGGGATGAGCGAGCCGTTATGGGCCACGCAATTCTCCTGCGGGGTCTGCGGCGCGGGCATCTTGTAATAACTCTGGAACTGCATCTTGCCGTTGACGATGTTGAAGATCGCGTCGGCGCCCCACTCGTGCGGATCGGTTGCGCGGCACTTCGGCTGTCCGCCGCCGCCCCACTCATCGGAGAACAGGATCTTGGTGCCGTCGTTGTTGAACGTCGCCGAATGCCAGTAGGAGAAATTGGAGTCGGACACCGCGCCGATGCGGGTCGGATGGGCCGGGTCCCTGATGTCGATGAGCAGACCGTAGCCCTCACAGGCACCGCCGGCCATGCCGATCGCCGGGTAGAGCGTGATGTCATGGCAGCTGGTGACACCCGGTCGTGCGGCGTTCGGCGCCGGTTGGGCCCCGATCCGCGCGGCGATCCAGGCGGGCAGCCCCGCCCGCAGCGTCGCGCTGTCGGCCGCCGTGGGTACGGTGCCCCCGTGCGACTTCGCGACGCTGTCCAGCAGCTGCCTGGTGAGGAAGCCCGGGAGCACCTGCTCCTGGCCGAAGATGCTCACCACGAAATCCCCCTTTGCCTTCTCGGCGGCGATCGCCGCGATGTCGTCGGGGGCGGAGCCGTGGGACTTCACCGTGGCGAGGTCGTTGAAGATCCGCGGCGAGCTGACGATGGCGGCCTGCTCAGGGTGCGCCAGGGGCACTTTGATGACTTCGATGCGGAAGCGCGCCGTATTGGGGTCGTCGGCGTTCGCCACGCAGCCGGGCAGCTCGCTGGGAGAGCGAATTCCCGCGGAGCCGGAGATGTACACATAGACGTTGTCCGGATCCTTGGGATCCACCAGCACCGAATGGGTATGCGAGCCCCGGCAGGTCTGCACGTTGACCAGATTCCTGGGGTGCTCGATGTCGGTGATATCAAAGATGCGGATGCCCCGGATCCGCTCGGTGCTCACCGTATCCTTGACGCCCTGGTCGCCGCAGTCGACCCGTCCGGTATTTCCCTCGGCCGACACGAAGAGCAGGTTCCGGTAGACCGACACATCGCTCTGTGACGCCGGGCAGTAGTTCCCGACCTTGAGGATCGGCTGGCTGGGATTGGAAATGTCCCAGATCTGGTAGCCGTTGTAATTGCCCTGAATTGCGTACTTTCCGGTGAACGCCAGGTCGGAATTGGTGCTTCCCAGAAACTTCCCCGACGGTGGCGTCTTGGAGACGACGCGGAGGTTCCACACCGCTTCAGCGGCATCCATCTTCCCGGCACGGAGACCGATCCGGGGATCGGGGCTTGGTGCGGCGGCGGACGGGCCGCTCACCGGCGCCGGGGCGTTGCCGCCCGGTGAGGACGTCGGATGGGTACAGGCCGCCACGGATAACAGTGCCATCACAAAGGGTTGGTGCACGGATGCCATGACTGATTCCTCTATTGGGGCGTAGTAATAAGGACGGCGAGCAATTTCTCCATCCGAGCAATCTCGGTGGTTTGATCGATGTTGACGTCGGAGGCGAACTTGAACACAACCTCATCCTGGCCGGCGCCGTAGCTGGCGAACAGCTCCTCTACCATGGAGACGGCGCCCCGGTGGTGCTGAATCATGAAGGTCAGGAACAGCCGGTCGAACTCGGTTCCCCTCGCCTGATCCAGCTGTTGCATCTGGGCCTCGCTGAGCATGCCGGGCATCAGCATCTCATGCTCGGTCCCGTTCATCATCATCTTCATCCCGGTGGGGCTCGCCTCCGGAACCGGCTGCCGGCGGTCGCGCAGCCACTGCTGCATCGTGGCGATCTCGTCCTGCTGGGCGTTGATGACTCGCTCGCACAGAATGCGCACCGACGAGCCGGCGCCGTGCGTGGGGGCCCAGCCGGCCATCTTGATGGCCTGGGCATGGTGGCTGATCATGCCGGACATGAAGTGAACGTCGGCGGCGGTATAGGGATAGCGGGCGCTGTCGGCCGCCGCCTTGGCGATGGCCGAGAGGTCGGCTGCACTGCCGGCGGTCGGGCGGGGGGGAGTCTGCGCCGATCCCCGGGTGGTGCCGGCGCAGGCGGCGATAGCGGTCGCGGCGAGCAGGGTCGCGACGATCCGGCGGGTGTCTGGTGGCGTCATACCGATCATTGTCCTACGGAGGCGGCTCGAGCCAGGTTCCGATGAGGTGCTGCTTGAGGGTATACATAGTACCATGGCGGGAGGAGGCGGGTAAGCGGGGGCCTGATTTGCGGGCTAGGGGTCCCAGGGATAACCCTGCGCTCCGCCGGGATGGCGGCGCCGGGGAGTGGTCCGGCAGAGAAGCTGGCCGGCGACCTAACCCGCCTTCGCTGCTGGCAGCCTCTTGCTCCCCGGGCTACCTTAGCCCGACGCCCAGAGGGTCGCGGCCGTAGTCCGCTTCCCAGGCCTCCTGGAGAGACCCCGTGAACACCGCCTCAGCGATCCTGTTGCTGGTCCTGGTCATGGATCCGCTGGGAAATATTCCCTTTTTCCTCGCCGCCCTGGCACCCGTCGACGCCGCCCGGCGAGGGAGGGTCGTGGTCCGGGAGCTGCTCATTGCCTATGGCGTGATGGTCGGGTTCCTCTTCCTGGGCCGGCCACTGCTCACCCTGCTGGCGATTTCCGGCCCCGCTCTCACGATCGCCGGCGGGGTCATCCTGTTCCTGATCGCGCTCCGAATGGTCTTTCCGCCGGCGGCCGGAGCCCTGGCGGAAACGCTGCAAGGAGAGCCGCTCATCGTGCCCCTCGCGATTCCGTACGTCGCGGGGCCGTCGGTCCTGGCAACGGAGATTCTGCTGATGAACCGCGACCCGAGCCGGTGGGGGACGTGGTGGGTGGCCCTGACAGCCGCATGGCTGGTAACCGCGATTCTCCTGGTGCTCGGCAGCCGGCTCGGCGCGGCGTTGGGGGCCCGGGGTATGATTGCGATCGAACGGCTGATGGGCATGATTCTCGTGGCGGTTGCGGTGCAGATGTTCCTGTCGGGCGTGACGGAGTTTCGGATGTGAATGAGATCGTCGCTGGAGTCGCAGCCCCTTCATCCCGAGTGCCGCAATGTCCGACGAGCTTCCTGCGTCCTATTTTCTCATGTGCTCGGCGTGCCGAACTCCCTGCCCGAACGTGGACGCCCACGTGATTCCACGGTGGAATCCGGACCAAAGCAGAATCGTCACGGTGTACCGATGCGGTAACTGCTGGCTGCCGTCCCTCGCTGAACTGCGGGCGATGGTGGCATCCGGCGCGAGCGAGGTCCTGATGAGCTTCGGGGACCTTCTGACCCGGCACGGCCTGGTTCGCGATGCCGAGACGGTGCGCGCGGCCGCTCCGGCAGAACAAGTGGCCCATCTTCTCGCGATGATCGACGCCCTGCAGGCGGGAACCCTCATACTCAACCCCTAGCCTCGAGCGATGCCACCAGCCGGGCAGATCCGCCAATGATACCCCAGGACCGGGCGGCCCACGAGGCGCGCATCCGGGCGCTCGACGCGTCCTGGCTTTCGGCCGCGGCGAACCGGGATCTCGACGGCATGCTGGCCATCTACGCCCCGGACGCCCAGGAGCTTCTCCCCGGATTGCCGCCGATCATCGGCCACCGCGCCATCCGGGACTTCTACGCCGAGGTCCAGGCCCAGTATCCACGCCACAGCTACCAGTTTGAGCAGGCAGAGGTCTGGGTTGCCCGATCCGCCGACCTGGCGGTGGCGCGCGGTACCTACCGGTTCACCCCGGACCGGGAGGACCCCGATTCGGCCCAGTCGGGGAAGTTCGTCGGCGTGTGGCGTCACACCGGCGGAGAGTGGCGGCTCGCGCTCAACATCTCGAATGAAGATCCACCGGCAGCGGGCTAGCTCGCCCCTCCTGACGTGGACCATTCCTCGATCCAGCTCCGGCGTGCCGGGATCGCCGATGCGGAGGCGTTGGCCGCCTTTGCCGCCCGGACTTTCAGCGAGGCCTTCGGCGCCGACAACCGACCCGAGGATATGGCGGCGCATCTCGCCACCGCCTACGGGCTCCCGCAGCAGAGCCGGGAGTTGCAGGACCCGGCCTACATTACCCTCCTCCTGACCCAGGCGGCCGACCTTGCCGCCTTTGCCCAGATCCGGCGCCATCCGCCGCCGCCGTGTGTGCGGGGCCCCGCGCCGGTCGAGCTGTACCGGTTCTACGTCGACCGAGTATGGCAGGGCCTGGGGCTCGCGCAGCGCCTGATACGGGCGGCTCATGCCGCCGCGCTCGAGCTGGGCGGCCGCACGCTCTGGCTGAGCGTCTGGAAGCGCAATCCGCGCGCCATCGCGTTCTACGCGAAGTGCGGCTTCGATACCGTCGGGACGGCGGACTTCCACGTCGGGCTGGACCGTCAAATCGACTGGATTATGGAACGGGGTGTGGCCCGGGATACGAACGGTCCCGGGTGACTCACGGGTCCGCCGAGCCGGTCCCTTGGCGCGGCGCCCACCCGCGGGTAAAATCAACCCCGCGGGCACTTCAGCGGCGCAGCCGGTTCGGCCGCCCAACGCGAAGGAGCGCGGTGATGACTGCCCGGACGACGGCCGCTTTGACAGGTGTCATGCTACTGCTCATCCCGCTGGTGTCCCTCTCCGGCCAGGAAGTAACCACTCCCGACGTCGATCTCGATCACATCATTCTCGCGACGCCCCAGCTGACCCGGGGCATCGAGGAATTCACCCGTCTCACCGGAGTGGTTCCCCGCCGGGGCGGTCAACACCCCGGTCGCGGGACGGAGAACGCCCTGGTGAGCCTCGGCGCCGGGCACTATCTGGAATTGCTCGCGCCGATCGCCACCGCGGCAGATTCCACCCCGGCGCGTCTCACGCCCGTCGGGTGGGCGCTGCACACCCGCGCCCTGCCGAGCCTCTTGACCCGCGTCCGCGCCCAGGGGTTTCAGCTCCTCGGCCCGATTCCGGGCTCCCGACGCACACTCGACGGCACCCTCCTGGAATGGCGGACGGCCACCCCCGGGGGCCCCGGACTCGAAGCGGCGCCGTTCTTCATCGAATGGGCGGAGGGTACTCCGCATCCGAGCACGACCTCGCCCGGCGGGTGTCGATTGGTCAGCCTCGAGCTGGTGGCGCCGGACATCACCCGGCTGGAAGAGTTTTTCCGGGCGGTCGGGTACCAGGCGACGATCCGTCAAGGCGGCACCAGAGGCCTGCGAGTCACACTGGAGTGTCCGCGCGGTCGAGTGACCTTTGCGCCGTGAACGGCCCGAGGCCATCCCGATTGCCGCGCGCCGTCGATCTCTCAGAGTGAGGAACCTCCATCCATGAGCGTGAGCCTGCTCTACCGAATCGCTTCGGTGCTGCTGGTGCTGTTCGCGGCCGGCCACACGATGGGATTTCGCCGGGTTGATCCCCGCTGGCGGGTGGACGAGATCATCGGGGCGCTGAAGACGACTCATTTCGACGTGCAGGGGGTGAACCGGACCTACTGGGGGTTCTACACCGGCTTCGGACTCTTCGTGACGCTCTTTCTCCTGTTTGCCGCGGCTCTGGCGTGGCAGCTCGGGGGGCTTCCCAAGGAGACCCTGCTCAGCCTGGGAACGGCGACCTGGTCGCTGGCGCTCTGTTTCGTCGGCGTCACCATTCTCAGCTGGCGCTATTTCTTCATCATCCCGGTCGTGTTTTCGGGTGTGACGACCCTGTGCCTGATCGGAGCGGCCTGGTTGTCGGCGGCGCAATGAACCGGTGGCCGGATGGGTGGACGATCTTCGCGATCAGCTACCACCTGGCGAGCCGTCTGGCCTACGTGGTTGGTGTGGGAGTCGCGCTCGCCCGACAGGAGCGCCACCAATCCTTCACCCGACGGCATGGAGTCGAGGCGGGGTTCCTCCGATTTCGCCGCTGGGCGGCCTTCCTGATGAACAACGACGCGGTGAGCTTCGTGCTCCTGTGCGTCGTTACCCGCCAGACCATTCCGGCGGGATTCCGGTCGCCGATGATCCTGGTCGCGGCGGTGCTGCTCATCCTGCTGGGCATCTCGGTCAAGCTCTGGGCGGCGGCGCGCCTGGGCTCCGGCGCGTACTATTGGCACAACTTCTTCATCCCCGGGGACGTCGTCACCCCCGACCCGCCGGGTCCCTACCGCTTCCTCAAGAATCCGATGTACACGGTCGGCTATCTCCACGCCTACGGTCTGGCGCTGGCGTTCGGATCTCTCCCGGCGTTGATCGCGGCGGCGTTTGATCAAGCCGCCATCCTGGTCTTCCATCAATGGGTCGAGAAACCGCACTACGAGCGCCTGACCCGGCGAAGGGAGTGAGACCGGAAGGCAGAGGCGCGGCAGCCGGCAGTTGCCTGACCGGTGCCGGCGGCCGCCGCGGCTCCCGCCGCTCGCCCTTCGAGGCGGAGGCCATCGGGGCCCTGGGCCAATACTGACGCAGCGCGGGCACGATCACCGGCAGGCCCCGGAGGACACACAGCAGCACCGCCACCCACGCGACGACGCGGAGCGCGCCGGTCATCGGGGCCACCGCCCCGCGCCCGCCGACTTCCGCGAGGAAGGCGTCGAGCGCCTGTGCCAGGGCCAACCCGCAGAAGGTGGTGATCTTGACGACCGAGTACCCGACCCGCATCCAAGTCGAGCCGACCAGGAATCGGCCCAGCGCGGTGTGATGCTGCGCGAAGGGCGCCGTTCCCTGGGCCACTCCGATGCTGCGGAACGCGTCGGTGAGCGTCGTCCGCGCAATCACGATCAGGGGAATGGCTGCCGAAATCATGCGCAGGTCGGCGAAGCACACCCACAGGACCAGTTCGTAGGTGCGGTCAACGGCGATATCGAGAACACTGCCGAAGAGCGTGGTCTGCCCGGTCTTACGGGCCACCATGCCGTCCACCGTGTCGAGCATAAGCCCCAGGAAGAGCAATCCCGCCGTGGCGAGGCGGACCTGGGAGACCCCAGGTAGAGGGCCAGGACATTGATCAGCAGGAGCGGCAGTCGAGAGAGAGTGATCCAGTTGGCCAGCACGGCGCCCCTCCGAGCGGGGTGGACAACGGCAAGCTGATCGCCACCCGTGACTCCCGCGTGACCCCGGGTTGCGGCGGCTCCCCATCCGGTGAACGCCTTCGCGGGCGACGTTCATCGGATATCTTCCACGCGCGGTATCCACGGCATTCGAGTGGGGTTGTCAGCGATGTCGAATCGATGAACGGCAAGCGGGTCCTCCGCGGGATCGGCCTCCTCCTCCCCATATTGCTGGCCGGCCCGGCCACGGTCTTCGGTCAAGCCACGGTCCGCGGCGTCGTCCTGGCGGACAGCCTCGGTACGCCGATCGCCGGGGCGGTGGTCGAAGCGCCGAGGCTCCATCTGGCGACCACCACTGATCGGCAGGGCCTGTTCGTCCTGGCCGGCGTTGCCGCGGGCAAACAGCGCCTGCTGGCCCGCTCGATCGGCTACTACCCGCGAACCCTCAATGTGCTCGTCGTTCGAGCGGATACCCTTCGGATCGTTTTCCGGCTCGCGGTGGCTCCGGTGACGCTGGATCCGATCATGGTCGAAGCACAGGCGGTGGAAGCGCTCAACCCCATGATGGCCGGGTTTGCCGATCGACGGCGGCTCGGCGCCGGAGAATTTCTCGGGCCGACGGAGCTCGCCGACATGGCGCACAGCACGTTGCCGGATGCTCTGAGGCAGTTCGGATTGACGATACTGCAGAGCGCCAGCGGGCGACCCTTTGCCATCGGCCGCCGGGGAGGGAGCTGCGCGCTCCAGGTGTTTCTGGACGGGCTCCCCATGCCCAACCGGCCGGAGCCGTTCGATCTGTCGACAGTGCGGGTGGAGAACCTGGCGGGGGTGGAGTATTACGCAGGGGCGGCCCGGGTGCCGGTGCTGTTCGAGCGGGCGGAAAGCTCCTGCGGGGTACTGGTGCTGTGGACGCGGTTGCGGCGGCCCTAGCCGGGCCTACTCGCCCCGGGCGACTGCGTTGCACGCCGCCGGATTTCCTTGCCCCGCTCCCGCCTGACGCCGGTATCTTTCCGCAATGAGCGACGCCACCGATCGCCGCCGGGTGTTTCGCCAACTCCATCAATCGGGGTGCTTCGTCATTCCCAATCCCTGGGATTGCGGCAGCGCCCGCCTGCTCGTGCAGCTCGGATTCCCGGCGCTCGCCACCACCAGCTCGGGATTCGCCTGGTCCCTCGGTCGGCCCGACAACCATGTGTCGGTGGAGGAGGCGTTGGCCCATTTTCGATCCATCGCCGGGTCTGTGGAGGTGCCGGTCAACGCGGACTTCGAAGGCGGATTTGCGATCGCGCCGGCCGAGGTTGCCAGCAACGTCCGCGCGGCGACGGGTACCGGGATAGCGGGCCTCTCGATCGAGGATTCCACCGGAGATGGGTCGAGCCCCCTGTTCGAGTTCACGCTGTCGGTCGAACGGATCCGGGCGGCCCGGGGCGCCATCGATGCCAGCGGGTCCGGCGTCCTGCTGACCGCGCGCTCGGAGGGTTTTCTCGTCGGGCGCCCCGACCTCGGCGAAACGATCCGTCGGCTCACCGCCTACGCCGAGGCCGGAGCGGATTGCCTCTACGCCCCGGGTCTTCGCGCCAAGTCCGACATCGCGGCGGTGGTCGGGGCGGTCTCGCCTAAACCGGTCAACGTCCTCGTCGGCGCCGACTTCACCACGGTAGAGGAGCTGGCGCACGCGGGAGTCCGGCGGATCAGCGTCGGCGGCGCCCTGGCCCGCGCGGCATGGTCAGGCTTCCTTGCCGCTGCGAGCGAAATAGCCGAGCGGGGAACCTTCACGAAACTCGGAGGCGCGATACCGTTTGCCGACATCAACGGGTCATTCACCTCGGGGTGATCTTCTGGAGGGGTTGCCGGCGCGCCGGGGGCACTTCCTGCTCGAGTCGGGGTACCACACCGACGTGTGGATCACCCTCGGCGGGCTCTTCCGCCAGCCGGGCGCCCTGGCACCCCTGGTCGCCGCGCTCGCCGCCCGACTGGCGCCGCATCACGTGGCGGGGGTATGCGGTCCGCTCCTGGGGGGCGCGTTTCTCGCCCAATCCCTGGCCGCGTCGATGGGCGTGGAGTTCTATTTTTGTGAACCCGTTCCCACCGCCGGACGCGTCGGACTCTTCGCCGTGGAATACCGTCTCCCGGCCGGCCTGGGCCGACAACTCCAGGGGCTTCGGGTCGCGATTGTGGATGACGCCATCAGCGCGGGATCGTCGGTCCGCGCAACGGCCGCCGCCCTGCAAGCAGCGGGAGCCTCGATCGTGGTGATCGGGGCCCTCCTCGCCACCGGCACCATCGCCCTCGAGCACTTCGCAAGACTCGGCGTGCCGGTGGAGGTGCTCGAGCGGCGCGAGTTGACCCTGTGGACGCCCGCGGAATGTCCGCTCTGCCGCGCTGGCGCGCCGCTGGAAGACCCCGCGCGGATCGCGGGGCCGGGCTGAGCGACCACCTGCAACGGAAGGACTACCATGGCGAAGAAGAAGGTGGCCAAGAAGATCGCGAAGCGACCGGTAAAGCGACCGGCGAAGCGAGCTCCGAAGAAGGCGGCCAAGCCCCGAGCGGTCAAGCGGCCAGCACGGAAATACCGACACGGTGGCGGCGGTGGACACTAAGAATCCGGAGCCGGGCTCGGCACCCGCCGGACCGCAGGCGGTCCGCAACGTCAGCGGAGCGGCGAGCACACTGTACACCGATGCCGCCGATGCGCTGAAGGCGGTCCGGGAAGACTATCTGTACTGGACCGGCAAGCTCACCGAGACCAGCGTCCAGATGTGCTACGCCGTGCTGGGGGCCAATTGGGCCGTGTTCGGGTCGGTGGACAGGATCCTCACGAATTTCTGGGCGAAGCTCTCGGTACTGCTCGTCGTTCTTGCCCTGGGGTTGGCCGTGCTCGGGTCGAAGCTGATCGGTGAGCAGCATCGCGATCGAATCAACTACGCCGAGGCGGATGCGGCCCGCTGGAGCCGGGAGTTCGCCGCGACGGCGGGGAAGCGGGATCCGTGGCCGTTCACGGCGGGTATCGAGCGACTTGCCAGCTACCTGCGGGACGCAAAGACGTGGCTGCCCTTGTCGGCCGGGGTGTGCTTTGTGGTCGCCCTCTTTGCCCGGTAGCGTTGCGTTGCCGACCGGGTGTCTCCCGAGACGGTTGACGGGAATTCCCTGGATTCCGCGCAAGGAAGCAGGGAAGTCATGTCCCCAGTCTCCAGGAGCCCCCATGTCCATTCGTCTCGTTGGTCCCCGCGCCCTCGCAACCCTGAGCTGCTTCGCTCTCTCCGTCACGGCCTGCAGCTCCGGAGGTGGGATCGAAGGCAAGTACTACAACAGCATGTCCGGCGCGTTTGCGATGGAGCTCAAAGGCGGGAAGGTGCTTACAATGCAGGGGCAGGAGGGGCGGGCGCTGACCTATGAAGTCCGGGGTGACAGCCTGGTCATTCACGATCCGCGGGGCGGGCTGGCCGACCAGATGACCTTCGGCATCGAGAAGGACGGCTCGCTCAGCCTGGGGATCCTGGGATCGCTGACCAAGACGAGAAAATAGCGGGGGAATCGCGCGTGCAGTACCTGGTCATCGAGCATTTCCGCGATCGGAATCCGGTTCCGGTGTACCAGCGATTCAACGCCCGGGGCCGGATGGCGCCCGAGGGCTTGCACTATGTGGGAAGCTGGATCACCGAGGATCTGTGCCATTGTTACCAGGTCATGGAAACCGACGACCGCAGATTGCTCGAGCAGTGGATGGTGCAGTGGGCGGACCTCATGGAGTTCGAGGTGATGCCGGTGCTCTCCTCGGCGGAGGTGAAGGCGCGGCTGGGAGCAAAGCTGGAGGGCGCTTGACGCCAAGCGCTCGGCCGGTCAAAGGTTGTGGACTTGTCCCGCTGTGGCGCCAAGCTCATCACCCGAAATCTCTGGCACTCCTGTGGGGAGGCGACCCTGGCCCAGTGGAAGGCGCGGATGGGCCCGCGGGCGCGGGAGCTCTACCGGCGGTTCGAATCGCTGATTGCCGCGTGCGGCCGGTACCATATTGCGCCCGCCAAGACCAGGATCGCCTTTCTGGCCCGGGTACGGTTTGCCGGGCTCTCGGCGTTGTCGGAGCGCGGCATGACCTGCGTATTCGCGCTTCCGAAACCGGCCCACTCTCAGCGGTTCACGAAGGTCGAGGAGATCGTGCCGGGATGGTGGGGGCATTGGCTCCGGATCACGAGGATCGGCCACCTCGACCGGCAGCTCCAGGCGTGGCTCTTCCGGAGTTACCGGCTCATGGGGATGCAGGAGCGATTGCAGCCGACGGCGGCGAGTCGTCGAAAACGCGAGATCGGTTCACGGGGGAGATGACGATGCGTCAGAAGAAGACCTTTCGCGAGAAACTCGCCGACGCCAAGGACTTTCCTCGAGTCCAGCCCCTCGCCGGCCGGATGAAGCGGCAACTCGGACAAGGCACGATGGTTCTCCCGGCCCCGTGGGAGGTCGACCAGTTGATGCGCCAGGTGCATAAGGGCCGCTTGACCACGATCAACGAGATCAGGGCGCAGCTGGCCCGCCGGCACGGAGCGACCGTCGCGTGCCCCATCGTAACCGGCATCCATGCCCGGATCGCAGCGGGGGCGGCGGGTGAGGCGGAAGCCCGGGGCCGGATCCGGGTGACGCCATACTGGCGGGCCCTCAAGGAGGGTGGGCAGCTGAACGAGAAGTATCCCGGCGGCCTGTTCCGGCAGCGGCGTCGGCTCGAGGCGGAGGGGCTCCGCGTGGTGGCGCGTGGCCGGCGCCTCTTCGTCCAGGACCACGCCCGATTCCTGGCTCGGCTCCACTAGGCCAGGGAGCCCCTATGCGGGTAACGTCGTTGATTCTCGCCATCGTTGGCCTGGCGGAAGGGCCACCTCGGGACCAGCACCCCGCACCGGCTCTCCAGAAGCTGGGCACGGTTCGTTTCGTCACCTCGTGCGCACCCTCCACCCGGATCGAGTTCAATCGCGCCGTTGCGTTGTTGCACTCATTCGCATTCGGCCCGGCGATCGGCGGGTTCAACGCAGTCCTGCGGCTGGATCCGCGCTGCACCATGGCCTACTGGGGCCTGGCCCTGAGCGCCTGGGGCAATCCCTTCGCGGCGGGGGTCAAGCCCGCCGCGCAGATCAGGCGCGGCCTCGACCTGGTGGAGCGCGCCCGGGAGCCCGCCGCCCCGACCGACCGCGAACGCCGGTACCTCGCAGCGGTCACCCTATTGTACGAGAACGTCGAAGCACTGGATCAGCGCACTCGCCTGCTCGCCTACCGGGATGCGATGGCCGAGCTCACCGTTCGAGAACCGAGCGATACCGAAGCCGCGATCTTCCATGCCCTGGCCATGGGCATTGCCGCCGATCCGGCCGACAAGTCCTACGCAAGCCAGCTCGCGGCGGGGGCGACCCTCGAGCGGCTTTTCGCCGCCCTCCCCGATCACCCCGGCCTGGCGCACTACATCATCCATGTGTACGACGTGCCGCCGCTGGCCGGCCGGGCCCTCGTCGCGGCGCATCGCTACGCCGCAATCGCCCCCACCGTATCCCACGCTCTTCACATGCCGTCGCACACCTTCACGCGGGTCGGCGACTGGCAGCAGTCCATCGAGGCGAACGTCGCCTCGGCCCGCGCGGCACGGCAAGAAGGCGCCACGGCCGAGGAGCTGCACTCCGCGGACTATCGCGCCTATGCATACCTGCAGACCTGCCAGGATCGAGCCGCCGAACGGCTGGTCTCGGGGCTGCCGGCGGTAGAGCGACGGTTCGATCCCAACGCGGTCGGGAGCGCCGCCCCGCCCGCCGCGGGGTATTTCGCCCTCGCCGCGATCCCGGCGCGCTACGCTTTGGAGCGCGGCGCCTGGGGCGACGCCGCCCACCTCCCGGTGCACCAGAGTCCGGTGCCGTTCGCCGACGCCGTGACGCTGTTCGCCCGCGCCCTTGGCGCGGCCCGGATCAGGGACACGGCGAGCGGGCGCGCCGCCCTCCTGGCCCTCGAGCGCGTCCGGGACCAGCTGGTGGAGCGGAAGGAGGGCTACTGGAGCCAACAGGTAGAGATCCAGCGGCGCGCGGGATCGGCGTGGCTCCTGTCGGCGGCGGGGCGCAAGGAAGCGGCGTTGGCCGAGATGCGGGCGGCGGCGGAGCTCGAAGATGCGACTGAAAAGAACGCGATTACCACCGGACCCCTCGCGCCGGCGCGGGAGCTGCTTGGGGAGATGTTGCTGGTCTTTCACGAGCCCTCGGCGGCGCTGAGCGAGTTCGAAGGGACCCTCCAACACGAGCCGAATCGCTTCCGCGCTCTCGCCGGCGCGGCGAGGGCCGCTGAGGAGGCAGGAAACGGCGTCGCGGCGCGAAAGTACTACCGGCAACTGCTCGCGGTCTGCGCCCACGCGGACCGGCCCGGTCGCCGGGAGCTGGCCGACGCGCGGCGGCGGCTCGGCCGTCGCCCGGAAACCGGGCGCAGCCCCGATCCCCGCTCCGTCCCGGGCGGGCGCCCCTGAGGCGCTCGCCGCCGCGCGGGTTATGATGTCTGCCGCGCGCCTTCGGTCCTGGCTGCTCGGCCTGGTCGCATGTATCGGGGTCGTACTGTTGAGCATCGTCTTCGTCGACCGGGCGGTGGCCGACTACATCCACGCCAACCTGGATTCCACGCCCGCCTCCCGCTGGGCCACCTATATGCTGGTGCCGCTTCCGGGCGGGCTGATTGCCCTGACCCTCGGCGGGCTGATCACCAAAGCCGTGACAGGGAAGGAGACCCCGCTTATCGGGGCCGCGCGGGGGCGGCGACGCTGGGACGGTGCTGTGGCTCGATGCCCCGCGTCTTCGCCTCCTCTGGACCGCCGGCCTGGCGGCGGTCGCGGGCGCGATCATCGTCACCAACGGGCATTGGGTGGCGGACGTCATCCGCGGCGGGTTTCTGGGCGCATGGGTCGGCTGGCTGGCGGCGCGGGCACGCACCGGATGACGGCCTCGCAGTGTTTGAGGGCCCCGCGTGCCCCTGCCCTTCCTCAATCGGTGGACCGAGAGGCCCCGGAACCTCGGTGAACCCGCCGGGCTGGCCCACCGGAATGACGGCCGTAGTGGCCGAGAAGCTGGTCAAGGAGCTGGCGGATCGCCTGCTGGCCTGACCCGCCGCGCGGCGGTAGCATATGAATGGCGCCCCATGGGGAGTGCGTCTTGTCCTCACTCGTCCTGATTCGTGATCTCTATCGGCACATGGAGTGGGCCGACGCTGTGATATGGGGCGCCGTTGCGGGTGACCTGGCCGAAGTCCCCAATTCCCGGCTCCGTGATTCCCTGTTTCATATTCACCTTACCCAGCGGGCGTTTCTGCAAATCTGGATGGGTGCTCCGCTCCCGCCCTTCACGCCGGAGGGCTTCCCGACCCTCGCCGACATCCAACGCTGGGCGCGGACGTATTTCCGGGAGGTCGCGGCATTTCTCGATTCACTCGAGGAATCCCGGCTCGCGGCTCCGGTCTCCGTGCCATGGTCGCACCGGCTGGAGCAGCGGCTGGGCCGGCCGCCGGCACCGGCAACGCTGGGCGATACGCTCCTGCAGGTGCCCAGCCACAGCACCTATCACCGAGGTCAGGTCAATCGGCAGCTCCGCGAGCTTGGCCTCGAGCCGCCGCTGGTCGACTACATCGCGTGGGTCTGGCTGGGACGGCCGGCGCCCGCCTGGACCACCGCCTGACGGACGCAGACACTGGAGGAGGCCTCGCGTGGGCACCACAATCGTCTGGGCCCTCCTCACCGGGATCATCACGGGGGGAGCGTGGGTCGGCATCGTACTCCTCCGGCGCCAGCGCCTGCTGTCCGATCAGCAGAGCGCGATGCGGGCGGAACTCGAGAGACGCCTGGACGAGCTGGAGGGAGTTGACGCCCGGCTGGCCGAGATGGAGGGCCGTCTGGACTTCGCGGAGCGCATTCTTGCCAGAGACCGCGAGGGGCGGCCGCTTGCCCCGCCGCCCTGACCCGACTGGACCGGTAGCACGGGAAGCCGCCGAGCACTACATCTGGGGCGGGAATTGCGACGGCTGGCATCTCGTGAAGAGCCGGGGGCTCAGCGTCATCGAGGAACGCATGCCGCCTGGCGCCGCCGAGGTGCGGCACTACCACGAGAGCGCCCGGCAGTTCTTCTTCGTGCTGGCCGGAGTCCTCATCATCGAAGTGGAGGGCCGGGTCCACGAGCTGCTCCCGCGGCAGGGCCTCGAGGTCGCCCCGGGATCGGACCACCAAGTCCGCACCGCTCCCGGGTCGGGCGCGGAATTCCTGGTCATCTCGCAACCACCGGCCCAGGGCGATCGATACGAAGCCAGATGAAGCAGAAACGGTCGTCGACGGCCGGCTGATTCGCACCCTCGCGCGGCTGGGCCTGGTCGGCCTCGCGGCCTGGCCTGGTATCGGCTCGGCCCAGACCCTGGTCACCGGGCGGGTCACTGGAGGCGGGAGGCCGCTGGCCAGCGCGGAAGTCCGAATCGACCCCCGGGCGCTCCAATCCGTTACCGGCGACAGCGGGAGCTACCGCCTGGTGTTCCCGGATCGGGGCCTGGTGACGGTCTCGGTTCGGGCGGTCGGCTTCTTTCCGGCCACCCGCCGATTCGTCCTGGCGGGGAACGACACGCTCGTGGCCGATTTTACCCTCGCGGCGGTTCCCCAGACGCTCGACCCCATCAGAGTCGAGGGGCACACCGCCGGAGTGCGAGGCAAGATGCAGGGCTTCGAGGAGCGGCGGCGGGCCGGCTTCGGGCGGTTCTTTACGCGGGAATTCCTGGCCGAGCGGGAGACGTCCACCCTCTCCAACGTGCTTCGGTTGACCAACAACCTCCAGCTGGTCCGCCGGCCGGACCAGTGTGGCGGCGGTTTCGCCGTGGCCACCGGGAGAAGCGGAATGTTCCGGTGGGAGCCGTGGATGGCGTGTCCCGGAGGGACCCGCCTGCTGACCGCATGCTACTCGCCCGTCTTTCTCGATGGCGCGCTGTTCTGGGGTCCCGGCTTGCCGGGAGTTCCGCCGCCGGACATGGATCAGTTGAAGGTTCTGGACCTCGAGGGCATCGAGGTGTACCGAGGCGGGTCGGAGGTACCACTTCAGTATCAGATCCCCGGCTCGGACTGCGGGGTGGTGCTGTTCTGGACGCGGGTCGGGGACCGCTGACACGGCGACGGCGACGTCGCAGGGGATGATGCCATGCTGATGGGCGCCCACATCCTTCTCTATAGCGAGAAGCCCGAGCTCGACCGGGCTTTCTTCCGGGACGTCCTGGAGCTCCGCTCCGTCGACGCCGGAGGTGGCTGGCTGATCTTCGCGCTTCCGGCAGCGGAGGCCGCCCTGCACCCGACCGATGGAGACGGGGGCCAGGCGCACGGAGGCCGCGAGCTGCTCCGGGCGGGTCCTTTACCTCATGTGCACCGATCTGCGGGCTTACATCGCCGGGCTGGAGCGCAAAGGCGTCTGCTGCACCGAGGTGAGCGAGGCGCCCTGGGGATTGAAGACGACCATCCCGCTTCCGAGCGGGGGGGAGATCGGGCTGTACCAGCCGATGCACCCGACCGCGCTCAACCTGGCTCCGGCTTGATGCCGGCCTACTTGAAACGACCCACCCAATCGATCTGGCTGGCTGTTCGCAGCATTGCGTGGGCGATTCTCCTTCCCGGCGTGGTGGCCGGCTACGTACCGTGGAGATTCTTCGGGTTGAGCCACGTCCAGCTCGACCTGCACACGCCCGTCCAGGTGGCGGGTCTGCTCCTGATCACCGTGGGCGGGGCAGTTCTTGCGGTCTGCATCTGGGAATTCGCCGCCCGTGGTCGCGGCACGCTGGCCCCCATGGATCCCCCCCAGGACCTGGTCGTGAGCGGCCTCTACCGTTACGTGCGGAACCCGATGTATCTCGGCGTCGCGACGGTCCTGCTCGGCGAGCTCATCCTCACCCGATCCCGGGGGCTGTTGGGCTTCGCGGCGGCGTGGTTTGTCGTGGTCAATCTCTTCGTCATCGGGTACGAAGAGCCGAACCTGCGGCGACGATTTGGGGCGTCATACGACGCGTATACCGGATCCATCGGGCGCTGGTTGCCGACCCTTCGCGGGAGCAGGCCCACCGGGTAGCCGACCGGGGATGGGGGGATCGGGGCGTCGTGCCGGGAGGCGCCGGCGAAGGTAGATTCGGATCGCAGGTTATCCATACATAGGAAGAGGCCCAGGTGAATCCCGTCGGCGGCGTGATCGGGGTGGTGGTGGGGGCAAGTCTCGTGGCCTGCGGGCAGGGCGACCGGCGGGCCGCGGGATCGGAGTGCCAGGCGGGGTGGCGTCGCGCGTGGACCGCCGATTCAGCGCTGACGCTTTGCGTGGAGCCGGCGTTCGTCCAGAGCGACACCCACAGCTGGCAACGTCTGGATCCGAGCGCGGGAGCGGATCCGCGGGATTTCTTCAGCGTCGAGGTGGTCCGCTGGCCGGAAGACTCCGCATCGCTGCGCCACTGGCCGCCGCGACTGGGCTCCGACCCCGGGTGCCAGGCCGACTGCATCACGGTGGACAGCTCCAGTACGCTGACCGACCGCTGGGGCGGACTGGAAGCGCAGACCGAGACCGGTCGCATCAGCGGGGGTCTCGCCCAGTTGCAGCGGCGGCCGGTTTTCGTTTCCGGCTGGGTCATCGCGGGCAATCGACGGGGGTTCGCGCAGGGGTGGGCCGCGCTTCCGATCACGCTCGACACCCTGCGCCAGATGTTGCGGACCGTACGCCTGGCGCGATGACCGACCCCACCAGGCGATCGTGGGCCTGGCGCTGCGACCCCTGCGGAAGCGAGGTCATCGCCTGAGGCGGGTTGATGCCCGGCTCAGGCTGACCGGACCGGCCGCCGGCGTGGTCCTCCTTGTGCTTCTGGCGGCGCTGGCAGCCATCCTGGTGTTCGTGAGACCGGCGCCGAACAGCTGGCCGATCCTGGCCTCGCTCGCCCTCTGGATCCTGTTCATTGCCTACTGGAGCTGGGCGGCGCGAAACGCCGCCGCGGCGGTGAGCGCGGAGTCCCCTGAATCGCGACGACTCCACCAACGATTGATGAACGCAGCTCTGCTGCTGCTCTTCCTTCCGGTCCCGGGGCTGGGCCTCCGCTTCCTGCCGGCCGGGCCATGGCCGGTTGCGATGGGGCTCAGCATCCAGGCCGCGGCCGGCCTCCTCGCGGTGTGGGCCCGGCGACACCTCGGGCGCAATTGGAGCGGAGCCATCACCGTCAAGATCGACCATCAACTGGTCCGTTCCGGCCCGTACCGGCTGGTCCGGCATCCCATCTACAGCGCCATGCTGGGCATGTTCGTCGGCTCGGCGGCGGTTTCCGGGCAACTTCACGCCCTCCTCGCCCTGGGGATCATCTCAGGCGCGTACTGGCGGAAAATCCGGCTCGAGGAACAGCGCCTCCGGGAAGTGTTCGGCACGGCGTACGATGAGTATCGACGCCACACCGGGGCGGTCGTGCCGGGACTGCTCTAGGTAGCCGCCGTCCACCAGCTGCACCCGCGGGTCGCCTGACCCGCGAGGATCCGGGAATCCTGGTGCGGCTCGCCGGGGACTATTGCCAGTCGGCGTCCGGGGGGGTACCGTCATGAGTCCGGTTGGATGCTGATGGCCGTGAGATGGCGGGGGTGATCGAGAGCTCCCATGAACCCGGAAGCGGGAAATCGTCGATGACCGTCTCTCCGGCCGTGGCTCCAACGCCGGGAGGGGCCAATCGGTTCATCGCGTCCCTCGGGCGGCCATGGGTGGACCGGGTGATCTCGGTCGTCGCCGCCCTCCCGTTCGGATACGTCCTCTGGATCGACATTCTTGCGGGACGGCTGACCCTCCCCCGATTCGCCATCATCTTTCAGCTGACGTTGTTCATGGTAACGATGCTGATTCGGACGCCTCCCGTAAGGGTCACGACCAATCCGCTCTTCTGGATCGTGACCTTTCTCGCCAGCTACTACGGCTTCCTGACCGCAAGCCTGACGGCCGTCGGACGGCCGCTGGTTCCCACCGTCGTCACGGATACGCTGTCGATTGCGGGCGTTTCGCTGGATGCGTTCGCCCGGGTGAGTCTCGGGCGCAGCATCGGGTTCGTTCCGGCGCAGCGGCGTCTGGTGACCACCGGAGCCTATCGCTTCGTCCGGCATCCCATCTACAGCGCTCTGTTTCTTGCGGAGGTCAGCGTGGCCCTGGAAGGATTTTCCTGGGTGAACCTGGGGTTGAGCGCGATCTTTGTCGCCCTGTTCGTGGTCAAGACGCTCATGGAAGAGAGCTTCCTGCGCCGTGATCCGGTCTATGCCCGGTACCTGACGGAGGTACGCTTCCGATGGATTCCCGGTCTCCTGTGAAGACGATCCAGCCCCACGGCCGCCGGTCGTGGCCACGGCAGCGCGATGAAATTTGATCTCGAACTCTCGATCGAGGTGCTCGGGCGCTCGCCCGCTGCGCTGCAGGCGTTGCTCTCCGGGTTAGGGCCGCCCTGGACCCGGGGTACCGAGGGCCCGGACACGTTCAGCCCCTTCGATGTGGTCGGCCACCTGATCGACGGCGAGGAGACCGACTGGATCCCCCGAGCCCGGATCATTCTGGCCGGGGGGCCCAACCTTCGGTTCGAGCCGTACGATCGCGTTCGTCATCGAGCCCGAAATGCCGGGCGGTCCCTGGACTCCCTGCTGGCCGAGTTCGCGCGGCTGCGCGTCGCGAATCTCGAACTGCTCCGATCCTGGCGACTCACCCCGGCCCAGCTCGAGTTGCCCGGTGAACACCCCAGTCTGGGTCGAGTGACGCTCGGACAGCTGTTCTCGGCGTGGGTGGTTCACGACCTGGGACATCTGGCGCAGGTGGCGCGGGTTATGGCCAAGCAATATCGTGCCGAGGTCGGTCCCTGGGTGGCATTTCTCCCGGTTCTCACCGACCACGAAGTCCCTCGTTCATGATGGCGTGCTGTTGTTCCCCCTCGCAGGCATCCACCGCCCGGCAATTCAATGCCCGGCGGGCTCGGCGGGAATTGGCTGCGTACCACCAGCGAGGGCCCGGCCCGACCACGCGTCGTCTCCTCAAGGGGCTCCGCGCGGTAGGTGCCGACCGCGGCACCGTGATCGACATCGGATCGGGGGTCGGGGTCCTCACCTTCAGTCTGCTGGCGGCGGGATTCGGATCGGCGAGCTGTGTCGATATGTCGCCGGCCGCGATCGCGGTGGCCCGGAGCGAGGCTGAGCGCCAGGCCTGCATCGACCGGATCCGATGGATCGAGGCGGACTTCGTTTCCGTCGCGGCCGAGCTCCCGCCGGCCGACCTGGTCGCGCTCGACCGGGTGGTGTGTTGCTATCCACGCTATGAGCCCCTTCTGGAGAAGGCGGCGGGGCGAAGCCGGCGATTCCTTGCGCTGTCCTATCCCAGGGATCGTGGGTTGGTACGGGCGGTCGTAGCGCTCGAAAACGCCGCGCGGCGCCTGCTGCGCAACGAATTCCGGGCCTTCGTCCATCCGGCCGCCGCCATGGCCGCGCTCCTGCAGCGCCAGGGGTATCGCCGGATTCACCAGGAGCTGACGTTCGCGTGGAGCGCGGACATCTACGTCCGGGAAGCCGCGTAACCCGCGCGGGAGGAAGACCATGAGGAGATCCCTACCCCGATTCGCCGTCACCCTGGCGGCCGGCGTCCTGCTGCTCGGGGCCCCGGCCCGCCGGCGGCCCACCTGGGAGCCCTACGTGCTCAGCCTGCACGCCGCCAGTTCCGCAACGGCGACCGCGGCGTTGACCGATCTCTCCGCCTATGGCATCACGGTGACCGGTACCGCGAACGCCACCTGGGAGAGTGCGAACCTGTTCGAGGTCATGGTGGACCGCGGAACCATGCAGATCAAGGTCGCCGATCCGCGAGCCAAGCCGTCGGCGGCGATGGACTACCCATCGGGGGGAGCGTGGGTCCCGTTCCTCAAGGCCCGAGGCGGGCGTCCTGTGGGGCCTCAGTCCATTCAATGCGGCCGCGACCGAAATCACCGTGCTCGCGATGGTGTTGCAGGACTATCGTGGACCGAAGAACCCCCAGGTCCGTTGCTCGGTGGACAACGCGAATGTCGGGCACGAGGCGAACCTCACCTACAAGTCGTTCATGTCCGGCATTCCCGGCGCGGGAAACCCGTTCCGGCTGACGGTAGCCGCGCTCCTCAAGACGCTTGCGGGCCCGCCTCTCGTGCTGGTCCAGAACGGCAGGAAGCCGGGAGAGTGTGGTGGATGCCCGTTACCCATGGGGCAGACCGGCGCCACCACCCGGGTCGATTCGCTCACGGCATCGCTGCAGCCACCGTTCAAATGACGGCCGGGTGATCGCCTCGCTCACGTGGGCCGATTTTGGAACACCGCGGCGACCCCACCCAGCCACCGAGACAGCGGGCCGGGACGGAGCTATCTTCGGAGCCCCCCCCGCCACCGCGGGGTTCGAGACACCTCCACGCCGGCAGCCCGGTACGGCACCAACCGTCTCCCACTACGACAGGAACCTCGAGCCATGACAATCTGGAAGGAACAGAGCTCCTCGAAGAAGGAGCCCACGTCGATCGCGCTGGATCCCTCCCCCCGGAAGGACGCGGAGCCCCGCACCGACTTCTCGCCCAGCTACGATCTGCCGCGTCGAGCGGCGGAGCGGGAGACGAAGGAATCGCTGATCGCTGCGGATCTGACCATCGAGGGCAAGATCGAAGGGTCGGGGCACGTGCGCATCGCCGGGCGATTCAAGGGGGACGTGCACGTGCAGGGGAACCTCACGGTCGAGGCCGGCGCCAAGCTGACCGGTGGTGTTCGCGCCAACACGGTCGTCATCGGCGGCGAGCTGGAGGGTAACATCGACGGCGCCACGCGGGTGGAGCTGCTCGAATCGGGGGTGCTCAACGGCGACCTGAAGGCCGGCTCGCTGATCGTCGCGGCGGGATCGCGGATGCGCGGCCAGGTGGAGTTCGGGTGGGAGGACAAGACCCCGCAGAAGTCCGGGGTGAGAATGGAGAGCGGCTCCGCCGCATGAGCACCACCCGTCCGGGGATTCCGGGAACGACCCGCATCTGCCCGCACTGCAGGGCGGCGATCCTGGAAAGCGCCAGCGTCTGTCCGGCGTGCCGGCATCATCTGCGGTTCGACCCCGGAATGGCGCCGCGCGCGGTGCCGAGTTTTTCTCCGCTTCGGGTCGAGGGCACCATCCGGCATCCGGCGGTCGGGGAGCCGTGGGAGTATTCGGTGATGCTCTCGATCCGCAACGACCGGGGCGAGGAAATTACTCGGCAGGTCGTCGGGGTCGGGGCGCTGCATCCGACGGAGCAACGGACCTTCACGCTCGCGGTGGAGGTGTTCACGCCGGCCGATGCCCGGGCCCCGGTCAAGGACCCGGCCGGACGCTGATCGCGGAGGTCTGGCGCTCCACCCCGTTCGAGAATATTGTGGAGGACATGGCGCTTCGTTCCGGGATCTACATCGTCCCCACCAATCGGTGGTACATCGAGCGAACGGTCTGGCTGATTGCCGGGCTGGTCATCCTCGGGGGCACCGCGATGGCGGCGCTGGTCAGCCCGATCTGGGTGGTATCAGTCATCGTCGTGGCGCTTGCCTCGATCAACGTGGCCCTGACCGGCTTCTGCGTAGTGGGTAACATCCTCCGGTTGTTGGGGTTTACGGCCATGCTCGGGGTGAAGGGGCCGACGCCCGGGAATCTCTATTTCATGCAGACGGACCGGTGGTATCTCGAGCGCCGCATCTACCTCGCGGTCGGGATCAACCTCACCGTCGCGTCGGCCCTGGTGCTGGTGCACAGCGTCTGGTGGTTGCTGTTCCCCGGCTTCGTCGGCGTGGCCATGGTGTGGTTCGCTGCGACGGGATTCTGCATCATGGCCAACGGGTTGTACTGGCTCGGGGCCGAGCCGCGGCTCGCGCCGGACGCCGGGCCCGCCTGCGGCACGACCCCCGCCCCCGGGGCCACGAGGCAGTCGGAAGTCTGACCCGTCCTCGCAGCCGCCGGATCACATGCCACGAGTCTTCGCATTTCTGCGGGCCATCAACGTCGGAGGCCACACCGTCACGATGGCGGCATTGCGCCATGAGTTCGAAGGCCTCGGCTTCACGGAAGTCGAGACCTTCATCGCCAGCGGCAATGTGATCTTCACTTCGCGTGCCAAGGGTCACCGGGCGGCGGAGGAGCGGATCGAGCAGCGGCTCCGAGTTTCGCTGGGCTTCGAGGTCGCCACCTTCATTCGCACCGAAGCGGAGATCGCCGCCATCGCCCGTTACCGGCCGTTCGGCGAGGCGCGGCTCCGTGGAGCCGGGGCATTCAGTGTGGGATTCCTGAAGGAGCCGCTCGGGGATCCCGCCGTCAAGGCGCTGATGCGGTTGCGGTCGGACATCGACGACTTGCACCTGCACGGCCGTGAGCTGTACTGGCTCTGCCAGAAGAGGCAGGGCGAGTCGCTGGTTTCGAATATGGTGATCGAGCGAGCCCTGCAGGTCCGAGCGACCCTCCGCAACGTGAACACCATCTCGCGACTCGCGGCCAAGTACGCGCTGATCCCCGCGCCCGCCCAGTGAACGGCGGGTCAGTTCCCGCTTAGCGGGCCGATGCGGCGGCCTTGCGCCGAGGCCGTGATGAGGACCGCCAACCGCCGCAGCCTGGTGTCTTCTCGTTTGGCACTGATGACCCACCAGCTGGCCACTCTCCGGTATCCCGGCGGCTGCGCCTGAAAGTGTTGCCACGCCGCACGGTTGGCCTTCACGATCGCCTCGAATGCCCGGCCCAAGGTGGCCGCTTTGCGCTGTTCATAGGAGTACACGCCGGACTTCTTTCTCACTCGAAACACCGCAAGGCCGGATGGCCGCATCAGGCCATCTTCGATGAGGACTTGCACCCGCTTGACGTTCACCAGGCTCCAGATGCTTCCCGGCCGGCGGGGCGTGAACCGGATCACGTAGCGGCGCTCGTCTGCACTCTTGCGGATTCCATCGATCCATCCGAAGCAGAGCGCGTGATCGACCGCCTCGGGCCAAGTGAGGCTGGGCTCACCCGAGCGTCTCTTGTAGAACCCGACCCAGAGCTCCGGTGCGGTGTCGTGGTGGGCGCTCAACCACTTGCGCCAGTGGCCCGGCGAGGCGAAATAGAGAGGATTCATTCCCGGTACTCTCCCGATGGACAACATCACCCATACCCTGGTCGGCCTCGCACTGGCCGAATCAGGTCTCAAGCGCCGGTCCGGCCTCGGCAGCGCGACGCTGCTCATCGGGGCCAATCTCCCCGATGTCGACGGATTCCTCTACTTCCTGGCTTCGAGCACCGACGCGCTCGGGTTTCGCCGCGGATGGACCCACGGCGTGCTGGCCCTTGCCGTGTTTCCGTTGCTTCTGACCGCCGCCATCGTGGGTTGGGCGCGGCGTACCTCGCGGGGCGGCCACCCGGCGCGTGCTCCCGTCGATGCCCGCTGGATTCTGGCGCTTGCCGCAGTCGGAGTTGGCTCCCACCCGCTGCTCGATCTCCTCAACACCTACGGCGTCCGCCTGCTCATGCCGTTCTCCGGGCGCTGGTTCTACGGGGATGCGCTCTTCATCGTCGACCCGTGGGTGTGGCTTGTGCTGGGACTCGGCATCGCCCTGAGTCGGTGGCGCGCCGGGCGGGCAACCGGCGCGAGTCCGCCGGATTCCGCCTCCTGGCGCCTCTGGACGACCTTTCCCGCCCGAGCCGCCCTGAGCATTTGTCTCCTCTACATCGCCGGGATGCTGGTGTCATCCCGGGTCGGAGTTCGCATCGTCGAACGGGAGGCGGAAGGCCCGCCGGCCCGGCGCACCATGGTTGCGCCAGCCTTCTTCAACCCCTTTCGGCGCTCGGTCATCCGGGATCTCGGCAATAGTTATGAACGCGGTGTACTCACCTGGGGCCGGCCGGCGCGGTATGCGGTGAGCGCGCGCGAGTCCGCCGGCTTCGACGAACCCGGGGCGCGCGCCGCCTCGGCAACCACGGCGGGGAGGCTCTTTCTCGGCTGGTCGCGATTCCCCCAGTTCGAAGCGGACCGGCGTGGCGACAGTATCCGGGTGATGATCCGCGATCTTCGATATAGCACCGGAGGGGGCGGATCCTGGGCCACGGTCAGCATCCCGGTTCCGGCCGGTGCCCGATGACGGGGTGGCGCCAGGACCGGCCCCCGCCGGTTTCCTACTCTCCGCTTCCGGCGAGTGGCATTCGCTCAAGAACCCCCAGGAGGTCGGCCTCGGTGAGCATGCCGATCAGCCGGTCACCCTCGATGACCGGCAAGCAGCCGATCTTGTGAGCCCGCATCCGGTGCGCGGCAACCTGGACCGGCTCATCCGGACCGATCGTCTCCACCGGCTGACGCATGAGGGCCCGGACGTCGCTGGCGGCGAGGTGTTGCTTTCGTTCGGCCCGAGAGATCTTGATCGCGAGGGTGGAGATCGCAGCGCCAAGGAGGTCCCTATGGCTGAGGATTCCGACCAAGCGCCCACTCGCGTTCACTACCGGCACGTGCCGAATGTGGGCCCAGGCCATGATCTCCTCCACGGCCTGCAGATGCTTGTCCTCTCGGACGGTGAGTACCGGTGCGGACATGAACTCGCGAACGCGCATGGCGCCCCCTCAGGTCGGGCCTCGAAACCCCCTCACCGGCCTGCACAATAATATGGTGTCTCGCCCGGGAACCCGCCGCACTCGTTCGATGCCCCGGCTCCGGTGGATGGCGTCCCTGGCGCTCCCGCTGTCCATGGCGCGCGCCGGCGACGTACCGATTCAAGCGCCGCCGCCTCGCGATCCGGCCACCTTCGTGGGCTGCTACGCCCTCCGGCTGGGCGCGTGGTCCGGCCCCTTTCCGTCGGGGCAACCGTCGGTCCATCAGCCACCTCCGGAGTTCCGCCTCACCGCGCGGGTTCTGCCGCCGCCGTACGGCCGCCTCGGATATCGGCGTCTCGAATCGGCGCCGCCCGCGACCCCCGGCGCCCATCCCGCCCCGTGGTCCTGGCGCCTGGTGCGGGGTGATTCACTCGAGCTCTCGTGGACCACCGGACTGGCGGGGGTGCGCCTGCTGCTCAAGATCGGGGCGGACTCGCTACGCGGCTGGGCGGACGCTCAGGATTCCAACGGCGAGCCCCGCCAGCCGAGGGCCCGGGCCGTGGTCCGGCGGGTTACCTGCAAGCGGGGTTAGCGGGGCCGTCGCCCGGGTTTCTTCCGTCGGGTATCTTTGCATGCATCGACCGCCCGACGCACGGTGCGTCATGCCCGTCCCATCGGATCAGGAGGCGTGCTGCAGCCGCCCCTCGTAACCACCCTCCTGCTCGTGGTCCTTGCCCTTCTGCTGGCGGGCGCGACGCGCGAGTGGCTGATGCTGCGTTCCCGCCAGAGGCAGCGGGGCATCTTTCGACGCTGGCCGATCCGGAAGGCGCCGGTCGAGGAGCTCGACGCCAGATTCGAAGTGGGGGAGTTCGGCGCGACCCGCGCGGCCGAGGTGATCTATCTGGGCCGCGGCACCATCCGGGTTCCCGGTGGCACGACGGACACCGAAACCTGGATCCTCGCCGTGCTCGCGAAGGATGCCCGGCGCCT
>JBGPEJ010000006.1:0-29557 GCA_041482775.1 Gemmatimonadota bacterium | reverse complement strand
CAGATAGCCGGTACTGTCGGCGAGGCGGCACTGGGCGGCCAGGCGTTCCTCGAGCGGCCGCGCCTCCTCCTGTCGTTCGATGAACCCCGCCGACTTGATGAACAGGAAGCGCCCGCTCGGCGAGCGCTTGCTCGCGAGGAACTGCACCGGATCGAACACTCCGGCGGCTTGCAGGTCGCGCGGGAGAAGGCCGGTGAGCCGCCAGGGCCGGCGATCGGCGGGCACCTGCAGCCGGTAGGTCAGATAGAAAAAGAAGCTCGGATGATAGGAGACCACAGTGGCGCCGTCCGCGAGCTTCGGCGCCGCCGACGCGACCACCTCGGGCCAGGGATCGAAGAAGCGGAGCGCTCCGTAGTAACGCCGCGTGGCGAATCCGAACCACCCGAGGGCGGCGAGCACGCCGAGCGAAAGCACGGCGACGCCGCGAATCCGGCCGGTGGCCTGGGTCACGAAAATCGAGACGCCGAGGAGGAGCCAGGGACCCAGAAAGAACACCCGCTTGGACCCCGCCACGCCCAACAGCGACATAATCACCAGGAGGACGATGAATCCGAGAACCGCCCGCCGCGCCGGGGCGGACCCGCGGAGCAACAGCGCGCCGAGCAGGCCGAGCGTTGCCAGCGCCGCGGGAATACTCAGCGCCAGGACCCAGGGGGCGATCGCCTCGCTCGCGAAGAACGCGTATCCCAGCCACCCGGCGTACAGTACGCGCGAGGTCAGGGCCCACTGCACGTCGGTGCGCACCGCGACGGTGGCGAGCAACACGCGGAACAACGGGAGGAAAGCGATGGCGGCGAGGATCAGGGCTCCCGCGATCGTGATGCTCTTCTGACGGAAGGTGCCGGGACCGGCCAGGAGGTAGTCGAGGCCCAGCAACCCGAGCACGGCCCAGCCGTAGTAGTTGGTCCAGAGCAGGGCCGCCGCCGCCAGAACGAGGAGCAGCCACCGGCCGATGCTGGGGAATTCGAGCACTCGGGTGTAGAGCCACGTCACCAGCGCAACCAGGAAGAATCCGAAGCTGAACCACCCGAACAGCCAGGCGTAGTGGAAGCCGAAGGGCCACAGCAAGGCGGTCCAGAGGAGAACGATGCGGGCACGGGTACCACCGATATTCTGCGCGGCCAGCCCGAGGATGGCGACCCCGGCGACATAGACGGCGATGTCCAGTACGCGTAGCCAGGCCAGGGAGCCGCCGGTCAACATGAGCCAGACGTGCAGGATGGCGTCGCTGAAGGGGGGATGGGCGTGGTGTCCCACACCGGTGAGAAAGGGGACGATAATCTCGCGGATCGGCAGGAGCGCCTGCTGCGCGATCAGCACCTCATCCTCCTGGATCGTGAAGGCGTGCTGACCCACGAGCAGGAGGACCGCCAGGAGACCCAATGGCAGGCCGACCTGCAAACTGGTCGATGTCGAACTCGCGGGTCCGGCGGGCGGCGGCTGGGCGCCTGAGGACGTCATTATTTCTCCCTGAGAGAACGCCAGATACGGAACATGTCCCGGGCGGCCTTCACGTAATCTCTGAGCCGGAGCTTCGATCCCCGGACATCGATCCACTGCTCGACCGGATATTCATAGATGGACGTCTCGACCAGCGGGCCCCCGGACCGGCGGCGCACCCGGACCAGCCGGGCAATCATCTCCACGTCGAAGATCCATCGGGTGGTAAACCGCTCCGCGAGCACCGCGCGGAGGTCCACGTCGGCGCGAAACAATTTGGCGCCGCATTGGGTGTCGTACACCGGCAACCGGAGCACCATGGACGCCACGGTCGCAAACACCCGTCCCGCATAGTGGCGCGCCGCGCGGCGGTGGATTTCCCGACCCAGGAGCTTCACCCGTGCACCGAAGACCCAGGAAATCCCCGGGCGGGTTTCGAGCACAGCGAGGAACGATTGAATGCATTCGAGCGGGGTGGCGAGGTCGGCGTCCCAGAATCCGACCACCTCCGCGCCGTCGGCTAGCGCGGCATTGAGTCCCTGGCGAACTGCCTCGGCCTTGCCGGAGTTGCGATTCAGCCGAAGGACGGAGGTTTGCTCCCTCCCGACTGCCGCGACAGAGCCGACGACCCTCGCCGTCTCGTCAGTACTCCCATCGTCCACGAACAGAAAGCGGATGCCGGGGTGTGACTGGAGGTAGGCGTCGAATCGTCCAGGCTGAAGCCGCTCGGCCTCGTTGTAACATGGCACCACCACAGTCACCCGCATGTGGCCATTCTCTTCTCCTCGGGTTCCATGGGCCGCGAGGTCGAGCACGCACGGCCCGGGCCACCCCCACCAGGATGCCCGGAAGCCGGTGCGGCTGAGGCGTCATGGCTCAAATCAAACTGTGGCAATAATTTACGCCGCTCACCAGGGGCCTCGCCAGTCCCGACTTGGGGAGTCGGTGTGGACCGAACCAGCCACCGCCGGGCACCAGGGCCGCATGCAACCGATGGCACGGAAGCTGCCCTGCCACTGATACTTAAGCGTGTGAAGACTTCAGGCTCGATCCCAAGGGAGGTCGAGTGGGGCTCCGAGTCCTGCAGATGACCCTCTCGTTCAGCCGCGGAGGCCGCCGGGAGGCGATTCTCCGTCTTGCGGCGGGCCTTCGCCCGCTCGGGGTGGAGTGCGACCTTTGCAGCCTGACAGAGCTCGACGCGGATTCCCGGTCGGCCGCTGGAGGATTCGGCCGGGTGGAGACGGTGTCCTCTGGGGGGCTCTGGGATCGTGTGGCGCTCGACCGGCTCCGCCGATTCACCCTCGAGCGCGGCCACGCGATCGTCCACGTACACGACGCGCCGAGCCACTTCCTGGCCTTCCGGCTCCGGGCGTTCACTCGCGGCGCGCCCAGGGTCGTGATGACCTTTCACCGGTCGCTGGGAATCGATTCGGAACGGTTGCGGGACCGGCTGCGCAATGCCCTCGCCTTGCGGGCGGTGTCCGCGGTCGTCACCGGATCGAGCGAGCGCCAAGCGTACTTCCGCCGAAGCAACTGGATCCGGCCGTCCAAGGTGATCCGGATTCCGTTCGGCGTCGATACGTCACGATTCCGGCCCGACCCCGGCTGTCGCGTGGCACGGCGGCGTGAGCTCGGGCTCTCCGAGGGGGCGCTGCTGGTCGGATCGGTCGGGCATTTCGGTGCGGAGAAGGGCCTCGATGTCGCCATCCGAGGATTCGTGGAATGGGTGGGCCGGTCTCCGGGACGAGAGGCCTGTCTGGTCGTGCTGGGGGATGGAAGCGCCGAGGCCCGGGCGGGCCTCGAAGTACTCGCGGGAGAACTGATGGGCGGCCGAGTCCGCTTCCTGGGCTTCCAGCGGGAGGTCGAAACCTGGCTCCCCGCCTTCGACCTCCTGCTGCACACCCCGCGGCAGGAGGCCTTTGGCCTGGCGATCGTCGAGGCGATGTCGTGCGGCGTCCCGGTCATCGGGTCGAGCGTCGGCGGCGTGCCGGAGCTGGTCTGGCCCGGGCACACCGGCCTCCTGGTGGCATCGGAGGATCCGGCGGCGGTGGCGGAGGCGCTGGCGCGGCTCGCGGATGATCCGGGGCTCCGCGCGGCGCTGGGTGCCGGCGCCCGGGAGCTGGCCGAACGAGAGTTCGACACCGCCGGCTTTGCCCGGCGGCACCTCGATCTCTACAACCGCGTGCTGGAACCGGACAAACCGCCGGCGTCTTTCGCATGAGGAGCTCGTCATGATCGAACCGGTCACCATCGTGGTCGTGCCGCGGGATCGCTTCAGCAGTGTGGCGGCCTGCGTCGAGGCGATCGTCCGGAACACCGACGTGCCCTTTCGCCTGGCGGTACTCGATTTCGGGTACTCCCGCGCCGATCTCGACCAGATCCGGCGCGTCGCCGCCAAGGTGCCGCTCGAGATCGTGGCGACCGGCCGGGTGATCCCGATGGTGGGTTTCGAGGCGTATCTCCCGCAGATCACGACGCCGTACGTGGCCTGGGTGGACAACGATACCTACGTCATGGCGGGGTGGCTCCGCCTGCTGATGGCGCGGGCCCAGGCCGGGGCGCGGGTCGTTCTGCCGGTCACCTTCGAGCGGGAAGGCCTCGACATCGATCCCCGCGGCCTCACCATGCGGAATCATGTGTCCCATACCGAGCTCCGGAAGGTGACGGTCGACGGGCGCTTGTACGTCTTCGACTACAAACCGTTTCGTCGCGCGGCGCCGGAGGAGCTTCCGCAGGATCCCCACGTGGTGGATTTCTTCGAACTGCACGCTTTCTTCGCGGAAACCGAGGTGCTGCGGCAGCTCGACTATCCGCCGATGGTGGTGCGGGAGCACATCGACATGGGGCTGCAGCTCCACCGGCTCGGGATTCCCATCTGGGGGGAGCCCAAGGCCCACGTACTGTTCGACAACATTCATGAGCGCCCCACCTGGCAGGACCTGGTCTTCTTCTTCTTCCGCTGGCAGGACAAGTTCATCGACCTGTCCCACCAGCTGTTCGAGAAGCGGTGGGGCTTCAAGTTCTACAACGAGCAGTTCATGAAGAACTGGGCGTTCCGCCGACGGGTGTTCAGCGTCTGCCGGTTCCTCCGCCTCCCCGCCCAACCCTCCGATTTCGGGTCGCGGGTGCTGGTTCGCCTGCTGCGGCCCCGCATTCCCGTCGCGCTCCGCCACGACCCGTTCAAGCAGTCGGAGCGGGTGTTGACGCCGCTGGTTCCGACGTCCAGCGGCGCCTGAGCCGCCGGCATCCGAGCAGCCCGCCCGTGACCGTGCCGCGCACCCGCCCGCATCGAGTCGTCCACCTGGTCTCTTCCCTCGGGATCGGGGGCCAGGAGGTTGTCATCCTCAACCTGGCGAAATACTGCGACCGCGAACGGTTCGAACCCCACGTCATCTGCATCCACGAAGAGGGAGACCTGGGCGACCGCTTCGCGAAGGCCGGCATCTCGACCGAGGTCCTGGGTACCACCGGACGCGGAGCCCTCGCGGCGCTGAATCGGCTGGTCCGACGGCTGCGGGACCTCCAGCCCTCCGTCCTCCACACCCATAACCCGGCACCCAACCAGCTCGGCGCCGCGGCGCGCATCTTCACCCACATCCCTGTGCTGGTCCACACCAAGCACGGCCGGAACTACCACCCCGGAGAGCCGGGGCCCGATGTGGGGCACCAGATCGCGGCCCGGCTTTCCGACGTCGTCGTCGCCGTTTCGGCGGACTCGGCCCGGATGGCGCGTCTGGTGGAGCGGGTTCCCGAACGCAAGCTGCGGGTCATCCGGAACGGGATCAGCCTGGAAGACATCGGGATGCCGGTTCGCGAGGGGCGCCCACTTCGATATCGGGGCATCGCGGTGGCCCGCCTCAACATGATCAAGGACTTCCCCACCATGCTCCGCGCGGTGCGGCGCATCGTCGACGCCGAACCGCGGTTCACCCTCGAGGTTGTGGGAGACGGCCCCGACCGCGGCCGCATCGAGGAAGTGATCCGCGAGCTGGGGCTCGGCGCCAATGTCGATCTGCTGGGATTCCGGCACGACATCGGCGACCGGCTCGCCGGCGCCGACCTGTTCCTGATGTCCTCGCTGAGCGAAGGCATCTCCCTCACGCTGCTGGAAGCGATGGCGTCCGGCCTCCCGGTGGTGGCGACGGACGTGGGCGGAAACTCCGAAGTGGTGGTGAACGGGGGCACCGGGCTCCTGGTGCCGTCTTCCGATCCGGAAGCGCTGGCGGCCGCGGCCCTCCGACTGCTGGAGAACCGTCAGCTGGCCGGCGAGATGGGCCGCTCGGGACGAATCCGGGTCGAAAACGAGTTCAGTGCGGACAGCATGGTGGAGAAGTACGAGTCGCTCTACCGGGAACTCCTGGCCGTCCGCGGGATCCTTTTCCCCGAGATGAAGGCCCCGCAGAACGGCCGCCACGTCCCCCGCCCCGCCGGCCCGCTGGCAATGGCGCGCCGGGTCACCGAGGGATTCTATCGGGACGTCCTGATTCGCGGCTTCGAGACCGGCGTCAAGCGCCGAGGAGTGTTCCAGTACTGGGCCGACCTGCAGACCTCGCAATGGTACACCCGGGACGAGCTGGGAGACATCCAGAATCGGGCGCTCAGCCGGCTGATCCAGCACGCCTGGGATACCTGCCCGTACTACCAGGAGACCTGGTCCGCCCTGGGCATCGGCCCGGACGCCTTGCGTACCCCGGCGGACTATGCCCGCTGGCCGATCATCGACCGGGATCTCATCCGGGAAAATCTGCCGGGCATGCGGAGCCACGCTCCCGGACTCAAACTCCAGCCCAAGGCCACCGGCGGATCGAGCGGCACGCCGCTCAGGTTCTTCCTCGACGACGGGAGTTACGACCGCCGGATGGCGGCATGGCACCGGGGATACGGCTGGGCCGGTGCGGCCCCCGGAACCAAACAGCTCTATCTCTGGGGGGTTCCCCTCGACGAGCAGTCGCGGTGGCGGAGCTGGAAAATCAATCTTTACGACCGGCTGTACCGGCGGCGGGTGTTCAACTCGTTCACGCTCAACGACGCCAGCGCCGCGGAATTTCTCGCCCGCCTCGAAGCGGACCGGCCCGACGTCATCGTCGCCTATGCCAATCCGATCTATTTCCTGGCCCGCCTCCTCCAGCAGTCCGGGGCGCGTCCGTTCAGTCCCCGCTCGATCGTGGTGGGCGCGGAGAAGCTGTTCGATTTCCAGCGGGAGCTGATCGAGTCGGTGTTCCAGGCGCCGGTGTTCGAAACCTACGGGTCCCGGGAGTTCATGCTCATCGGTGCGGAATGCGACCGGCACCAGGGTCTGCACCTGACATCCGAGCATCTGCTGATCGAAATCCTCACCGATCGCGGCGAGCCGGCCAAGCCGGGCGAGGAAGGCAGCGTCGTCATCACCGATCTCCATAACTTCGGCATGCCGTTCATCCGGTACGCCAACGGCGACCGCGCGGTCGCCGGGTTCGAGACCTGCACCTGCGGGCGCGGCCTACCGCTCCTCCGCAAGGTGGTCGGCCGCCGGCTCGACGTCCTGACCACGCCCGACGGACGCAAGATCCCCGGGGAATTCTTCCCGCATCTCGTGAAGGACTTCGAGGCGATTCGCCGCTTTCAGGTCATCCAGGATGCCCCGGACCGGATCACCCTGCTGCTCATCGTGACCTCCGATTGGCGGGCCGCCGACGAGCAGCACTTGCGGAGCGCGATAGCCGCCGTCACCGGGCCCAGCGTTACCCTGGATTTGCAGCGAGTCGACGACATCCCCCTCACGCCCGCCGGGAAGCTCATGGTGGTGGTCAACCGGTGCGCCTCCTCCTGATTACGAACGTCTATCCCACCCCCATCCATCCGACGAAGGGGGTGTTCAACCGGTCGCTGGTGGAGGCATTGCGTGTCCACCACAGCGTCCGGGTCATCGTGCCGGTGGCGTGGACCGACCTGCTGCGACGCCGGCGTGGCACCGGGCCGGCGCCAGCCCCCGATCCGGAGTTGATCTGGCGGGGCTACTTCTACACGCCGGGGATCCTGCGCCGACATTACGCCGGGTTCCTCTGGAACGCGCTTCGGTCCCTGGTGCGCAGGGAAATCGCCACCTACCACCCCGATGCGGTGCTGGGCTACTGGGCCCATCCCGATGGCGCCGTGGCGCTTCGCGCCGCTCGCGAGGCGGGTGTCCCCGGGGTGGTGATGGTGGGCGGGTCGGATGTCCTGCTGCTAACCCAGGAGCCCGCGCGCCGGGAGGTGATTCTGGATGTCCTCCTCCGAGCCGACGCCGTGGTGGCGATCGGCGCCGACCTCACGCAGAAACTGGTGAGCCTCGGGGTTCCGGCCGACCGGGTGCATGCCTTCGCGCGGGGCGTGGACCGGGAGCGGTTCGTCCCCGGAGACCGCGCCCTGGCCAAACGCACTCTGGGACTCGATCCCGGGACACCGCTGCTGCTCTGGGTGGGGCGGATGGTCGAGGTGAAGGACCTCGACCTCCTGCTGGCCGCGCTGGCCTCCATCGCGGATCGTGCCTGGCAGTTCGCGCTGGTCGGCGATGGTCCGCTTCGATCGTCTCTCGAGGCTGCCGTCGCCCGGAGGGGCCTGTCGGCGCGGGTCCGGTTCGCCGGACCGACACCGCATGCCGACCTCCCGGTCTGGTATCGGGCGGCGTCGCTGACGGTGCTCTCGAGCCGGTCCGAGGGAACCCCCAACGTGCTGATCGAGTCGGTCGCGTGCGGTACACCGTTCATATCCACCTCGGTGGGGAGCGTGCCGCACATGGTCAGCGATCCGCGGGCGCTCGTCCCGGCCGGCGATGCCGCAGCACTCGCCGCCGCCATCGGGGCCGCCCTCGCTTCACCCCCGCCGCTGGAGGCGTACCATCAAGCACCCGAGCAGGCCGCCTCGGCAGAGATGCTGGTGCAGCTGATCGAGCGGCTGCGGCAGGCCCGAAGGGTCGTGGCGGCGTGAGATTGCCCCGGAACGCCCAGCTATGGGGGCCCTCGCTCCTCAAGAGCTACATCCGCCGACTGGTTCGGCCGCGCGGCCGCCCCGGACGGCCGCACATCTGGCTCACGATCAGCGACCACTTCGAGCCCTACTGGCGCGACGCGACCGATGCGGTCGCCGCCGAACGGGTCGCCCGATGGGTGGAGGTCTGGCCCGAGATCGCCTCCCGCCATAGGGACGAGCTTGGGCGGCCGCCGCGCTATGTCTTCTTCTACCCCGAGGAGGAATACCGTCCGCGGCTGCTGGAATCGCTCGCCGGGCTCTGCCGCCGGGGCATCGCCGACGTGGAGGTGCACATCCATCACGACGGAGAGGGCGAGGCGGATTTTGTCAATCGGGTCGGGGCCTTCGTGGGCACGCTGGCGCACGACCACGGCCTGCTCCGAACCCACGACGGACGAAAGGTGTTCGGATTCATTCACGGAAACTGGGCCCTCGACAACGCCCGCCCCGACGGCCGGTGGTGCGGCCTCGATAACGAGATCGAGCTGCTGCAGCAGCTCGGCTGCTACGCCGATTTCACCATGCCTGCGGCGCCGGACCCGTCGCAGAGCCGTATGGTCAACACCCTGTACTGGGCCGATGAAGAGCGCCCCGCCCGCCCCCGGTCGCACGATCGTGGGCGCGAGGTGCACCCGGGGAGCCCGGACGGACCCGGGCTGTTGATGGTCCCCGGTCCGCTCGCGATCGGTCGGCATCGGCGGCGTCTCCTCGCGCCGTCGCTCGAAGTGGGCGAGCTCGCCGCGAACGCGCCGCCGTCGCGCCACCGGGTTCGCCTCTGGATGGCCAATGCGCCGCGCCTCGGCAACCACCGGTTCATCAAGCTCCACGCCCACGGGGCGCAGGAGGCCAACGCCGACTGCCTGCTGGAAGGGGGCCTCGACCAGTTGTTCCGCCTCTTCCGGCAGGAGACCGAATCGCGGGGATGGCACCTCCACTTCGTGACCGCATGGGAGATGGTCCGCGCCATTCACGCCGTCCGTCTCGGCCAGGACCCGACGAGCCCCGTGGGATGACTGGACTGCTCAAGATGCCGGTGCGGCGCCTCACCCGGCTGGTGGCGTGGGCGTATCTCGGGGCGGTTGTCGTCCTGGCCGCCGCGTTCTGGAGTCTCGGCGACCGCTGGTGGCCGGTGACGCTTGCGCTCTACGGCCCGCGCTGGGTTTTCGCACTTCCCCTGATCCCGATCGCCCTCGCCGGGATGCTGGTCGACCGGCGAGGACTTCCGATCACCGCGCTCGCCGCCCTGATTCTCGCCGGACCGGTGCTGGGTCTACGGATCAGCCCCCGCGCATGGGGAGTGAGCGGGAAACCGGACGGGGCACTCCGAATCGTCACCGCGAACGTCGAGGGGGGCCAGCAGGTCGACCTCGCCCGGATTCTTGCCCTGGAACCCGACGTGATCCTGTTCCAGGAGTGCAGCGCCGAGTTCGATGACCGCCTGCAGCAGCTGCGCGGCTGGGAAACGGATCCGGAGCGCTTCGTCTGCGCGATGAGCCGGCTACCGATCCGCGCCCGGGCTCGCCAGGATCCCGGCGAATTCTGGCGAATCGGCGGCGCCGACAACGTGATCCGCTACGAGCTGGAGAGCCGTTGGGGGCCGATCTCCGTCACCAACGTCCATCTGAATACGCCCCGATCGGGACTGCAGGACGCGGTGCGGATCCGGTTCTGGGAAGCCGCCGGGGCCATCGCCGACAACATCATCGAACGCAATTCCGAGAGCCTCGCGGCGCGCCGATGGGTGGATGCGGGACGCGGACCGACGATCGTCGGGGGTGACTTCAACCTCCCGGATGAGAGCGCGATTTTCCAGGGGCATTGGGGTGACCTGACGGATGCCTTCGGAGCCGCGGGGAACGGATTCGGAACCACCAAACGCACCCGGTTGATCGGCGTCCGGATCGACCACGTCCTGGTGGGCCCCGGGTGGAGGGTGCTTGCCGCCTTCGTCGGCCCCGCTATCGGCTCCGACCATCGTCCGCTGGTGGTGGATCTCCAGTGGCGCGGGGCCCGATAAGGGCCGGAGCCGGGGATGCGCCTCGCCTAAATCTTGCCATAAGCGCTTGGCTTGAGACGGCAATCCGTTCCCGCAGGAGATTATGTTGCGGATGCGCAACACATTCCCGCAGGGCGCATCCACCGGCGAAAGTCGGGGTTACGGGAAGCGAGACCCGCGGTGCCCGAGGGTTCGGCCTGGTCTGGGAGTGGACCGATGACGCAGCCGCTGGACCAGGCCGTGGACCCGGCGCCGGGCGAGCGGATGACGGTGGTGTTTTTCGGCAACGACTGGGGAGCGGAGAACCGGACTTCAAGCCACCACATCGCCCGCTGGCTGGGGCGGCGGCACCGAGTTCTCTATGTGGAGTGCCCGGGGCTTCGGGCACCCTCCGCCTCGGGGCGGGATCTGAAAAAAGCGTTCCGGAAGGTGATCCGCGCTCTGCGGGGGCCTACGGCAGTGCCGGAGGGCCTGTCGGTGATGACGCTTTTCCAGCTGCCGTTTCACGGCAGCCGGAGCGTGCGGTGGCTCAACTGCCGGCTCGGTCGGGCGGCGCTGCGGCTTCACCTGTGGCGCGCGGGCATCCGGCAACCGGTGCTCTGGTTCATGGTACCGCACGTTGGATACCTTGCCGGCGGTCTGGGCGCGGCGCTGAGCGTGTACTACTGCATTGACGATTACGCCTCTCTGCCGAACGTGGACCGGGAGGCCGTTGCGCGCATGGACGAAGCGCTGACTCGGAGGGCCGACCTGGTGTTCGTGGCCTCGGATACGCTGGTTCCCGCCAAGCGGGCGCTCAATCCGCGGGTGCTGGCGAGCCCGCACGGAGTTGACGTGGAGCACTTCGCGCGGGCGGGCGCGCCCGAAACCGAGGTGCCCGGCGACCTCCGGGCCCTGCCCCATCCGGTCATCGGCTTCTTCGGGCTGATCGAGGCGTGGATCGACCTCGGGCTGGTGGCCTGGCTCGCGGAGCAAAGGCCTCACTGGTCGTTCGCCCTGATCGGCAGGGTTGCGGTGCCCGAGGCGCAGATTCCGCGTCGCGCGAATCTCCACTATTTCGGGTGGCGGCCGTACGACAGTCTTCCGGCGTACGGGAAGGGGTTCGACGCCGCCATCATTCCCTACCACCTGACACCGCAGGTGTTGCACGCCAATCCGATCAAGTTGCGGGAGTACCTGGCCATGGGGGTTCCCGTCGTGTCGGTCCGCACCCCGGAAATCGCAAAGTTCGGCGCGGTGGTGCGGATCGCTGACACCCGCGAAGAGTTCCTGGGCGCCCTGGATGCGGCGCTGGGCTCGACCGAGCCGCCGGCGAAGGCGCTCGAACGGCAACGGGCGGTCGAGGCGATGAGCTGGGATGCCCGTCTCCAGCAGGTCGAGTCCGCCGTGCGAGGGGCGCTGGCGGGCCGCGCGGTCACGCCGGCGGCCGAGTGGACCACCGCGATCAGGGACTCAGGCGTATGAGCTCCATCCAGCAAGTCGTCGAGGCGGTTCAGGCAAGCGCCGACGCCGCCGGCAAGAGCCGGCCCAGAATGGGGGGCTTCTCCCTCAGCCGCGCGGGCACTTCCGAGGGCTTTTTCGCCGCGGCGCTGGGAGTGTACCTGGGGTACGCGGTGGTCCGGATGCACGAGGTGTTTCCGGTGCTCTTCGTGCCGCGGCTCCCCATGATCCTGACCATTCTCTTCGCGCTCGGCCTCGGCATTGCCATCCCCGGCCGGGCGTGGGGGACCATCTGGAAGGCCTCGCGCGCGGTCCGCCTGGTGGCGTTCATCACCGCTCTCGCCATCGTGACGACGTTTCTGGGAATCTACATTTCCGGCTCCGTCGATTTCCTGGTCAATCGCTTCTTCATCACCGTCACGGTGTTCCTCAGCTGCGCCGTGTTCCTCCGGGACCGCCGCTGGCTCCGGCTGGCCATGAGCATCTACATCCTCGCCGCGGGCGCGGTGACGGCGAAGTCGCTGTTCTTTCCGACCTTCCAGCCGCTCACCGACCAGGAGCTCGACCAGCAGGAGTGGGAAAACCAGAACCGCGCCGAGCGGGGATTGGAGCCCAAGGTCGAGCGATTGAAGGTAGGGTTGTCCCTCGACCCCAACGATTTCGGGTCGATCCTGGTGACGGCGATTCCCATCGCGCTCTGGCTCGGCCAGGGGTCGGTGCGGCGCCGGGTGTTCTGGGGAGCGATCGCGATTCTCTTCGTGGCCGGCATCGTTCCCACCGCGAGCCGGGGGGCCCTGATCGGACTCTTCGCTACGGGGATTGCGTTGATCCTGCAGGGCGAGTCAGGGCGGAAACGGATATTTCTGGTGCTGCTCGCCTCGGCCGCCGCCGCAGTGTTCGTGTTCACCGTGGGATCGTTGCAGTCGGAACGGTTTCTCGATTTCAGCGGCACCGACTACAACGTGACGGAGAATGAGGGGCGGCTCTCGTTCTGGCGCCAGGGCATGATCTGGATGCTCAAGCGCCCCACCGGTCTCGGTATCGGCAACTACCCGGTGTACTTCGGGATAATCAATGGGCCGGAGCGGGCCGCCCACAACTCCTTCGTACAGTACGGCGCCGAGCTCGGGGTCGCCGGGCTCGTGTCGTTCACCCTGCTGTGGCACACGCTGTTCAAGGGCACCAACGCCCAGCGCCGTCGGGCACTCTCCCTCCGTAAGACTCAACCTGGGATCGGCACCGACGAGGCCGCACTGAACGGCTATATCTTTGCCGCCCTGGTGGGGACCGTGGTCACCGGGTTCTTCCTGTCGAACGGTTACCAGCCGCTGCTGTACATGCCGCTTGGGCTGGCCACCGCGGTGCTGCTCGGTTCACCCCTGCCGGTTGCCGCGCCGGTGCCCGAACCGAGCGGGAAGCGCAGCGCACCGGCGCGCGGCCCCGGGTGGCGCGCCCAGCGTTCGGCCCCGGTTCCCGGCGCTTCGGCCCGCGGGCGTACGCCCCCGATGCCACCCACCCAGATCGTCGGGTCGTGAGCACTGCGCGCCGGCTAGGGGACTCCGCCTACCTCGCGTTCTTTCCGCTGCTGCTCAATGCCATCTCGGTGGTGGCAACGGCATTCATCATCCGGTCGCTGGGTCCGGAGGGGTATGGCGCCTGGGCGGTGGGCGCGAGCCTCGCGGGGAGTCTGGCATTCCTCACCGGCCTCGGGCTCCGCACCCTCTTCGTGCGGGCCGCCGCCGCCGATCCGGTCGACGCCGCCGGGAAGGTGCCGGAACAGCTGGGGCTTAGGCTCACGCTCGGCGGGGGAGCGGCGGTTCTCGCGCTCGGGGTCGGGTTGGCCCTCGGATATCGCGGGGTCATCCTCACCTGCGCCGGGCTCGCCGCGCTCGGGGTGATCCTGAACGCCGCTGCGAATGTTTTTGCCGACCTCATCCAGGCCCGGCAACAGTATCGTCCCTACGCCATGGTGACGTTCGTCGCGGGGATCCTGGTGACCCTGGCGACGGTGTTCGTGGTGGCGGTGGGTGGAGGCCCCGTTTCCCTGGCCGCCGCCTACGTGGTGAACCCGGTCGTCATGGTGGTCCTGCTGGCTCGGATGGCGCGGACCCCAGGCTACTCCTTGATGCCCCGATGGGACACCGCCCGATTTCGTGCGCTGCTGATGGACACCCGGGCGCTCGCGGCGCTGGATTTCGCCACGGTGCTCCGGGGTCAGATCGATCAAGTGGTGGCGCCCAAGATGATGGGGGTGGCGGGTTACGGATACTATCAGGCGGGCACCCTGCCCGCCACCCGTCTCATCGTCGTGCCGGACAGTCTCGCCACCGCGTCCTACGCGATGATCTCCCGGGCGCACGCCGTCGAGGGAGAGCCGGCGGCGCAGCGGGAGATTCGCACGCTCATCCGCCTCACCCTGCTGCTCTGCGCTCCGGTAGCGATCGGGATTTTTTCCCTGGCCGGCCTGATCGCCGGCGTCCTCTTCCCCGCCAGGAGCGAGGAGGCCGCCCGGATCATGCGAATCACCATTCTGGCCTTCCCGCTCGACGGATTGAATCTCGCGCTTCGGCAGGGGATGCAGGCGGTGGGGAGGCACGTCGCGGCGGCCAAGGCGGGCCTCCGGGCGGTGGTGTTTACCGGCGTCACCACGGTGGTGCTGATCTGGCAGTTCGGTCTTCCGGGCGCGGCGGTGGCCTACGCGATCCGCCAGATGCTCGTGGCGCTGAGCAATCGCCGGCCGGCGAATGAAGGATTCCCCGAGGCGCTACGACCCAGCGTGGCCCGCCCGGTCCTCCTGGCCAGCGGTGCCATGATCGGGGTCATGCTGGGGCTCGGCGCGCTGATTCCGCCGGGCTGGGCGGGAACGCTGATCGCGGCCGGGGTTGGTGGGATCGCTTATCTCGCCACCCTGGTGCTGCTGGGTGAGGTCCCCCTGGGTCGGTCGATCGAAGCGCTCAAGGACCTGCTCTCCCCCGCCGCCTGACGTTACCATGGCCTCCCGTTCCCTCCCCTCACTCGACGGCCTCCGCGCCGGATCGATTGCCCTGGTGCTGTGCGCCCACCTGCGCAGGGCCACCGGATTCCCTCCGCTCCCGCAGCTCGACGTCCTGGGCGATCTCGGCAATCTGGGCGTCCGGGTGTTCTTCCTCATCTCCGGATTCCTGATCACCCATCTGCTGCTCAAGGAGTTGGAGAAAACCGGCACCATTTCCCTCCGGCAGTTCTACCTCCGGCGGACGCTGCGGATCTTCCCGGCGTTCTACACCTTTCTCGGGTGCATGCTGATCGCCCAGTGGCTCGGCTGGATCGCGCTCAAGCCCGGCGACCTCCTGCACTCCGCGACCTACACCATCAACTACCATCAGAACCGCAGCTGGTATGTGGGGCACATCTGGTCGCTCTCGGTCGAGGAGCAGTTCTACCTGCTCTGGCCGGCGGCCCTGCTCTGGCTGGGCCGAGACCGCGGGCTCAAGGTGGCCATCGGCGTGATGCTCCTGGCCCCGCTGGCCCGGGTGGGGACCTGGTACTTCTTCCGCGGTCTCGAGCCTTCGATCGGCGAATCGTTCCCCACCATCATGGATGCCATCGGGACCGGTTGCCTGCTCGCGCTGGTCCGCGCCAGGCTCGACCAGAACGAGCGATACTTGCGCTGGCAGAGCTCGGCGTGGTTCTGGCTCGCGCCGGCGGCGGCGTTTGTGGCGAACGGCGTCGGAAAGCGGTTTGCGCTGGCCGGCTGGCTGATCGGCGAAAGCGTGGCGAATCTGTCCATCGCGCTGATGGTCGACCACTGGCTCCGGCATCCCGACGGCGCCTCGGGGCGGGTGCTGAACCATCGCGCCATCGCAGCCATCGGGGTGCTCAGCTATTCGCTGTATCTGTGGCAGCAGCCGTTTCTGGCCCGGCACTCGGCGGCGATGGTACAGTCCTTTCCCCTCAATCTCGCGCTGGTGTTCGGCGCCGCCGCAGCATCCTATCTTCTCATTGAACGGCCCTTCCTCCGGCTGAAGGATCGCTTCAGCCGCGCCGCCTGACGACCGATCGGAGACCAGACCGTGAGCGGCTCCCCCTTGAAATGCCTGGTAACCGGCGGCGCCGGTTTCATCGGCTCCCATGTCGCGGAGCATCTGGTCCGCGGCGGCCACCAGGTGCGTGTGGTGGATAACCTCTCCACCGGAGACCGGGCCAACCTCGCGGTGCTGGGCGACCGGGCGGAGTTTGTCGAGGGCGATCTCACCGATCCGGCGCTCTGCGCCCGCGTGGTCCGGGGGGTCGAGGTAGTCTGGCACCTCGCCGCCCTGCCCAGCGTTCCCCGCTCCATGCTGGACCCCCGCGGCTGCCACGAGCACAACGTCAACGCCACGGTGAACCTCCTTCTCGCGGCACGGGAGGCGGGGGTGCGACGCCTGATCTACTCCAGCTCCTCCTCCATCTACGGCGACACGCCGGTCCTTCCCAAGGTCGAGACGGTCGAGCCGCTCCCCCGCTCCCCCTATGCCGCGGCCAAGCTCGCCGGCGAGCAATCGGTGCTGGCGTTCGCACGGGCGGGGATGATCGAAGGGGTGGCGCTTCGATACTTCAACGTCTTCGGGTCGCGGCAGAGTCCGACCTCGGCGTACGCCGCAGTAATTCCCGCCTGGCTCTCGGCGTCGGCGCAGGGCGTGCCGGCCCGGGTGTACGGTGATGGTCTGCAGACCCGGGATTTCACCTACATCGACAACGTGGTGGCGGCGAATCTGGCCGCTGCAACGCTGCCTCCCGAGCGGGTGAGCGGGTGGGTGGTGAACATCGGCTCGGGCACCAGAACCACGCTCCTCCAGCTCGCCGAGCTGATCGGCGAAGTGACCGGGCGCGGGCTGGTGACCGAGTTTGCGCCGATCCGTCCAGGAGATGTGAAAGACTCCCTGGCGAGCCTCGAGCGCGCCACCCGAGTGTTGGGCTACCGAGTGCTGGTGCCGCTCCGCGAGGGCCTCAAGCGCACCTGGGAGTGGATCAGCGCGACGCAGTGACCGCGTGATCGGGAGGGCTTCTGGGGGGGCTCGCGGGGGATGCTGCAAGTGCAAATGACTGCGTGATTTCAGTCCATCCGGCTTAACAATTTCGAGTACATCCGGGTCCTCTGTAGCGTCCGCGCGACAAATCTCGGCAACACAGGGCTGGCTTACCACCGCAGAGGGGGGTTCAGGTCAGTCTACCGCCCGCCCCGATTGACCGTGCAATCCTTTCCTGTACAACAGGTTAGCTCGGAGACCGTCGCGTTCGTCTACAGAAAAGAAACCAGTCGATTCGTGGCACACACGTTGCCGAATGAGCGGCCAGGGAAAGTCCGTCCCAGTTCACGGCATTACTACCTCGAGGGTGTCCGCATGCGAATTCTGAGGAGTTCATTGCTGGTCGCTGCTGGTCTGGCGGCCTCCGCCCAGGCAGCGTTTGCGGCCCCCCCGGTGCCCGTCACCTTCAGGGTGGTGGCATTCGGAGCAACGGTTCCGGGCCTGCCGGGTCAGGACATCGCGCCCTTCAAGGGCAGCTTCGACGGCGGCGTCAGCATCTTCGACATCTACTGTGTCGACGCGCTGAACGGCGTGGTGCCCACCGGGCTGTCGGACTTCTCGGCGTTTACGAGCCGACTCGACGTAAGTTCCGGCAGCGTCGATCTCAGCAAGACCCGCCTCGGCAACCTGACTCCGGGCAATCTCGACAACTGGGGCGCGTACGTCGTCGCGGCCTACATCGCGAACCAGATCCGGACCGGCGTCTTCACGACCCAGGCGCAGCTGGGCGCAGCGTCGCTGGCCATGTGGGCGGTGACCTCCGCTTTCATCGTGCCCTTCGGCGCGAATGTCATCGATTTGAACTGGGCCTACCCGACGAATGCCCAGATCCTCGGCCAACTAAATGGCACCGAGCCGGGCACCGACCCCGACTACGCTTGGGAGGCAGTCATCCTCAACGCGGCAGCGAATGCTTTCACGATTACGTCGACCTGGAATCCGGCCGATTGGGTCGTGATCTCCGACGCCAACTGGAGCGCTCGTGAATCGTGCGGCCAGCCGGGCGGGGAGAAGGGCGTCGACCTCCAGAACTGCATCCAGGAGTTCGTGAAGTACGATGTGGTGCCGGAGCCGGCCACGATGGGGCTCATGGCGGTTGGCTTGGTGGGCCTGGGGCTTGGCACCATGCGGCGCCGCAATCGCAAGAAGTAAGCTCCCTTCGATTCTTACACGACCGGGCCGTCGACAGACGGCCCGGTCGTTTGTTTAGGGGGCAGGAAGCAGGAGCCCCCACGGCGATTGCCAATCCGGACCGGGAGGGGACACATTACTCCCGGCGCCAGCGGCGCTTGCCACATCCACCGCGCTCCTTACTCATCCAGGACTGATCAATGGCCGACCAGCCAACGTCCCGACTCGAGGGTATGAAGGGCGCCCTCTACTGCCTCGCCGCCCTCCTCATCGGCATTCCGCTCCTGGATTGGGGACGCGGGATTTTCCCCTCGGCCTTCGGGAACTCGACCTGGCGGTTCGCGGTAACCCAGATTCTGGCCAACTACCTGGTCACCCCGGCGGTAGGGCTCGCGCTGGCGGTAGGCACCGCCAAGTCGATGGAGGACTGGGGGGTGCTGCGAGGGCTGCGCTGGCTCCTTCGAGTGGCGACCACGCTCTTTGCCGTCCTGGTGCTGCTGTTCCCGTTCGACGCGCTCCAGGCCCGGCGGGTAATGCAGCCTCCGGCCCGGGCGGTATTCAACACCGGGATGGCAACCGGCATCATCCACCTCATCATGATGCTGCTATTCGTGGTGCTGCTCACCCGGGCCACCTCCCGGATGCTGCGCCACGAACCGAAGGCCCCGACCGGTGCGGAGGAGGCCAAGCAGAAGCTGGTGGTCCGCCCCTGACGGGGGCCCCGCCCCTGGTTACCGTCTTCATTCCGATGCGGAATGAGGCGGGGTTCATCGGGACCTGCCTCGATTGCGTCGTCGCCTTCGACTGGCCCAAGGATCGGCTCGAGGTACTGGTGCTCGATGGCCAGAGCAGCGACGGCTCAGCCGCCATCGTCCAGGAATTCTCCCAGCGGTATCCCTGGATCCGGCTGGTTCCCAACCCGGACCGCATTCAAGCCGCCGCATTCAATCGCGCGCTGGGGCTGGCGCGCGGCGACTTCTTCGTGCGGCTCGACTCGCACACCAGCTACGAGTCCGACTATCTCAGCGCCTGCATCCGGCTGCTCATGGCCGGAGAGGCGGAGAATGTCGGCGGCCCGCAGCGCCCGATGGGGCTGGGGTACGTCGATGGCGCGATCGCGTTGGCCTATCAGTCGCGGTTTGCGGCGGGCGACGCGGCGTTCCGCTACGCTAACAACGAGCGCTGGGTGGATACCGTCTATCTCGGTGCCTGGCGCACCGACACCCTCCGCCGGCTTGGCGGCATGAACGAGGGCTGGCTGGTCAACGAAGACTACGAGCTCAACTACCGTCTCCGCCGGGCGGGGGGACGGATTCTCCTCTCGCCGACGATCCGTTCCCGATACTGGGTCCGCCCATCGTTGCCGGCCCTGGCGCGGCAGTATTTCCGGTACGGATTGTGGCGGGCCCGGACCTTCATCGTCCACCCCGGCTCGCTGCGCCCGCGCCAGCTGGCCGCGCCGTTGCTGGTGATCGCTCTGGCGGCCTCGGCTGCGCTCGCCAGCAGCCACGGGCGCCTCGCGATGATGGTCCCGCTCCTCTACCTGTCGGCGAGCTTGTTCGCCTCGGCACTGGCCTCTGCGAGGGGTGGGGTCCGCTTCTTTCCGATGCTTCCGCTGGTTTTCGTCACGATCCACCTGGCCTGGGGCAGCGGGTTTCTGGCCGGCCTGTTGCGCTGGCTCCCACTGAGTTGGAATGCGGGGACTCCTTCGCGTCCCGCGGCCGCAGGATCGACCGAGCCCCGATCCGGGTGAGCGCTGGATGCTCCGGATAGACGTCTGCGGCGACGAATCCGCGTTGCTGGCTCTCCGAGGGGAGTGGGCCGAGCTGGTCGAGGCCGACCCCATCGCCACGGTGTACCAGACCTGGGAGCTGTCCTACTACGCGTGGCGGATGTTGCGTGAACAGGTGCAACCCCGGGTATTGGCGGTTCGGGGTGCCGGCGGACAGCTCCTCTGCGTGGCCCCTCTCGGGATCGAGCGGCGCCGGGTGGGGCCGTTCACGATCCGGCGTCTCGGTCCGATCGCGCCGTGGCAGACCAGCATCTTCGGATTTCCGGCTCGCCCCGATGCGGCCGCGGAAGCCCTCCAGGCAATCAACGCCTGGATCTGGCAGTGCGAGGGGGACTGGGACGAGCTCGCGATCCAGCCGGTGCGGGGCGACGCCGGGATTGCCCGGGCGAAGGACTGGCTCGCGCGCCCGGGGCAGCGGCCGGTTCCGCTACGCCGCCGCTCGGTGGCGAGATTCGTGGCCATTCCCGCGGGGACTCCCTCATGGCGGTCGTTTCTCTCCGGGAAAATCGGGCGGAACATCGAGCGGGAGGGTCGCGGCCTCGAGCACCACGCCGGCGCCACGATGCGGATGGTTCGTGACGGGAACGATCTGGAAGCGCCCTGCCGCGACTTGCTCGAGCTCCACGCCCGGAGGTGGCGCGGCCGCGGATATGAGCGCACCGTCTACCACTCGGCGGCGGCACGGGAGGCGATGATCGGCCTGGTGCGCGAGATGGCGCGGCTCGGCCGGGCCCGCCTCCACCTGCTGGCAACGCCGACCCGCACGATCGCCGCCACGCTGGTCTGGGAGTTCCGCGGCATCAGCTGGGCCTACCGGATGGCGTTCGATTCGGAATACGCCCGCTACAGCCCGGGGACCATCGCGCTAGCGCACGCCATCGGGGGCGCCATCTCGGCGGGGCATCGCGAATTCGACTTCGGCTACGGGGAAGACGCCTACAAGGATCACTGGGCCACCGGAGAGCGCGAGGTGTTCACCCTGGAGCACGTGCGGGCGCGGGCGAAGCTGGCCCTCGCGGCAGGGTGGGACCGCGCGGTGTCGACTCCCGCTGTCCGCGCGGTCATTCGGGTGGTGCGCGGTCGCTAGGGAAGGAGCGGCTAGAAGAAGGGCCGTGGCTCCTGTTCCGCCGCCTCCGCCAAGCGCCGGAATTCCCCGTCCCAGATGCCGCGATGCTGGGGCGCCTGCATGAGCAGCGGGCCCCAGTGGGGATTCACCTCGAGCACCACCGGGCCGTGAGGGCCGATCCCCACGTCCCACCCGAGGCTCCGGCCCCAAGGGAGGAACCGGGCCCCGCGGAGGGCAAGGTCCAGCGCCTCGCGGAAGTACGGCACCTCGAACCCGGCGAGGCGGTGCCCGGTGTCGGGGTGGAGCGTCTGCGGCGGCGCATAGCTCAATCCGACCGCGAGACCGAACCGACCGTCGGCGCTGAGCGTCACCACGAGGTTTCCCAACCTCCCGGAGTCGAAGTTGTCGACGCCGGACGTTCCGATCGGCAATCGGAACACCGCGCCCCCCAGCCGCGCTTCGCCGCCCTCGAGAAGATGGGTGACCACGCGGATGGTACCGAGCACCACAGGATTGAACACCGCGAATGCCGGGTGGGGCGGGACTCGCGCCTGGATAATCTCGAACGCCTCGCCGGAATCAAGCAGCCATCGATGGAGACGCTCGATGCTCCAATCCGCGCCGGCCAAGTCCACCAGCCGGCCGCCTTGGAGGGATCGGAAGACCTTCACCCCCACCCCCCCGGAGCCGCCGTCGGGCTTGATGACGATTCCGTCGGGCCGATCCTGCCCCGCGAGGAAGCGTTCCAGCTGGTCCAGGGTTCCCAGCGGCCGCCCATCCTGATCGAACCCGGCATATCTCCCCCAGACTCCCAGCAGCTCCGGGGTCGGAATCCGAAGCCCTTCGAGCATGGCGTATTGAATCACCTTCCGCTGGAGGGCATAGCGCCACGGCTTGGGATTCAGGCGCTGATCCAACGGGGTCCACCGACGGATCGAAAGGAAGGCTTCGCGCTCGACGAGCGGACGGGCGTGATCCCACAACTGGTAGGCGAAGTACTCGCTCTGACCGACCCCGGTCCGGCTTCTCCAGCGCAGCAAATCCACGAGCTGCCAGAGGCGCGAGCGGCCCGTGGCCGCCCGCACGCGGCGGGACGACAAGCGGAACTCGCGGTACGACTCCAGGATCGCGTGGAAATTCACGTCAGCGCCTCCCGGTTCGCCGACAACGCGGATCTACCGGCGCCCACGGAAGAACCGGCGCAGCCGGCCGCCGATCAGCGCCTGATCGAGATCACGGGCGGCGCGCCGGAGCAGGAATCGGTCGAGCGGTCGCCGCACGGCGCGCTCGATCTTCGAATCGCCCACCTCCCGGGCGAGAATCAGATTGTCCTCCCACTCGGCGTACTCGCCGACGGTATGCACCGCGATGGTACGGAGCTCGGAGAGGTCGCTGAGCGGCGGCATCCGGGGAGTGTTCATGCCGAGGAGGCGCAGTGCGACGCGAAGATGGAGGCACTTGTCGCAGCGCCCGCAATTGTAGCCGGCGTCCTGCCAGCAGACCCGGAGATGATCGAGCAGCAGGGGATGGGCCGCCAGGCCTCGGAGCTTCTGGTAGCGGCGCACCGCGGCGCCGTCGTGAACGAAGGAAGTGTACTCGGTGGACCAGAGCGGGTCGGTGAGGGGGTGGGTCCCCAGGGGATGGAGCGCCGAGTAATGGTTGCTCGAGGGGATGAAGATACGCCCGAGCCCCGTCAACAGGCCGACGCTGACCAGACCCGACCCCTGATAGGGCAGCCAGGAGAGCCCGGCAAGCCGGCGGGCAAAGAACCGGGCATTGGTCTCGACCGTGATGAGAGTCTTCCCGTACGCCGCCGCGACGGCCTGGACGGCGTCGAGGGACTCCTGCCACCCCGACTCATTGCCGAGCGTCAGATCGACGCCCCGGATGAGGATGAGGTGGGTGATCTCGGACTGGTGGCGGAGCAGGGTGTCGCACGAGTCGACCCCCGCCGAGAAGAACGACCCGGCACCGGGCGCACTGGCCTGGGCAGCCGCCGGAGAGGCTGCTATGGTGGTTCGGTGGAGGTCGGGATACCAGGCGGCAAAGATCTCCTGAAGGCGGGCCATGCCGTCCAGAAGCCGCGGAGAAATGGCGAGGGTGGGCTCGAAGCGGAGGAGGGCGCCGAGACGCATGGCGGGAAGCAGCAGCGCCGCCAGCAGGGCATCGGCGTGCCGCGGAGCGCTCGGCGGTCCATCGGTACGGTAGAAGAGCTCCTCCCCCGCGATCTGACAGCGGAACCCCGCGCCGCCCGGAGCGTGAGTCAGGGCGCCGGCTCCGAGGGACCATTCGCGCGGTTCGGTCATGGCGCTCTCGCGCGGCCGAGAGAAGGAATGAAGCGGGACGGCTCCGATCCGAGCATGAAGCGTGCAAACAAAGCCCGCGTTGCGCCTCCCAACGAGTTCGGTGTTTTTTCGGGGCGTACCGACTTCAACCCGGCCGCCGGAAATACCCATGATTGAGCGAGTACCCAGCCCGCCGCCCTCGGACTACCTCCGTGAACGGGCCCGACGCGCCCACCAGAAGCTCCGGTGGGCCGCGTTGAACGCGCTGGTGCCGCGGTCACGCTCACGCCTCCTCGATTATGGCTGCGGGTTCGGTGACCTGACCTGGGAGCTCGCGAAATCGCACGACGTCATCGGGGTGGACGTGGATGCATCCCGGGTCGCGTTCGCGGCGCGGGAGTATGCGCCGGTTCGCTTCGAGACCTGCCGAGCCGATGGCCTCGACTTTCCGGATCAGTCGTTCGACGTCGTGGTCTCGGCGGTGGTGCTGCCGTTCGTCGCGGACGAGGCCCGGTACCTCGCGGAATGCCGGCGGGTTCTCCGCGCCGGTGGGCACCTGGTGTTGATGAACGCGAGCGGCGACGACCTTCGGGACACCCTTCGGCGGCTGATCGGCTCCGGGGGATACTTCCACCTGCGCCGGCGGCGGGTGGAGCAACTGGCTCGCGACGCCGGGTTCGAGATCGTCGGCGCTTCCCACTACTACGACGCCTTCGAGGACGAACGCAAGAACATCCGGGACGTCCTGTTGCGAATCGCCGAGCGTCCGCTGGCGTGGATGCGCATCAGCCGCTTCGCCTCATATTTCGCCCTGCTGCTCCGCCGGGCGTGAGGTCGATACGGATGGCCGCCATCATGTCGCGCACCGACCGCTCGCGGGCTTCGGCACCAGTGGCAGCGACCATCCCGACAATTCCGCACATGCCGGCAGCCGGCCGCGGTCTTGGTCAGGAACCAGGGCGACGGCGCGGCCGGCCGGAGCCCTCTGCGGGATATCGGGACACCGGGATCAGTTGAGCTGAACGTCGCCGAATTGCCGGGGTTTCAAGGTCCAGTGCCCCGCGCCGTCCGGCACCAGCACGCCCTTTCCGGTGAGCTTGACGCCGACCGCGAATGGCGCCGTCGGAAAGCCGAGGTTTCCGTCCAGAACCACCGTGAGCGGGCCGGAGCCGTCGTCGACGACCACCTGGATGTCGGGCGCGGCGACGGTGACGGATTGAATGGTGGCGGCGGTGATCTGAACCAGTCCGGCGTCGAGCGCTCCCCCCTGCGCCAGCGCCGCGACCGCGGTGGTCAGCGAGATGGCGATCGGCGCGGGGCGGTTGGCCAGCGTGGTGATGATGGCTTGATCGAGGGTGGGCTGTCCGGCCCGCGTGGCAATGGCGCCCAGTACCGTGACGCTATCTCCGGGATTATTGCCGATCTGCCCGTTCCGGATGGTCACCTTGGTAAGCCGGATCTGGCCCGACGTATCCGCAACATAGGAGGTGGTATCCCGGAAGGACTGGAGTCCGGCCAGGATGCTTCCCCGTACGAAGACCCGCTTCCCGACCGGCAGCGCGCGGGCCTGCCGCAGGCTGACCTCGGGAAAGCCCACCCGGGCCACCGTGCCGCTGGCGGGAAACTTCGCGGTGAGGGTGACCTCGGACGAGTCGAACGCCAGCACCTGGATCGAGTCTCCGATGCTGCGGGGTTCGATCGCGATGCGGTAGCGTCCCACCGGGACGTCGGAAAAGAGGGCCACCCCCTTGCTGTCGGAGATCACGGTGCGGAAGGTGTCGACGCTCCCCTTGATGAAGAGGACGACCCGCGCCTTGGCGAAGACGGTGTCGAACGACGTGAATGTCCGGGTACCGTCCCGGTCGAGATACACTCCGACGGACACCTGACCGAGGATCGAGGGGCCGAATCCGAGATTGGCTCCATCGTTGGCGCAGGCGGCTGCGAACGCGATTCCGAGCGCAGCGGGAACGAAGCGAAAACGACGAATCGGCTGCCGCATCTTAGTACTCCACGCGGAGCCCGACGCGGATGACCCGCGCGTCGGTCCGCCGGCTGAAGAGACTGCCGAACCGGGAGTTCAGCGTGAGCGGAAGCACCAGGCTGCCGTCCGCCGCCGTGGTGATGGCGCCCTTCGGATTCACCAGGTAGAGCGCCCGGTCGCGCAATCCCGTCGCGGTGGCCACGAGGTTGAAGGCATCCACCGTGAGCGCCAGGCGGCTCCCCGCGCCGGCGCCCACCGGGAGCCCGACCGCCAGGTAGGCATCGAGGCCGTTGAGTGCCGGCTCGCGGCAGCTGTTGCGCACCGCGATCCCGCTCTGGGTGCTTTGGCAGTTCCCCGCTGCGAGCGCCGTGGAGACTCCGCTTACCGCGGCGTCGAGATAGGCCGGATCATTGCCCCCGCCGCCATCGCCGTTGACGTCCACGCCGGGTCGGAATCCCGGGGTGAACGGCAGGCCGGACCGATAGCGCCACCGCGCGCCGAGCGTAATCGGCGATTTTCCGCGCGAGCGATACTCCGCCGAGACGACCACCCGGTGGGGCACATCGAGGTCGGACCGGCCGGCGGTCCAGTCGCCCCCGGTCGGCCCCTGCGGAGACGGGTCGAACTGATCGGCAGGATCGGGCTCGAGGGCGCCCACCAGATTGTCCCGGGTACGGGAGTAGGTGTAGGACGCCGCCAGGGAAATCCCGCTCGCGACCCGGCGCTCCAGGAGCGCGGTGAATTCGTAATAGTCGGAGAATCCGGTAGGAGCCAGGCCGCTGACCAGATCGAAGTCGGAAAAGCGCCGGTTGCTCCCGATCGCCGCGGTGATGAGCCCTCCCTGCTGCACCAGCGTTCCGAACACCGGGCGCCCGTCCTGGGTCTTGTTGAGCGGGGCTTCGACCCGGTTGAGGTCGGTCCGCCGCAGCAGATAGTCGGTGTGATAGTAGGAGCCGGTCAATTGGAGCGACACGCCGCCCTGAAAGAACCGCCCGATCCCGGCATTCGCCTTGATGGCGCGGGGACTCCGGTAGGTGCTGTCGAACATGGTAATCCGGGTGCCGACGATCGGCGCGTCAAGGTCGGAAGGCAGCGCGGGATATCCGCGGAAAGACCCCTGGCCGCGTTTGATTGTGGTGACCCCATCGAAGAGAATCGCCTCCGCGAAGGTGGCCGGATCGAGCCGCCCCTGGAACATCCCCGCGTCGGCGCGCACGATCCACTCGCCCTGGTTCCGGACATTCCACACCACGCCGAGCCTTGGTGAGAAGCCCTTCTTGTCGCGGGGCAGAAAGTCGCTGCGCCGGCCGGACGCCTCCAGCCACTTGGATTCGGCCACGATCTTATCGCTGGGAACGCTCTGGTGATCGTACCGCACGCCTGCGGTCACCGTGATTTCCGGAGTGGGTGACCAGCTGTCCTGCCCGAAGATGCCGTAACCGGTGAACGAGGGGTCGGCGGTCGCGCCGGCGGCACCGACCGCCTGGAGGAAGGTCCCCTCACCCCGTCCGAACCCGTCGAGGCTGCCGAAGGTGAAGACCCCCCCCGACCCATAGCGGTAGTTCTGCTTGTACTTGAGCGAACCCAGGTTCACTCCCCCCTTGAGCCGGTGCTGCCCGGTCTCGTACTGAATGGCATCGGATATGTCGACCGATGTCTGCTCGAACCGGGCGGGCAACGCGCCGGTGCTACCGAAAGCCACGCCTTCGAAGGCGAGCGATGTGGCGGGGAGCGCGGTACCGAGCCACTCCCGGGTGGTCCCGGAAAGCCCGCCCCGGAATTCGTTGGTCACCATGGACCAGGCGGAGGTTACCGCGACCGCGCCGCTCCAGTCCTTGGCGTTGAGCCGCGCGCCGGCCAGGCTCGAGCGCTCGTCACCGAGCCAGGGCGAGTCCTCGTGCCAGTTGGCGTATCCCGCCCGCAGCTCCAGGGTGTGGCGGTTCAACTGCCAATCGAGGCGGCCGAGCCCGCTCCCTCCCTTCCAGGTGCGCACCACCGGTGCAAGCGCAGCGGCACCGGCGCTGGTGTGAAAGGTGTCCTTCGCGATGCTTCCGATGGTAGACGCCAGCGACACCGGGCCGTTCTTGTAGGTCGCGGAGTCCGTCTCCCAGGGAGCGGCCGAAGGACTTCGGAGCTGCTGGTAGTCGGCGCGGAGGAGGAAGTGGGCGGTGTCGGGGACGATCGCGCCGGAGAGGACCGCTCCGGCTTGAATCGAAGTTCCGGCGCTGTCGGCGGGGTTGTCCTCGCTCCGCCCGCCAAGCTTGGCCGCGCTGGCCGTGACGTAGGGGCGGAAGCTGGTGCGGTTGCTTCCCCGCGCCGTCTGGGCGGCGAGTAGGCTCCCCGGCGTACCGCGCCATTCCGCATCGAGCGGGAGACCGAGAACCTGGCCCTGCGCAAGCGCATCGCGCTGGAACAGGGGCGCGCTTGCCACGGCACGGGGGACTCCCGGATGCCGGAGCAGCGCCTCGGGAACCCCATCCACGAATAACCGCGAGACACCCCCGGGGAGGCCGGCGGCGGCGAGGGCGTAGCCCTCTTGCGCATCGCGGGGGCCGTCGACTTCAGAGAGGCCACGGGAGAGATCGGTGATTGAGCGGAACCGGTCACCGGCGACCAGGGAGCGCGCGTCGAAGGCGCGTCCGGCGGATGATCCCGCAGTCGCCCCGGTGGTGGGGATTTCGACCACCGTGGTGATCGGCGGCGGCCGGCGCTCCAGGCGGACCGACACCGAAGTCGTCTGGCCGGCCACGATGGTCACCCCGGTGAGCCGCACCGGCTGGTAGCCCACCTCCTCCACCAGCACCCGGTAGATCCCGGGCGCCAGGAGCGGCACGGCGAACTCCCCCACGCTCCCGGTCTCCAAGACCTGAATCGCCCGCCCGTCGCGGCCTTCGACGGTGATTTGAACGCCGGTGAGCGGGGAACCGTCGGGGCTGACCACTGTGCCCCGCAGGACGCCCCCGGTAAGGCTCTGAGCGACGACCGGCCGCCCGAGGCCCGACAGCAGGAGAAAGGCGGCCGCCCACGCCATCGCTAGCACGTGCTTTTCCATCACTGCTCCCGGGGTCAGGAGAATGGCTCGGGTGGTTGGTTGCCCAGGGCTGCGGTTGCACGAGAGGTGCCAGCCGAGCTCCCGATGGGTGACAAGTTACTCTTTCTCAAGCATGATTAACAAATACCGCCCTTCCCGGACGCCTGGTGTGGCGCTGGGGGAGCATCGGGGGCTCTCGGCCGATCCAGGAGCGCATCACCGCCGCCGCACCCCATATTGGAGTGCGTCGCGGAATACACAGATTCGTTGCAAAAACACCACAGATCGGACGGGCCCGTTCCGGCCCTCCGGGCAGGGCTGCTGGCCCATCTCTGGCAACGGTGCGGGCGCTCCCGGAGGAGAGGTGGGCCCAAGCGATCGCCGGGAAGACCCACGGAGAATCAGCACTCATGACTCAACGGTTTCGCGCGGGGATGGTGGGCGCCGGAAACATCTCGGAATTCCACATCGCCGCGGTGCGGGCGCTGCCGAGCGTCGATCTCATCGGCCTGACTGATCTCGACCCCGCCAAAGCCAAGGCGACCGGGGCCCGATTGGGCGTCGCGGTGTACGGGTCGCTGGCAGAGCTGGTGGCCGCCGGGGCCAACGTCATCCACGTGTTGACGCCGCCGCACGCCCACGCGGCGGTGGCGCTCGAGGCGCTGGAGGCCGGGTGTCACGTCCTGGTCGAGAAGCCCCTCGCCGAAGACGCCGGCCTGGCCCGACGCATCGGCGAGGTGGCGGCCGCCCGGGGATTGGTGGCCAGCGTCAATCACTCGCTCCTGTACGACCCGCAGGTGCTCCGGGCGTTACGGATGGCCCGCTCAGGTGCGCTGGGAACGATTGTCGGCGTGGACATCCTGCGCGGCTCGGAATACCCGCCGTTCGAGGGCGGTCCGCTTCCGCCCCACTACCGCGCAGCCGGCTATCCCTTCCGCGACCTGGGGGTCCACTGCCTCTACCTGATCCAGGAGTTTCTCGGGCCCATCGATGAAGTGTCGGCCACCTGGCGCAGCCTGGGCGGAGATCCCAACCTCGCGTACGACGAGTGGCGCGCCATCGTGCAGTGCCGGGACGGCATCGGCGCGCTCCAGCTATCCTGGAACGCCAAGCCGATGCAGAGCCAGCTCATCCTGCACGGGACGCGGGGCATCTTCCGGGTCGACCTGTTCGCCATGACCCACGGAAAGCGCGGCTCTTCGCCGCTTCCCAAGGCGGCGGAGCGCTTGCTCAACACCTTCACCGATTCGTTTCCTCCCCTGGTCGACACTCCGATCGCGGTGTGGAAGGTGCTCACCGGAAAGGTGCGGGCCTATCAAGGCCTCCGCAATCTGGTGGCGGATTTCTACCGCCGGCT
>JBGPEJ010000005.1:0-29796 GCA_041482775.1 Gemmatimonadota bacterium | reverse complement strand
GGCCATGGTGTGTGTAGAAGCGCTGATCCTCCACCGCGAGCACCGCTTCGATCAAGTGTTCGGGCAGATCCGTGAGGGCAATGGGAATGCGGCGCTCCATCGCCGCGCCGCTCACCGTCCCGATGGCGATGGGGGTACGCCGATCACGGCCTCCCCCCCAGGGCACCGGCCGCGTATAGAGGGCGCTGGGCACCCGGTCGAGCGGGGCGCCAAGTCGAGCCCGGACTAGAGCTTCCGTCCCGATGGCAAGGAAACCGAACGCAGCGACGGCAAGGGTGGCGCGGCGGAGCCGCCGCGCGGTAAGCACGGCACGGCATCGCTCCAGGACTGCTTGACCGGTCATCGCTTGGGGCTCCGAAGGCCGCCTACAAATCTTCTGACGCGTGGAGCGCCGGAAAGGTTACAGGGTGGAACACGACGGGGTGCCGGCTGGCTGGTTGGGCGCCGCCGTGACCCCACCCCGGCGGGGATCCCGGACCCCTTCCCCATGACACTCACATCTTGACAGTCAAGATGAAGAAACCTAGCTTAGCCCGGACCCTGGCACTGGAGCCCCCGTGGACCAGCCGAACACCGACGTCATTCAGGGCACCCTGGACATGCTGATCCTCAAGACCCTGAGTCTCCAGCCGATGCACGGCTTCGGCATCGCTCGTCGTATCGAGCAGATCTCCCGGGGCGCCTTCAGGGTCAACCCCGGCTCGTTACTGACCGCGCTCCAGCGACTCGAGCGCGCCGGGTGGCTCGACGCGGAATGGCGCCAGACCGAAAACTCCCGCCGCGCCAGGATCTACACCCTCACCCGCGCCGGCCGGAAACATCTCGACGCCGAGACCGCCGACTGGACCCGCCGCGTCTCGGCCGTGGCTCGCCTCCTCAAGGCCGAGGGGTGAGCCGATGTCGCTCTGGCGCAGAGTGACGCGCGGCCTCCGCGCGCTGACCAACCGACCCGCCGCGGACCAGGACGTCGCCGACGAGGTACAGGACTACCTCGAACGAGCCACCGCCGCGCACCTCGCGTCCGGCCTGAGCCCCGAGAACGCCCTCCGGGCCGCGCGATTGGAGCTGGGAAGCCCCACCAGCGCCCGGGAGGCGGTGCGCGGGGTCGGATGGGAAAATGTGATCGAGATCTTCCTCGCCGATCTGCGTTACGCCGCGCGGCGGCTGCGCGCCGAGCCGGGGTTCACGGCAGTCACCGTGCTCACGCTCGCCGTGGGCATCGGCGCAACCACTGCGATTTTCGGCGCCGCCAGCCCGATCCTGTTTCAACCCCTTCCATATCCCGGTGCCGGACGAATCGTGTCGATCCGTGAGGCCGCCCCGAATGGCTCCAGCATCAGCGGCACGTTCGGCAGCTATCACGCCCTGGCGGATCGCGCCCGCTCATTCGAGGCGCTCGCGGTCCTCAAGACCTGGCAGCCGACGGTGTCCGGTTGGGACCAGCCCGAGCGGCTCGAGGGGCAGAGCGTGAGCGCGGGGTTCTTCCGCGTGCTCGGCGTATCCCCGGCCCTCGGCCAGGATTTCCGGATCGGCGATGACGTTCGCGGCGGCGCCCGGGTGGTCATCCTGAGCGATGCGCTCTGGCGGCGCCGTTTTCGCGGTGACCGCGCGATCCTCGGGCGACCGATCACCCTGGACGGCGATCCCTACGTGGTCGTCGGGGTGATGCCGAAGGGGTTCGAAAACGTGCTGGCCCCCTCGGCGGCGCTCTGGACGCTGCTCCAATACGGCATGTCGGACGGACGGGCGTGGGGCCACCATCTCCGCATGATCGGCCGGCTGCGGCCCGGCGTCGGAACCGAGCAGGCCGGCCACGAGCTCGCCGGATTTGCGCCCGAGCTGGCGCGGCTGGCGGCGGCAGCGGATGGATATTTCCCGGGAGGGTTTCTGATCACGTCGCTGCACGAAGACGTCACCCGCGGCGTCAAGCCGGCGCTCCTGGTCTTGCTCGGCGCAGTGTCGCTGGTGCTGGTGATCGCGTGCGTGAACGTGACCAACCTGCTCCTTGCCCGCGGGGTACGGCGCCGCGGCGAATTCTCCTTGCGCGCGGCACTCGGCGCCGGGCGGAGCCGGCTGATCCGGCAACTGCTGACCGAGAGCGCGCTCCTCGCATTGACCGGCGGCGCGGTCGGGGTAATGGTGGCGATGGTCGGGGTGCGCGCACTGGTGGCGCTCAGTCCGCCGGGCCTGCCGCGCGCGGCCGCCATCGGGGTGGACGGCGGCGTGTTCGCCTTCGCACTGATCATCACCGCGCTGATCGGCCTGCTATTCGGAGTCACCCCGGCGCTCCAGGCCGCCGGGAGCGATCCGCACCGGGAGCTCCAGCTCGGGTCCCGGCGAACCCTGGGCGGGCATCGGCGCACCCGCGGCGCCCTGGTGGTGACGGAAGTCGCCCTCGCGCTCGTCCTCCTGGTGAGCTCGGGCTTGCTGCTCCGAAGCCTCCGCCGACTGTTCGGCGTCGAGGCGGGGTTCACTGCGAGCCATCTGCTCACCATGCAGATCCAGACCTCCGGACACCGGTTCAACACCGACACCGCCACCTATCGATTCTTTGCCGAGGCGCTCGAGGCGGTCCGGCAGGTACCCGGGGTGAGCGCGGCCGCGCTCACCAGCCAGTTGCCGCTGAGCGGGGACCTGGACGAGTACGGCGTGCACTTCGATCCCCCTCCGGCCGGCAACCGCACCGGGGGAGGGTTCAGTGTCTTTCGGTACGCCGTAAGCCCTGGATTCACCGAGACGATGGGGATCCCGCTCCGGGCCGGCCGCGCTCTCGACCGGCGCGATCAGGCCGGCGCCCCACCCGTTGTGGTGATCAGCGCATCACTCGCGAGGCACAAGTTCTCCGGGGCGGACCCCCTCGGCCAGCGCCTCCACATCGGTCCGCTGGATGGGCCGCTCTACACGATCGTCGGTGTGGTGGGCGATGTGAAACAGCAGTCGCTCGCGCTGAGCGAATCGGATGCCGTCTACACCACCGCGGCCCAGGGGGGGTTCACGGACAACGCAATGTCCCTCGTGGTCCGGGCGCGCGGCGACCCGGCGGCCCTCGCTCCCGCGGTCCGCCGGGCGGTCTGGTCGGTGGACCGGGACCAGGCGATTGCCCGCGTGGCGACGATGGACGACCTGCTCGCGGCATCGGCGGCCGAGCGGCGCTTCGCGCTGATTCTGTTCGAGGCGTTCGGGCTCGCGGCGCTGGTGCTCGCCGCCGCCGGCATCTATGGCGTGCTCGCGGGCAGCGTGGCCGAACGGACCCGGGAAATCGGCGTGCGCGCGGCGCTGGGGGCGTCGCGCGGGCGGATCGTTTCGCTGGTCGTTCGGCAGGGGATGGCCCTTACTGGCCTCGGCCTCGCGCTCGGTGTGGCGGGGGCGGCCGTGGCCACCCGGACCATCGTCGCGATGCTGTTCGGGGTGTCGCATCTCGACCCGCTCACCTATTTCGGGGTCATCGGGCTCCTGGCGGGCGTGGCGATGCTCGCCTGTGGAGTGCCGGCGTGGCGGGCGGCACGGGTCGACCCGGTGAGCACCCTGCGGGCGGAGTAGCCGCGGCCCTGGGCGTGGCGGCACTACCTACGCGACCGGGGCACGAACGTCCTCCGATCACTGCGCCCGGATCGCGACCCCTGGGTCGATCCGTGCCGCGTTGGCGGCCGGGATCCAGCAGGCGGCGATTCCAACCATCGCCATCAACAGCGCTACGCCCGCCAGGGTGACCGGGTCGTGCGGCGCCACTCCGAAGAGCAGCCCGCGAATCAGGCGGGAAAGCAGCAGCGCACTGACCACCCCGAGCGTGAGCCCCAGCGCCAGGAGCACACCGCCCTCGCCCAGTACCATCCGCTGCACCCTGCCCGCGTCGGCGCCCAGGCTCATCCTGATGCCGATCTCGTTGGTCCGGGCGCTCACCGAGAAGGCCAGCACGCCGGCAATCCCCACGGCCGCGATGAGCACCGCGAGGAGGCCGAACGAGGCGACCAGCAGCGCATTGAGCCGGCGCGGCGCCACACTCTCGTCCCGGATCTGATCCAGCGTGAGCACCTTCTCGACCGGTTGTTCCGGGGCAACACTTCGAACGGCGCGGGCAGCCGCTCCCGCAAGGGCCGCCGGGTCTCCCCGGGTCTGGATCACCAGGCTGCTGCCGAACACCTCCGCCTGGGCAAACGGCGCGAACAGCACCGGGATCGGCTCGGCGTCGAGCCCGCCATCCTTGGTGTCTCCGACTAGCCCGACGACGGTGCGCCAGTCTCCCGAGACCCCGATGAACTTGAGCACCTCTCCGGTCCACGCCACCCGCCGGCCGATCGGGTCCTGGCCGGGGAAGAGCCGGTCCGCGAGGGTCTTGTTGAGGATGACGACCAGTCCGGTGCCGGTCCGGTCGGTGGCGTAGAATTCCCTTCCCCTGAGCAGCGGAATCCCCGCCGTGCGGAAGTACTCCGGGCTGGCGGTGCGGCCCTCGGCGTGCGGCATCGGCTCTCCCGGCGCCACCGGACGGCCCTCGGCCTTGATGTCCAGGGAGAAGAGCTCGGATCGAAGCGGCACGGTGGAGCCGAGTCCGACGCCATTGACGCCCGGCAGCTCGGCGAGCCGGCTCTGGATCTGCTGGTAGAGTGCCACCGAGGCGTCGTGGGGCTGGGTGTAGTCCGGCGGCACCTCGAGAGTCAGCCGGTTCCCGCCGGTGAGGCCGGTGTCCACGACACTGAGCCGTTGCATCGTGCGAGTCAGGAGGCCGGCGCCGGTCAGAAGAATTACCGACACCGCGATCTGCGCAACGACCAGGGTCTGCTGCAGCCGCTGGCGCCGCACCCCGCCGGTGGTCCGTTTGCCGCCGGACGACAGGGTGGCGCCGAGGGCGTGGTCCCGGGTGAGCTTGGGCGCGTAGGCCAGGAGCACCGCGACCGCGAGCGTGAGCCCAAGGGTAAACGACAGGACCACGCCGTCCAACCGGATCTCGCCGGCGCGGGGACTCATCCGCCCCGCGAAAGCGGCCAGCATCCCCACACCGCCGAAGGCGATCAGCAAACCTAACCCGCCGCCCAGCAGCGCCAGCAACAAGTTTTCCGACAGCAGGAGCCTCCGGAGCCGGGCGGTTCCGGCGCCCAATGCCGCGCGCACGACCAGCTCATGTTCCCGGCGCACGCTGCGCATCAGCGTGAGGTTGGTGACGTTGGCACAGGCGATGACCAGGACGAACGCCGCGGCGCCCATCAGGAGCCAGAGGGTGAGTCGGGCCTTCTGGCCGAGGACTTCCTGGAAGGGCGTCAGGGTGACCTGATAGCCGGAGGCGGCGTCATATGCCTCGGGATGGTCGGCGTGCACCCGGGCGGTGATACCGGAGACCTCGGCACGGGCCTGCGCGACGGTGACCACGGGGGCGAGCCGCGCGATCATCTGGGTCATCCGGTGGGTGCGGCCGGTGACCATCATCGCGCTGATGTGATGCTCGCTGTTTACCATGTTCATGATCGCGTCCATCTTCTGCGGGAAATTCGGCGCCGCCTGCAGCACGCCCACCACCGGGACGGCCTTCCCGTTGACGTGAAGCGATTTGCCCACGATGCCGCTGTCCCCACCGAATCGGCTCTGCCAGTACTCATGAGTCAGCATCATCACCGGCGCGGCGCCGGGCCCGTCGTCGCCCGCGTTGAACGCACGGCCGAGGACGGGGGAAAGCCCCATCACCGAGAAGTAGTTCCCGGTAACCAGCCCGGCGTCGATCCGCACCGCCTCGCCCCGCTCCACCATGGTAAAGGTGATGGGAGAGTATTCGGCGATGCCGGCCAGAGTCTTCGACGCGGTCCGGAAGTCATTGATCTCGGGGACCGAGAAGGCAATGTTCTCGCCGCCGGGCCCCTGGACCGACTGGCGGAGAAAGACCAGCCGGCTCCCGTCCCGGTGCGGCAGCGGCTTCAGCAGCACGCCGCGAACCACGCTGAAGATTGCGGTGTTGGCGCCGATGCCGAGCCCCAGGGTGAGGGTGACGGCCAGGGCGAATCCGGGCGCGCGGCGGAGGCTGCGGAGCGCGTAGCGGAGGTCGAGCATCAGAGGGGCCTCACGGTGAATTGGTCACGAACCGGGGAGATCAATATTGCCGCAGGGCGCGAAAGTGCACCAGGGGGCGCCCTGAACGGGTCCCGCGAAATGACCCCGGCACGGTCAACTCGTTGATGCCCCGCCGGTATTGTCCTCAGGGGATGCCGCGCAAGAGCTTACCGCGGCCACGCTTGCACTGCTAGCACGGCCGCGGTACCAGCAAGCTGGATGGTGTCCGAAAGCTGATCAGCTAGGGAGTCCGCTTCGCCATCTCTCGTCGATCAGCGAGAAAGAAGAGCGCACCGATGACCAGCCAGAAGATGATCCGAAGCCAATTGCCGCCTCGGATTGCGTCCAGCAGGGCGATCCCGAAGAAGAGGACAAAGATCGTGAGGTTGGTGCGCATCATATGCCTCAGGCGCGTGGGTTGTCGAGAGCGTACCATCTCGCGCGTGAAGCCACGATGAAAAAGTGATGAGAGGCCGCCGCCCCCGGGGGGGAAGTGTCGCAGCGTACGCGGCTTGGCGGTCATCCGACCGCCACCTTCGCCGCGGCGAGGCGGGGATAGTCCATATATCTCGCCGTCTCATCGGCCACCGGCCGTCCATACATGGATTCCACGACGCCGAGCGCCATGTCGATCCCGGCCGACACTCCGGCCGAGGTGACGATTCCATCGTCGACCACGCGAAGCTCCGCCTCCAACTGAATCGTCGGATCCACTTCCGCCAGGAGCTCCAGCGCTCCCCAGTGGGTCGTGGCGCGACGACCTGCGAGCAGTCCGGCGCGGGCCAGGAGCAACGCGCCGGTACAGACCGAGGTCACTCGCCGGGCCGTCGCGGCGGTTCGCTGGATCCAGGCGATGGTGGCGGTGTCCTGCAGCAAGGCCCGCGTGCCGAAGCCGCCGGGGACCACCAGCAGATCAAGGGGTGGAGCCGTCGCGAAATCGAAATCGGGAAGAACGCGGAGTCCGCCGGTGGCGACGACCAGGTCGGGCGCCGCCGCGACCGTGAACACCCGAAACGGCGCCGACTCCTCGGAGCGGCGCGACTGCACACCGGGCTGGAGACGGGTGCGTGAGAAGACTTCGTATGGCCCGGCAAAGTCGAGCACCTCCACGTCGTTGAACAGGAGGATGCCCACCTGGACTCTGTTCACGCTGCTCCCCCTTCACCCGGGTTCACTCGCCGATCGGCCTGACCGCAACCGCCGCACTGGTGCAACACGCTAGGGATCGAAGATCACCGCGCCCAGTCCTGCCGCCGGCGCCAGCACGCCTCCCCGCCCCAAGGCCTCCAGGAACTGCGCTCGAGTCAAGTCCAGCCCCATGGTGGTCGGCGACTTCATGCCCCGTGCGGCCAGGGTGAAGCCTCGAGTATCCACGATGAACAGGATAGTAACGCGATTTCCATAGAGGACCGCGCGGAGACCCGGCAGAGGTGCCTCGGCCCGCGGCCGATGAACAACGGGAACGGCGCGCAACTGCCCGGTATCGGGAGGAGGGGCAAAGTCTGAATATGCCCAGGTGGGCGAGGGTTGCGTGGGGTACCGCTGCAGCGTGGCCCACAGGTGAAGCCCGGTCTGCTCCCCGAGCCACAGCAACGCCTCGAACTCCGAGCCTTGCAGCTGCTGGAGCGTGGGGAATTCGTGTCCGAGAGATTCGGGATGGTCGAACGGGAGGAGGCGGGCGGGCGTGAACACGCGAGCCCCTTCTTCAATCTGTCCGAAAAACAGCCCGATAGGCAGATAGGGCTTGCCGGCGGGGGTTTGGCCCCAGGCGGCCCCGGAGCCCAGGGTCAGCAGGCTGTACCCCGCGACGCCCAGGCGGAGTGACTTCGCGAACCCGCGACGGCCGGGAGTCACAGCGGGAGCCGCAGGCCCATCCGGAGGATGGGAGTGCCGCGATTGCGGAGGTCGAGGCGCTCGAGCGGCAGGCGGTCCCATCGTTCGGTCCAGATGACGGCGCCGACCAACGCCCCCAACACGGTGGGTGGCACGGCGATGATGACGACGGCGCGCGCCACCTCATCGGCCTGGCAAGCCGAATCCGGATCGCTGCAGAAGCCGGACAGAAACAGCGCGGTCGCCGCGCCGCCGACCAACGCGCCCACCAGCGCTCCAGTCGCGGTCTTCCTCCGCTTGCCCTGGCTGATCTCGAGGGACTGGATTGAGGCAACGGGAACAACCATCGTGCTGCTTCTCGAAACCTGCAGCACCAGCGAGTCAGCTCGGTGGCCGGTCGCGGTCGCGATCGTCGGAGTCGGCACCAAGGGCGGTGCCACGACCCGCACCCTGGCCGGGGTTACCAGAGCCGTGCCCTCCTGGGCCCGGACCATCGGTGACGACCAAAGCAGCCAGACGCTGCTGGAAATCACCATCGCGGTCAGCCTCGGCATAGGATCCCTCCGGTCAGGTGCGCCCGTGGAAGCCGGCCAGCCGCGTCCGCCTGACGCACCCGGTTGATGTAGAAGATATCCCGCCGGTGTCTTGGCGTCAGGAACGCAGCGGGAGCTTTCGCCGCGTTCGGGATCCGCGTGGCTCGGGCCTCGTCCCTTGGGTCTAGTCCGCAGGAGTGGGGGCAGGCCTTCCGGCTTGCCCCCCTCCCTCCTTGGCCCGGGCGTGAATCCCGGAAACTCGCTCTTAACCCGCTCATTCGATGGATATGTTCCCCTCGACCGATCGGGTAACGTTCTGCCGTGGCGAAGGTGGATCCGCTCCCGCTCATGGCGCAAGGAAACGATGACCGCATCCTTGGCGTACGACCCGAAGTGCTCCACCGGCTATCGCCTGGACCAGTTGGCGGCTGCCTTCGACCGCGTGCGCGATCCACGAGACTGGAAGGCGCCGATTCGCGCGGTGATCCCGGAGGCTGACCTGCTCGTCGTCGAGAGGGCCGTCCTCTGGTTTACGGGTACCGCTCCCGTATTCGAGGTGGCCCCCGGGGAGGCATTCCAACTGGTGGTCCTGGCTCCCGGCTATCGACTCGGCGCAGGAGCAATGCCGTAACAGAGGTCGTGGAGGTCCGGCATCGCGAACCAGTGCGGGCGTGCCGGGCAGCAATCCACCTATACAAGAGAGAGTCTATGCGTCCACCCACCATCGCCGGCATCGTCATCCTCTGTCTCGGCGCGTTCGTGCTCCTTCGTGGAGCCAGCTTCACCTCCCGGCGCGATGTGCTCAAGGTTGGCGATGTCAAGATCACGGCGGACGAGGAGCGCTCGATCCCACCCTGGGTCGGCGGCGTGGCCGTGGTGGCTGGGGTGGTGCTCATCGCGGCCGGGGCGCGAAAGCGGGCGTGAATTGCGCTGGCGGCACGCACAAGTTGATCGAGGTAACCAATGGCTAGTGCGACACGCGGTTTCATCCTCCTGGGGGCCGTAGCGGCGGGTTGGTGTGCCAAGGGCGCCCCCCCTCCCGCCTCCACGGAAACGGGTGTGGCAACCGGCGCCGGGGCGGCCGGCGATGATCTCTCGCCCCAGGTGGTTGCGGACGGGCAGCGGATATTCCGGTTCGACACGTTCGGTGACGAGCAGTTCTGGACCGACACCCTGCGTTTGAACGAGGTCGTCGAGCAGGCGGTTGATCCGACCACGGCGCTCAAGGTGGGCCTCAAGGTCGATGCCGACGTTCTCCCCCCCGGCATCCTGCAGAAGGTCGATCTCAAGAGTCCCGCTACGACCGTTGCCCTCCTCAAGATGAACGCGGTGGTCGGCGTGAAGGCGGAGGTCGACGCGAACAATCACATCACGCGTCTGGGCATCACCTGCGCCCTCTGCCATTCCACCGTCGATAACTCGGTCATGCCCGGCATCGGACACCGGAAAGACGGCTGGCCGAATCGCGACCTGAACGTCGGCGCGATCATCGCCCTCTCCCCGGTGCTCCCGGCGGACAAAAAGGCCGTTTACAACTCGTGGGGCCCGGGGATGTACGATCCTCGCTACAACCTTGATGGAAAAAGCACCCCGCTGGTGCTTCCTCCCGCCTACGGCCTGGCCAAGATCCAGAACGAGACCTACACGGCGGAGGGGCCGATCTCGTACTGGAACGCATACGTCGCCGTCACCCAGATGCACGGTCACGGCAGCTTCGCGGACTCGAGACTCGGCATCGACATCCGGCAGGCGCCCGATATGGTGGGGCCGAAGCTCCCCGCTCTGCGCGCGTACCAGCACAGCATCCCGGCGCCGGCGCCGCCAGAGGGGAGCTTCGACCGAGCCCTGGCCGAGCGGGGTCGGGCGATCTTCGACCGGAGCTGCGCCAGCTGCCACGTGGGCACCACCGGCACCGACAACAACAGCGGGAAGCTGCATCCGGCGGCGGAGACCGGGATGAACGGGGAGTACGCCGCACGGACGGCCACCAAGGCGTATCGCACGACGCCGCTCCGCGCCCTCTGGCAGCACCCCCCCTACTTCCACGACGGGAGCGCCAAGACACTCGCGGCCGTGGTGGCGCACTACGACCGCCTGCGCAATCTCAAACTGACGGCGCAGCAGCAACGCGACCTGGTCGAGTACCTGAAGTCGCAATGATACCGCCAAGCCACGCTCCACCACGCCATCCAACCCAAGGGAGTTCCGATGTCAAACCTAGATGAGAAGATCAACACCCTCGCCGAAGACGCCAAGCGCGCGGTGGTAACGGTTGCCGATGAAGCCCACGACGCCGGCAAGGCCGCCGTGGAGGAGCTCCATCAGATTGCCCGGAAGGCCGGGGAAAAGATCGAAGCGACCGAGGAAGCGGCGCAGAAGGCCTTGCATCTGCCTGCCTGAGAAGGGCGCGGAAGGCCGATGGTCAGGGTAGGCGTGGCGGAGCCCCGGGAGCGGCGCGGGGCCCGCCGTCACCTAGTCCTTGCGAGCTAAATCCAAATCCAGTCGAACGATCGATTCCGCCCGGATGGGGCCCCCGATAGAGTTCCTGATCGGCCCATGCTTCGCTTTGAGGAAGGATCACCACATGCTCTTCGCCTTGGCAGTCATTCTGGTCGTGGCCTGGCTCCTCGGGTTCACCGTGTTCCATGTCGCGGGAGGGTTGATTCATCTCCTCCTGCTCCTCGCCGTCATTTCGATCCTCTGGCACTTCGTTCGAGGGCGTCGCACCGTGGTGTGAGCTAGGGGCTCCTCCGCTTGTGTTCCATCAGCACGGCCGCCGTCCTGCTGCCGAGCGTGAATGCCGATCGGAACTCGCCTTCGACGCCGATCTTGGCGCCGACTCGAGGCGTGCCATTCCCCGCGCTGCTCACCACGGTGAGCGTGCCGGTTCCGTCGTCGACCTGATAGACCCCGACGCCCAACGCTCCAATCGATTCCTTCACCTCGCCCGCGATGCGAACCGTCTTGCCGTCGAAGCGGGACGGATCGTCGAGGAGCTCCCTGATCGGCTTGGTCCCCGGACACGCCGCCAGGAGCACCAGCCCGATGGTGGCAAGGGCTCTCATGGGGACCCCTTCGTGGCGGCGGCCCGGGCTTCCTTGCTGGCGAAGATCGACACCTCGACCCGCCGATTGGCCTGGCGGCCGGCCTCGGTCTCATTGGAGGCGATGGGCTCGGTTTCCCCCAGGCCACGGGTGGCAATGCGGGCGCCGTTTACCCCCTGCGAAATCAGGTAGGTGGCCGCCGAGTTGGCCCGCCGCTCCGACAGCGCCTGGTTGTACGCCGCCGAGCCAAGCTGGTCGGTATGGCCGAGGATCAAGATATTGGAGTCGGGATATTTCTCGAGGCTGGTGGCCAGCTCCCGCAGGTTCGCCATCGCGGCCGGCCGCACCACGTCGGAATCGAAGTCGTAGAGCAGCCCCGATTCGAACGTCACCTGGATGCCTTCGCCTACCCGCTCCACCTTGGCACCCGGGATACTCACCTTGAGCTCCGCGGCCTGCTTGTCCATCCGCGCCCCGATGATGGCGCCTGTCACGCCGCCAACGACCGCGCCGATAATGGCGCCCTTCGCCGTGGATCCTGCCACCCTGCCGATCACCCCGCCGACGACCGCCCCACCCGCGGTGCCGACCACTGCCCCGGTCTGGGTCTTGGTGGCGCAAGCGGCCAGGAGCAGGATTGCGATGGGAACGGACCGAAGTGATGTATGCACGAGACTCTCCCTCAAATGGGCCGGGGCCTGCGGACTCCGGCCCCATACCAAGTCTAGGAGATCCCGGGCGAATGACCATCCATCGAAGGGTGGGCTTGCGGACTAGCCCCGATGACTGAGGAGTCACCACCACAGCGCCACCGCTCACGCGGTGGCGTTCCAGCTCAGCCCGTCGCCCTCAACGCACACTTGACGGTGCCGCGAACCTGGCGACCGCGCGCCATGAGCGATTGTCCCAGTGGCGGGGTGAACGTGACCTGGCCGGAATCGGTCGTGGTCAGGTCGGTGCGCCCCGGCCATACGCTCCCCAGCGACGAGCGGCCTCCGGGCGCATACACAAAGACGGCGACGGGGAATGAGAATTCATTGTCGACGGTCACCTGCCACCGGAGGCAAGGGGTCATGGGTTGAACCTCCGGGCTCGGCTGTGCTGGATGCGAGCAGCCGGTTGCGACCAGGAGCACCAGGTACCGGTGGCACCGAGGGACGGCGGGGGTCATTGGGGGTTCTCCCGGTCGGCAGGGCCCGGATCCAAGGACTATGGATGGGGAAGATCGGGTCGGGGACACCGCTCCGCTAGAGCCCCCGGCACGCACCCTGCCGGCCAGTCGCTAAACGACCGCGCCGAAGAGACGACCGACCCCGGCCGTACATGCCATCGCCACCGCACCCCAGAAGGCGACTCGCAGCGCCCCACGCATCAGCGGGGCGCCTCCGAGGCGGGCCGCCACACCTCCGAGCGCGAGGAGAAGCGCCAGCGTCACCCCCACCACACCCAGCGTCAATACGCCGGCCGATAGTACCGCCGCGAGAATGACCGGTGGTGCCGCCCCGATTGCGAAGGAAACCGCGGAGGCCACCGCCGCCTGAATCGGGCGGGCCCGGGTCATCTCATGGATGCCGAGCTCATCCCGCGCGTGGGCTCCCAGGGCATCGTGGGCCGTCAGTTGGTCTGCGACCTGGAGCGCAAGCTCGCGGCTCAGGCCCCGGGTGATGTAGATCCCCGCCAACTCGGCCCGCTCCGCCTCCGGCGAAGATGCCAGCTCACCGCGCTCCCGCGCGAGATCGGCATGCTCGGTGTCGGCCTGGGAGCTGACCGAGACGTACTCACCGGCGGCCATCGAGAGGGCTCCGGCGGCGAGCCCCGCGACCGCCGCCACCAGGATGGCCGCGTGGCTCGGCTGGGCCGCCGCCACGCCCACCACCAGGCTGCTGGTGGAGATGAGGCCGTCGTTGGCGCCGAGCACAGCGGCGCGCAGCCACCCGATTCGCTCACCCCGGTGTCCCTCGCCGTGCATAATCGCTCCTGTGCCGGCTGGGCTAGTGACCTGCGTGTCCGCGGTTGGGCCGGTCCGTCCCGCCCAGCAGCGAGGGCCGCCCCACCCGCACCACCGACCCCTCGGCGAGGAACGCCGAGGCCGGGCCTCCACGTACTGCCTCGGCGAACGCCGGGCCGAATTCGCCGCCCCAGTCGACATCGCACTCGATGTCACGGGCTTCCCAGACCCGCCAGCGGGGGTGCGCCACGGCGTACTCTACGGTGCTGCCATCACCCTGACGGGTATAGCCCCAGTAATGCTCGGCAATGAACTCTTGGTCGCTCCCGTCCTGGATCAGGCCGGGGATCCCGGCTGCAGTAACCCCGAATCGATTCCACCGCCCCCCATGACGCCACGAATATGACACCCGGCCGGGTGCTTCGCAGGGCCCCTCGCGGGCTTGAGCGCGCATCGGCCGGGTGACGTACGGCTCGTTGTACATGAGGCGTGCGGTGAGGGCGATGAGCCGGCGGGAGACGATTTCCCGGACAAAGACCACGGCTCGGCGCCGGTCGGAAATCGGGCGGACGTAGAACCGGAGGTTGATTTCGGGGAAATCGCGATGCCCCGGAACCGGCACGCCGAAGACCCGGGTGCGCTGGAAGCGGAATCCCACGAGGCTCAACCAGGTGTCGCCCCGCCATGAATCCAAGCTCGTCCCCCTCGGCACCAGTGGCGCCAGCAAGGATGGAACGACCTTGAAATTGAGCATGACGAGGTAACGCCACACCGCGCTCAGGAACGGTCGCTGCGGCGGGTCCGGCTGGCCCACCATCATCGGCGCGCCATGTCCCTGCATCACAGGTACCGCCCGAGCGCCATCGCGACCGCCGCTACCGCAAGCAGCCCTGCCACGATCCTCCCCGCGCCTGCGGCACGCGCGCGCAGGGCTTGCGCCGTCCCGGCAGTCGCCTCGCGCTCCGGGGGAGACCCCGCGGCGGCCGCCTGGGAGAGGGCCGCGGCCCGCAGCATCGATGGGCGGACAATGAACAGGCCCAGGCCGAGCGCCAGCACTGCGGACACCCCGCCCAGCCCGTATGCCATGCCGGCCAGCGACCCCATGTAGCCGGGCGAAAAGCCCGCCGAAGCGCGCCAATACAGCCAGAATCCGGAGAGCACCGTGAGCAGCGCCGCGATCGGGAGCACATCGAGAAACCGGCGGCGCAGAAGGCCCGCGGCCACCTTGGCCCCATCGGGCCCGGCATCACGAATGGCGGGCACGAGAAACACCGCGCTGAAGATGAGGGTGCCGGCCCAGAACACCCCGAGCACGACGTGGAGCAAACGCGCGGCCAGAAGAAGGAGGTCCATGGTCCCTCGCGGTTGAAGAAAGGCGCACTGGCGCGGGTTAGGTCCCACCTGGCACCGATGCGTTGATCAGGCGGCGTATCGCAGCACTGCGATGAAATGACACGCTGTGCCCGCGAGCACGAACAGATGCCAGACGAAGTGGGCGTAGCGCATCCGGCTGGCGGCGTAGAAGCCGACGCCCGCCGTATAGGCGACACCCCCCGCCGCAAGCCAGAAGAGACCCCACGCCGGCATCACGTGCCACAACGGCTTGGCGGCAGCCAGAATCAACCATCCCATGGCGACGTACAATCCGGTCGAAAGCCGGGGGTGGCGAACCCCCCCGACCGACTTGAGCACAATACCGGCCACGGCCAGCGTCCAGATGAGCCCGAAGAGGGTCCAACCCCAGGGTCCCCGCAGTACCACCAGGGTGAACGGCGTGTAGGTCCCCGCGATCAGGAGGTATATCGCTCCGTGGTCGAGGATCTGGAAAATCCGCTTGGCGCGATTCGGGGCCAGCGCATGGTAGAGCGTCGAGGTGAGGTAGAGGAGGGCCATGGTCACGGCAAAGACCACTGCGCCAACGGTGGCTGCGGCGCCATGCCGGAGAGCGCTCAGCACGAGGACGGGAAGCGCGATCAGCGCGGCCAGGAATCCGGTGCCGTGGCTGATGCTGTTTGCGATTTCCTCTCCGAGAGATTGCGCCCGATGCCGGACCGCAGGTGCCTCGACCACGGAGTCTCCCTATGACTTCGTTCCCGCGAGGGTGTACTCGAACTCGTAGGAATGCTTGCCCGCCGTGATCGTCATCCTGCCGACCAGACCCACCAGCTCATCAGTGCCCGAGTCCGGCACCACCGTGATCGTCAGCTCCGGTGCGCCGCGCGTCATGGTGCCGCTATGCTGGAGCACGAATGTGCCGTGGCGGCCACGCAGGGTTCCGCTCACCCGCTCGATCGCGACGTACCCCGCCGAGCCCTTGACGCCCGAGCCGGCGCTCAGCATCTCGCCCTGGCCGGTCCCTTCCAGATCACCGTGGTACTGCTTGTCGATGGACATCCTCGCGATGCTGGCGCCCGCCAGGCTGTCGGGCATGGGCTGAGGGACCAGCTTCACTTCGAATGTCCCGCTCGCACGGGTCGTCACCGCGGCCTCCTTGGGGGCTGGGTCCGGAATCGGCGACCGGGCCTGGGGATACGCCGAGGAGCCGAGGGTAGGCGAAAGCAAGATGGCCACGGCGGCCGCGGCGTCGAATCGGTGCGTCATCCCTGCTCCCTTCTGCGCCATGGAGCTTCGTTGGCCGGAATGAGGTCTCATCGGAATATGGGCGGTCGCCGCTACCGGAGCGAGTCCCGCTGGGCCACCACCCGCCGCAGGACATCATCGAGCGAGCCCCGCAGCACCAGGAGCTTGAGTTCCACCACGGCCGACCGACCTGGGCCAAGCGCGGTCTGCGGGTCGACGTGCTGGCAGGTCAACTCGGGATTGGTCCACACATTGCCGGGCTCGCGAGCGAAGCTCGCGACCATCCACACCCCGTCGGTCGAGCGCGTTGCGATCAGCGGCTGATCCACGGCGCGCGCGGTGTTGTAGTAGGTGATGCCGTCACCGCGGCGTTCGACCCGCTGGGCTGGCACCGGCCAGGTGAACGCGGCCAGATAACGCGCCGGGAGCCAACGCGCGAGCGGCAGGGTGAGCCGACTCGGAGTCTCTTCGGCCAGCAACGCGAATCCGGTGGGGTAATGCACGTACGTCCTCTCCAACCGGACGTCGTGGAAGGCACCGCTCAGCCGGGGATCGGTTACGGCGTAAATCATATCGTAGGGGACTGCGGACCCATTACGAAATTCATAGTGAAAGCGAACCCCATCGGGTTCCAGCGTGGCGCGGGCGAGCAGGTGAATCGAGCCCGGCAGATCCCGCTCGTACTCCAAGGTGTTTCCCATCCGCCGCCACCGCGGCCGATCCCCCCGGGGACCGGGCTGCCACAGGTACAGGTGCTCGGCCTCGGTCCGTCCGTGCCGCAACGCCGTCACATGCTCGGGAAAGACCACCTCGATGGCACGATCCGACACCGGGTGACCGGGCAGGACGAGGCGAAGGGTTGGGCTCGCGTGCTCATCGGCGACCAGCAGTTGCAATCCGGTGGCTGATTGGACCCGGGGCAAGTCCTGGGTGACCGGCCGGGGACCGGGATCGGGCGTCATGACGGCGCCGGCCAGCATACTGGTGAGGAGCACGCCGCGGTACCTGGTCACCTCGATCTCCGGCCACCCCACGAGTTCCGGCGGGGAGACGGCCGGGATCCGGCTCCCCGGCCCCAGCAGCACAAGCGCGGGTTAGTCATTTCCATGCACCAGACTCACGACAGCAACCGTGCCAGGGTGTCGGAATGGACGTGCCAGCCCAGGAGTCCGGCCAGCCCCATCACCACACCGAGCGCGGTCGGCACCAGCGCCACCCAATAGAGCCATTTCTTGTGGGTAAGGGCGGTGAGCGCGAGTAACGAAATGGCGAGGGCTACCAGCGTGTCCGAAAGATCGAACTGATCGTCCCGGTAATTCAGGGCGTCGTAGGTCCGCTGGTCCTGTTCGGCCTGCCGGCGCAGCTCCTCTTTCTTCTGGTTCTGGTCGGCGACGAGCCGCTCGTAGGTGGTGATTTCGTCGCGATACCTGGCCCGTTCGGCGGCCGGGGCGTTGGGCTCTGCCAGCACCAGCTGGGCAAGAGAAGCCTTGGCCACCTCCTCACGAATGTTGCGCGCCTGATAGAACGCCCAGTGATCCAGCTTGTCGGCTTGGGCTTGTTGCATCGCCTGGACGATATTGTCGTCCTTGACCTTGCACACTCCCAGGAACGTGGCGAGCAGGGCCACGGTGATCGCCACCCAGGAGCTCAGGCGGCTCGCCGCGGCCCGCTCGCTCGCCTCATCGTCAGACGCCGCCGCTGCCGACTCCATCGGGTCGATGTCCACGTCGTGAGAATCCTCGATGAATGCCCGAGGTCCAAGGCGGTTGTCCCCGGCCCACCGGCGCCACCCGTGCTCCCCGCACTCGATCATACCGACGCGGCGGGTGCGGCGCCAACGCCCCGACCGCGCCGAACGCGGGTTATCCGGACGCGACCGCCCCGAAGAGCAGGCGGAGAATCTCCCGGGCCCGCTGGTACGCGGCGGGGGCCTGACTGGCCCGCGGCCCCGCCACGTTCAGTCGAACCGCTTGCCCGGGCCGGCTGAGCCCCGCAAGCCATGCGGCGGCTCGCTCGGCAGCCGCGCCGGGATCCCCGGCGGCAAGGTCGATTTCCATGAGGGGGCGCGCCAGCCGTCGAGCGATCTCTATGGTCTCCCGGGTGCCGGCGGCGGCCTGGCCCCAGGTGAGAACCAGGGTCCCGTGAGTATCGCTGACGTTCTTTTCGGTGCGCACAGCGTACTCGCCGGATTCCGCCTCCCGAAGCCCCCGGTACCACGTCGGCACGCGGCCGTCCTCGGCCACCCGTCCTCGGGGGATCCAGCCGTTGATCGGCAGGCCCAGTGCGAGGGCGGTATCCAGTGCAGCGCGATCGACGCCGGTCTGGCCGCCGGACCAGATCTCGATGTCAGTCCGACGCACGCGGCCGTTCACGGCGCGGGTGAAGGAGCGGTCTGGCCCACCGCGCAGCCTAGACGGACGTCTTCGATATGCCCCGCGCCGGGCCCTCCCTCCACGAACACGATGAGGGGCCACTCGGCGCACTGGGTGACCGTCGGCGCGCTGAAAAAAAGCGCCGTGTGGATCCCGTTGTGCCTGCTGTGCCGTAAGTGGAGGTCGCTCTGGACGGCCCGAAGGAAGCTCCGCCTGTCCCTCGCGGCATCCAATCCGCGGCGAACCGCGAGGGGAGCTGCGCCCAGGCACACCAGGCGCGCCGAATCCAGGGCGAGAGCGGCCTCGAGGTATGCCTGCGCCGGGGCGAGAAAAGCGGAATCCGGGCTATCGGTCGAATACAGGTTGACCAGCGACCACCCTTGCGTCCCCACGCCGATCCCGAGGAGGATCCCGGTCACTGTCTGTCGCGCCCGCGCGCTCAATGGCACTGCGGCTTTCTCCCTATGCTCCGCGAAAATGCGCCTGTAGGTGGAGCAACCAAACGATTGGCGCTTCTGCTGATGGATTCGGCCGAAATCGCCGCCACCCAGGGGAATCAAAGATACCCGGCGGTGGCCGAAGCCGATTGGCCCCCGGCTGCAGCAGGCACGGATCGGACCCCACTGTTCCCCTCCAGGCAACCATTTCACCCGCCCATGCATCCAACCGCTGGACTCGGACCTCTCTCTGGCCAAGGGTCCGCCCCGCTCCTACCTTTCGGCAGCCACACCGTCGCTCGTGCCCATGTCCATTGGGAGATCCGCCATGCGCAGTCCCTTGCTTTCTTCCCTCGCACTCCTGTTGCTCGCATCACCGCTCCGGTCCCAGCAAACCGTCGACGAGATCATCACCAAGTACACCCAGCGGTCCGGCGGACTGGAGCGGATTCAGGCGGTCCAGACCCTGCGTCGCACCGGGACATTCTACGGCGGCGGCGGTTTCGAAGCGAAGGTAAGGTATGAGAACAAGCGCCCCGGCATGGTCCGCGAGGAATTCTCTTTCGGCGGAATGACCGGCGTCAACGCCTACGACGGCAAGAGCGGCTGGAAGATCGAGCCCTGGCAGGGGAAGAAGGACGCCGAGCCGCTGGGTGAGGACGAGGTCAAGGGAATCGTCGAGGATGCGGAGTTTGACGACCCGCTCTTCAACTATCGGCAGAAGGGCAATCAGGTCGAGCTGGTCGGCACCGACCAGATCGAAGGCACCGACGTCTACAAGCTCAAGGTCACGCTGGCCAGCAACGGCGATGTTCGCACCTATTACCTGGACGCGGACTCCTACGTCCCGATCAAGTATGAGGTCAAGCGCACGGTGCGCGGCGCCGAGCGTGAATTTGAGGTGGAGCTCGGCGACTACAAGCAGGTGAACGGCTGGTATCTGCCCTTCTCATTCGCCATCGGCGGCAAGGGCAGCTCGGCCGCCAACAAGGCGCAGTACGCCTGGGCGCGCATCGAGGCCAATCTCCCGCTCGACGACGGCCTCTTCGCCAAACCGGCGGCCGGTGCCCCCGCCCGCCCGGGCGGCGGCGCCCCTGAAGCTCCGCCCCCCCCGCCGGCCACCCCGAAGCCGGTGACCCTTCCGGCGCCGATTCCGCCGGCCGCGGCAGGCTCGGCCCCCGCCGCGCGGGTGGACTCCGAAACCACCTCGGGCCTCGGCGCCCGCAACATCGGCTCTGCGGCCATGAGCGGCCGCATCGCCGCCATTGCCGCCGTGCGCGAGGGTGACCGGCTCACCCTGTACATCGGCGCGGCCAGCGGCGGCGTCTGGAAGTCGACCAACGGCGGCACCACCTTCAAACCGGTCTTCGACAAGCAGCCGGTGCAGTCGATCGGCGCGATCGCCATCGATCCGACCAACCCGAAAGTCGTCTGGGTGGGCACCGGTGAGTCGTGGATGCGCAACAGCGTCTCGGTGGGCAACGGTGTCTACCGGTCCACCGACGGCGGCGAGAACTGGACCAATCTGGGGCTCCCCGAGTCCGAACACAGCGCCAAGATCCTCATCGACCCGAAGGACCCGAACACCGTGTTCGTTTGCGTGCCCGGCAAGCTCTGGAGCGACAGCGACAGTCGCGGCGTCTACAAGACCTCGGACGGCGGCAAGACCTGGAGCAAGGTGTTGGCTGGGAGCAATGGGTCCACCGGCTGCTCCATGATGTCGATGGACGCCGGAAACTCGAAGACCCTGTACGCCGGAATGTGGGATTTCCGCCGGAAAGGCTGGACCTTCCGCTCCGGCGGCGCCGGCCCCGAGGCACCCAGTGGGAGCGGGTTGTTCAAGAGCATTGATGGCGGCGCCAGCTGGACCCAGCTCGACGACCAGACCGCGAAGGGTCTGCCCCCTAAGCCCTGGGGAAGGGTTGCGGTCACCGTCGCTCCCTCGAAGCCCAACGTCGTCTACGCCTTCATCGAGGCCGTCCCGCCCCAGAATGCCCTCTACCGCTCCGACGACGGCGGGGCGACCTGGGCCATGAAGGACCGCAGCCAGAACATGATCTGGCGCCCCTTCTACTTCGCCAACCTGATCGTGGATCCGAAGAACGAGAACCGCGTCATCAAGCCGGACGGCCCGCTGATCATGAGCACCGACGGTGGAGCGAGCTTCAGCAACATCAGCGGAGGCACCCACGGCGATCACCACGACGTCTGGATCGACCCCGGCAACACCGATCACCTGATCACCGGCGACGACGGCGGCCTCTGGTATTCCTACGATGGCGGGGACAAATGGTGGAAATCCGGGAACTTGCCGGTCTCCCAGTTCTATCACGTGAGCGTTGACATGGACCGGCCGTACAAGGTGTACGGCGGACTGCAGGACAACAGCTCCTGGGTCGGCGAGTCGCAGTATCCCGGCGGTATCACCAACAGCCGATGGGAAAACATGTACGGCGGCGACGGGTTCTGGATGTTCGTCGACCCCACCGATCCCACCTACCTCTACGCCGAAGCGCAGGGCGGCTCCATCGGTCGGGTCAATCGCAAGACCCACGAGAGCCGGGACATCCAGCCGCTGCCCAACTACAAAGAGGGCAAGCTGCGCTTCAACTGGAACACGCCGATCCACATCAGCCCGACCAAGAACGGGACGGTGTACCTCGGCGCCCAATTCCTCTTCCGGTCCAAGGACTTCGGCCAGACCTGGGACCGCATCTCCCCCGACCTGACGACCAACGACCCCGAGAAGCAGAAGCAGGAGCAGTCCGGCGGGGTGACGGTGGACAATTCCTACGCCGAGATGCATACCACGATCTACGCGATCGCCGAGTCACCCCGGGACCCCCTGGTGATCTGGGCCGGTACCGATGACGGCAACCTGCAGGTCACCCGCGATGGCGGAAAGACCTGGACCAACGTCGTCGGCAACATTCAGGGTCTCCCGAAGAACGCCTGGGTCTCGTCGGTCGAGCCGGGACACTTCGCACCCGGAACGATCTACGCCACGTTTGATCTGCACACCTTCGGTGACCTGCGGCCCTACGCCTTCAAGTCGATCGACTTTGGCCGGACCTGGACCGCGCTGGTGCCGCCGAGCGCTCCGGTGCGCGGGTACGCCCACGTGATCAAGGAGGATCTGGTCAACCCCCGGCTGCTCTTCCTCGGCACCGAGTTCGGCCTCTGGATCTCGGTGGACGGCGGACAGCAGTGGTCACGGTACAAGGGCGGCGACCTGCCCGCCGTGGCCGTGCGTGACCTCGCCATTCACCCCCGCGACCATGACCTGGTGATCGCCACCCATGGACGCGGGATCTGGATCATCGACGACATCACCCCGCTGCGCGCCCTCACGCCGCAGACCCTGGCCAAGGGGGCGGAGTTCTTCCAGGCCAAACCGATCGTCCAGGTGCTCTCCGCGGGCGGCGGGTGGGCAAACGGCGACGCAGAATTCGCCGGCCCCAACCCCCCGGGAGACGCGATCATCACCTATTTCCTCCAGAAACGTCACATCTTCGGCGACATGAAGCTCGAAGTCTACGATTCAGCCGGCAAGCTTTTGACCACGCTCCCCACCAGCAAGCGGCGCGGACTGAGCCGGGTTGCCTGGTCGATGACCATGCCGCCGCCGCGGATACCGCCCGCGGCGAGCGCCGCGTTCGGCGTCGGCCCGCGCTTCCTGCCCGGCAGGTACACCGTCAAGCTGGTCGACGGCGAGAACGTGTTCACCTCGGCGCTCCATGTGACACGCGACCCCCGGGTTACTCACACTCCGGCGGACCGCAAGGCGCAGTTCGATCTCGCCCTCAAGCTGTACGCAATGCTCGGCGAGATGACGTCGCTGGTCGACCGGATGAATGGGATGCGCGGGGCGCTCGAAGCGCGGGCCGCCTCCCTCGCCGCCACCGATACCCTCGCCTCGAAGCTCCGCGCCGCGTCGGGAGCCGTGGACGAGCTGCGCAAGAAGATCGTGGCCACCAAGGAGGGGGGCATGATCACCGGCGAGGAACGGCTACGAGAGAATCTCGCCAACCTGTACGGGAGTGTGAACGGGTACGAGGGACGGCCGTCGGCTACTCAGGTCAATCGTACGGCGGCCATTGCGCGGGAGATGGACGACGTCAAGACCCTGTTCGACGCCTGGGTCGCGAAGGAGATGGGACAGCTGAATACGATGCTGGCGGCGCGTCAGCTGCCCCGCATCGAGCCCTAGTCGGCCTTGGCGTCCTGCTCGCGGAGGTAGGCGGCGATTTCGACGTACCGCTTGCTGCGCTCATCCCGGTGGCCCTGTTCCAGGTAGTACTCGGCCCAACCGAGCGGCGTGCCCTTCCAGGCCCGGTCCTTCGCGCCCAGCTTGGCCCCGGCCTCGACCAGGACCGTCACCGCTTCCAGGGAGCCCGAGCCCACGGCATGGTGCAGGGCGGTGGCATGCGAGTAGAGGTCTCTGCTTGGGCGATTGACGTCGACGCCAAGATCGATCATCCGCCGGAGCGCCTCGGCCCTGCCGTTGAGAGCGGCAAGAATGAATCCAAATCGCCGGTCCCTGGGGCTGGCCTTGGGCGCGAGACGCGTGACATCGTCCCAGCGGTCCAGGCAGAGCGCGGTGGACAGCGTCAACGGGGCGCCGCGCCCGACCAGATGCGCGGCCGCGGCGAAGTGTCCATTCACCAGGGCGTCGTCCGGCCTCCCGGCCGGATCTGCGCCCGCGTCGATCAGCGTGTCGATCAGTTCGATCTGGACACCGCACTCTGAGGCCACCCCTGACCAGGAGACCAGCCGGAGCGTGTAATCGAGCTGTTTTCCAAGACTCTTCACCCCTTCTCGCCGCGCCGCATCGATGATCGCGCGGGTTACCTGGGCAATGTTGCCGGGCAACCTCCGGTTGCGGACCGGATCCTCCGCCACGAACCAGAGCAGGTAGGGCTTCTTGAAGAAGCCCTTCAGCGCACCGCCGACTTGTTTGCGGAGCCAGGCGCCGGGAGCGCCCAGCCGCTCGCGCAACAGTCTGGGGTGCTGGGCGATCAGGCGCTCCAGCGTCGCAACGTCGCCGGCGTCCACGGCGGTCACTGCGTCACGGAACAGCGAATCGAGGAGCTCGGGATCGCCCATGGTGGCTACGGTGTCCCTTTGGCGTCCACCAGTTGATAGTCGGTGAACTCCACCGGCGCCAGGCACTCCGGATAGAGCACCGAGGCGAACTTCTTGACCTCCGCTGAAGCGGAGTGCGCCCGGTGGGCTTCGGCATCCCGAAAGATGAAGATGTGGACGAACCGGGTCGGGTCGTTCTTGAGGCCTTCGGGGCGCACTTGATAACGCGCCAGCTGGCGGATCTCGCCATCCTTGCGCTCAGGGCTCACGGGGCCGTTCCTCCAGGTCTCGGACCGTCACATCATCGCACCCTCAAACTCGCACTCAAGTCTATCCTTCCCCCGCAATCCTGGAAGATCCGCGCGACGCTGGATTCCCGCGGGTGCTGGCGCTGCTATCGGGGACGCCGGCACTCCGCTCCGAGTCCGTTAACGGTCTCCCCGGCCAAAAGGCGCTCGATCCATCGCGTGGTGAAGAACCAGGTGTCGAACAACCTTCGCACCGCCGGGTTGCCGCTCTGCTCGGCGGCGAAGATCGCAAAATCCCGATCCGAGCCGCCGGTATCCCGGGTCTTTCGCAAGTACCCACCCCATAGCGCATCGAACGCCGGCTCGCCGACGCACTGCGCAAGCGAATAGAAGAGCAGCATTCCCACCGTGTACGAATAGTCGGTGCGACCGGAGGCCCCGTACGACATCAGGGGAATGACTCGGAGGGTGGAATCGGTGGCCGCGCGGGCCCGCACTCGAGCGGCATAGCCCTCGACCAGCGAATCGAGCCCGGTCCAGCCGTCCAATGCGACCGCAAGCCGTCGTTCGAGCAGCGTCGCGAGTCCTTCGGTAACGCGGGGCGACGGGCGCGCCGTGTCGAGAGGATTCCAGAAGTGCGAGAGCTCATGGTAGAGCTCGTGGAGCCGGCTCGCGTCGCGGAAGGCGGAAGCGTCTTGAATGATGCCCGCCGAGAGGCTCGCCTGCGAGCCGTAGCCGGGAGGAATCTCGATCAGAGTAACCCGGGGCTCTTCTCCCAGAGGTCCGAACCAGCGCGTCAGCGAATCGAGCGCCTCCTCGGCCTTCCCGACCGCGCCCCGCGCGGCCGCCGAATCGTTCGGGAAGACATACGCCCGGATCCGCCGCTCGCCGATCTCGGCATAACGGGCGATCGCGATGTTGAGGAAGGGGACCGCGGCAGTGCTGCGGTACTCCCAGGTCACCCGGCCGTTCGAGTGATTCTCGCCCGCGCGCTGGCCGCCCGCCACGGCAACCAGGCCCTCCGGAACGGTGAGGCTCACCCGGAACGTAAAGGGCGATCGGGGTGCCGCGCGGTTCGTTCGCCGACTCGGCCGACCGATCTCCGGAAAGGCGTAGGCATCGCTCCGCAGAATGGTGAAGGCGGTGTCGATGTGATCCCGGATGTAGAGGGACCCGGTCTCCACATACCCGACCAGGCTGCCTTCGTAGTGGATGACGAGTTCGACCCGGCCGCCGGCCGGCAATGGGCGGAGCAGCTCCACCTCGGCGAATTCGACCTGCAGCTTGGAATCGTCGGAAAAGCGCACCACTCGCTCACTGAACCGGAGCGCATGGCCCGCGGCGTCGGTCACCCGGGCTACGGTCATCAGCCGGTTGAGCAGGAGCGGGATGCGGCGGACCGGCCCACCCCCCGCGTTGCTCACCGTCATTCGAGCGACGCCCTCGAGGCGATCCTGCTCGTAGTCCACCGACACCTGCAGTTCCAGGGCAAGCTGCTGCACCTGGATCGGTTCGCGGCCCTGGCCTACGGGCTGCCCGTGGGCTGCGCTAACTGGCGCCAGACAAAGCAGGAGGATCGGGAGACGGGAGAAGAAAGCGGTCGCCGGCATCGGAGCCCTCGCATCGGGGAGTCTCTCGCTTGGAGACACGAGGATTCCATGGCGTTGGAGACTACCGGCGCGTGGACGCCCGGTTTGGCGAGTCCGCCGATCGGGATTCGATGCGGCAAATCAGCAGGTTGATTCTGTCCGGGCCCCTACCGACTCCATCGGACCCGAGTTCCGCCCTGCCTCACCCGCCGGCATCGAGCAGCTGCTGCTTCACGTTTTCGCTGGCGATACTGATGAAAAGCTCGCGCAGGGCGATGGCCGCCTCGCCCCCGATGCGGGACAGGGCTGCGTTGACCCGGAGAACGGCAAGTCGGGTCTGGGGCGTTTCGTGGATGAGGTGATCGACGCATCGGCGGAGTTGATCCCGCTCGTAGTGATCCAGCGCTCCAACTTGCCGGATGGCCATCCGCACCGCCGACACGACCCGCTCCGTCCATGGAAAGGGACGTCCACAGCAATGACAATATCGTGGCGGGGCAAACTCCGCATGTCCCGGACCCTGCAGGGGCCGGGAGGGCACTCCGAGGATCGGCTCCCGGCAGCCGGGGCAAGAATGAATCGCTGGGCCACCACACCGGGGGCAGTCGCGAGGCTGTTCCGGCGCGTCGCCCGGGACCGGCTCGTGAACGAGGTGGCCGTTGAGGCAAACGCAAATCGTGTCGCCTTGTGAGGTCATCGCGGCTCGCGGGTCAGCCGGCTTTCTGCAGCACCCATGTGGTCATGCTCCGTTGATTTTGCACCACCGTCGTCTTGAGCGGGTCGAGCAGAGTCCCTCCCAGGTCGCGGGTCAACTCCATGAGAAGTGACTCATCCACCAGATAACGCTCGGTGCCGTCCGGCAGGCGGCACCGCCGCCCGGCGACTGACCGGACTCGCTCTTCCATTCCGATCGAGGAGGCGAGTCGGCAGAACATCAGGCCCCCCGGCTTGAGCACCCTCCAGGTGCCGCGCAGCATCGCCGTGAAGTGGGCATCGTCCTTGGCGAAGTGCAGCACGGCGCAGCTCAGCACGACGTCTGCCCACGCCTCCGCAAACGACATCCGCTCGATCGGCTCAACCCGGAAATTCGCGGGCGGCAACCCGGGAGCGAGCGCTGCCGACAGCCGCTGAACGGCTTGAATGGAAATACGATCGGAGTCCGCCCCGAAGACCTCGTAGCCTTGCTTCAGCAGGTAGACCAGGTTGCGACCCGACCCGCACCCCGCATCCAGCACTCGCATCCCCGGAACGATCCGCTGCCGGAGGAGCTGATCGAACAGGTAGATGTCGATCTGGCCAAACTGGTCTTCGAGTTCGGACATCGGCCCTCGCAGGTGTCCCGACGGCCTGCCGTTCAGGGCTACGGGCGGGGGCCAAGGCTCCGCAGCCGGCCGCGCGCCTCCCCGTTGGTCGAATCCCGCCGGATCGCTTCGCGGAACGCGGTGACCGCCGCCGCCGTATCGCCGCGCATGAGCTGAATGTTGCCCCGAAACACGTACATCCCCGAGGAAGCCGGGAAGAGCTGCTCGTTGTGGCTCAAGAGCGCGAGCGCTTCGTCGAAGCGGCCCGCGCGGCCCAGCCGGAAGGCCGCCGTGTTGAGCGAGGATTCGCCGAAGTCGTAGGCATCCTGCCCGTAGTACCGTTGCCGGAGCACCTGGTAGGCCCGAATGGCGGAATCGGCTCCGCCCGCCTGCGCCGCGTCCACCATCAGCGCCGAGAGCGGAACTGGGCGGCTGACGCCGTGGTGGCAGGTCCGGCAGGTCACCTGCAAGCCCGGATTGGTGCGGCCGGGGAGCGAGTCGACCCGCCGATTGATTTCCTCGACCATGCGCATCATCTGCCGCGCAACCAGCTTGGTGCGCTTCTCGTCCTTGGTGAAGTCGAATCGCTCCAGCGGCATCCCTTCCTCGCCTACGTGGCAGAACTGGCACCGCACCCCGAGATCGCCGGCGAAATTCCGCATCATGCCGATGACCTGGAGTACCGGGGTCATGCGCGGGATCACCTGGGTGTTGATCAGGGAATCTGGCGGAAAGTGCCCGATGCCCTGGGCGGGGAGCAGGGCGGGACCGGCAAGACAGCACAGGCCAATCAGCACGAACCGCATGATGGAGCCTCCGGGAGTAAGCCGCGATATCCGCCGGCAGGAACAGCAGGGATCACCGCGGCGGGACCAGGGTCCCTACGTGCCTGGGCCGAGGAGGTGTCAGAGGCCAAACTGCCTGAGGTGGTGGTCCACGTGCTTGTACGCCCAGCGTTGCCAATCCGTCCGCGTCATCGGGCCCACCATGAAGTGGACCGAGGCCAGGCGTTCCGCCGGCGCGGCGGCCAGAGCGCCCAGGCCGTTGATCACCCGGGCTCGATCCTGCTCGAATTCTCCTGGGCGCGTCCCCTCCCGGCGGGGATCCACGCCCGGGCGCGTCTTCGCACCCTTGGGCCATGGCATCGGCGAGTACAGGATCAGCCATTTCAGGACCGGTTTGGCCTTGCCCGAGGCAGGCGGCCCGGGAGGAATCCGGATCTGGAGAACCGATTCGAAGGTGTCTCCGAGGTGGCAGAGCATCTCGGCCGGGGTCAGGGACCCCCAGCGGCGCTCGTGGTCCGGAGTGAGCCGCCGCAGCCGGTCAATCAGTTGAGCGCGAGGTCCATCCTGAACGACAGTGATCACGGGGCCTGGTGCGTGAAAGGAAGAGTCTCGTGAGGGTCGCGCTGCAGTGCCGCAGCTCAGCACCGATGATTGTACCTCCGCCAACGCCCGCGCGCAGGGCCTCACACTCGTTTCCGGCAATCTTCACGAATCCCGACCTAAATAAGCGGGATGGCTACTGCCGCAGCGCTGCCCCTGATCATCCAGGGTGGAATGGGGGTGGGCGTCTCCAATTGGAGGCTGGCTCAGGCGGTATCCCGACTGGGCCAGCTTGGCGTCGTGTCGGGGACCGCGGTGGATACCATTCTGGTGCGCCGGCTCCAGGACGGCGATCCCGGCGGGCACGTCCGGCGCGCCATGGAGCACTTCCCCATGCCGGGCGTAGCATCCGACGCGCTGCGCCGCTACTTCCATCCCGAGGGCCGCCCCGCGGGAACTCCCTATCGCATGCTGCCGGTGTACAAGCAGAAGATGAGCCGGGCCCGGCAGCAAGTGAGCATGCTCGGCGCGTTCGTGGAGGTCTGGCTCGCCAAGGAGGGACACCGGTTCCCGGTCGGGATGAATCTGCTGACCAAGGTGCAGCTGCCCAACCTGGCATTGCTCTACGGTGCGATGCTCGCCGGTGTGGACTACATCTTGATGGGCGCCGGGATCCCCCGGGAAATCCCGGCGGCCCTCGACCGGCTGGCAGAGCATCAGCCTGCCACGCAGCGCTTCGAGGTGGAAGGCCTCGCGTCGGGAGAGCAGGAGCAGATCTCGCTCGACCCGGCAGAGTACTGGGCCACACTGCCGCCGCCGCTGCAGCGCCCCAAGTTTCTCGCCATCGTCGCCAGCAACTTGCTCGCCACGATGCTGGCGCGGAAGGCCTCGGGCCGGGTGGACGGCTTCGTGATCGAAGGACCAACCGCCGGCGGCCACAACGCGCCGCCCCGCGGTCAGCCGCAATTCAACGTCCGGGGCGAGCCGCTGTACGGCGAACGGGACGAGGTGGACCTCGCCAAAATCGCGGAGCTCGGTGTCCCGTTCTGGCTGGCCGGCGGCGCGGGGCGCCCCGAACGGTTGCGCGAGGCGCGGGCAGCCGGCGCGGCGGGGATTCAGGTGGGAACATTGTTTGCCTTCTGCGACGAGTCGGGGTTGACCCAAGAGATCAAGCGATCGGTGCTGGCAGCCGCCCTGAAAGGGGAAGTCCAGGTATTCACCGACCCCCGGGCATCCCCTACCGGATATCCATTCAAGGTGGTGCACTGGAGCGATGACTCCGGCGCGACGGTCACCCGCGAGCGAAACTGTGATCTCGGCGGCCTCCGAGTGGCCTATCGCACGCCGGAAGGGAAGATCGGCTACCGCTGTCCAGGCGAGCCAGTCGAAGCCTACCTCAAGAAGGGCGGCCGTCTCGAGGATACCGAGGGCCGTCGCTGCCTCTGCAACGGGCTCACCGCGACGATCG
>JBGPEJ010000004.1:0-33026 GCA_041482775.1 Gemmatimonadota bacterium | reverse complement strand
CGGGATGGGTGAAGCATTGCTCGCCGTCGGCGATCAGCGCGGCGCCATCCAGAGTTTCGATCGGCTGCTCCAGCTCGGATTCCAGGAAGATCATGAGATGATGCTGCAGGCGGGGCGCGCGCTGTTCCGGAGCGGGCTCCTGGTTCCGGCGTATCGCTTCTTCGACCTGGCGCACAGCGCCGACGCCACTTGCGCCGAGGCCGCTGCGTGTCTCGGCTACGTGTCCCATCGGCTCGGCAGGGACGGCTCGGCGTTCTTCTGGCTCCGCCGTACGCTGGCGGTGGACGCCAAGTATGCCGAGGCGCGGATCTACCTGGCGAACATGCTCTACGACCGCGGTGAGAGCGGTGCCGCGCTGGCGCATCTCGAGAAGACCGAGCCCGAGGATCATTTCGACGAGCTGGGACTCTGGCGCACGATCGAGCTCAAGAAGACCCTCTACCGCCTCGCCGACGATGATCCCGAGCTGGCACCGTGGCTGGGCCGGCTGGGCGAGCTCATTCCCGACCCCGATCCCACCGAGGACCTCCTCGCGGAGATCGAGGCGCAGCAGCAGGACGGCACTCTGCGCGATCCCAATCAGCTCGAGCTGTTCGGCGCGCTGGTGGCGGAAGTGCCGGGAATGCAGCGGAAGCACGGCCGGGGCGACGCCCACCAGGTGACGACGCTCAACGGCTCCACGCTCCGCGGCACCTGGGACGAGATTCTGCTCCAGCTCAAGGCGGTCGAGCACGACGGGCCGCAGTTGTCCCTCTCGGAATTCATGACCGGGCTGGCGCGCCGGGGTCGCCAGGAAACCGGCGTGATCATTCCGCTCACCGACGCGGAGGCCTTCATCCGGGGGAGCGCCGAGGCGGGGGTGTTGCGGATCGTGCAGTGAGCCGGTGAGCGCACCCTGGACCTCCGGGGTTAGGCGGCTCGCCCTGTCGAACGGGCTCATTCTCCTCGCCCAGACCGATGCCTCGGCACCCGCGGTGGCGGTGGTGAGCCATGTGCGGGCGGGGTTCTTCGACGAGCCGGACAGCCTGAGCGGCGTCAGTCACGTCCTCGAGCACATGCTCTTCAAAGGAACCCCGACGCGCGGCGTCGGCGCGATCGCCCGGGAAACCAAGGCGGCGGGCGGATACCTCAACGCCTCCACGGGATACGATCACACCAGCTATTACTCAGTTCTGCCTCCGGCCGCTCTCCCGGTTGCCCTCGATCTGCAAGCCGACGCGCTCCGGCGGAGCCTCCTCGATCCCGAGGAGCTCCGGCGCGAGCTCCGGGTGATCATCGAGGAAGCGAAACGGAAGCTGGACACTCCCGCCGCCGTGGCCGGCGAGACGCTGCACGCCATTCTCTTCGATCATCATCGCATCCGGCGCTGGCGGATCGGTACCGAGGCGCAGCTGGCCGGCCTCACCCACGCCCAGGTGCTGGGGTACTACCGCTCGCGTTACGTCCCGGAGCGGACCATCGTCGCGATGGCGGGCGATTTCGACGCCGACCGTGCGATCGAATCGGCCCGTGAGTGTTTTGAGAGCTGGCCCCGGGCGGCGGCGGCGCTGGATCCGTCGCCGGGGGAGCCGGTCCGCCGGGGCGTCCGGGCTCGCACCCTGTACGGCGATGTGCGGCGCGCCGACCTGGTGCTGGGCTGGCGGACGGTGCCGGCGCTCCACCCCGACGCCGCCGCGCTCGATGTCGCGGCGCTGATCCTGGGCGCCGGCCGGGCCAGCTGGCTGTATCGCGCCCTCCGGGCGCCGGGTCTGGTCACCTCGGTCGGGGCGTGGCATTACACCCCGACGGAGGTTGGCGTCTTTTCCATCGAAGCCGATCTCGACCCGGGGAAACTCGGCAGGGCGGTCGAGACGGCGGCCGAGTGCGTGGCGCGGCTGCGGGAGGCGGGGCCGGGGGTCGAGGATCTGGCACGCGCCCGGACCCTCATTCGCGCCCGGTGGGCGCGGCGGTTCGAGAGCGTGGAAGGCCGGGCTGGAGCGCTCGCCGCCGCGGAGGCACTGGGCGGAGTGCAGCTGCTCGACGAGGAGTACCAGCGGGTTCTCGGCGTGGAGGCGGAGGCCGTGCGGGCGGCGGCCGCGGAGTGGCTGCGCGCCGATTCGGTGGCGGGAGTGGGCTATCTGCCGGAGGGCTCCACGGAGTCGCTCGGGGAAGCCGAGTTGACTCAGGCGTTCTCGCGGTCTGGATGGTCGGTGACCAGCGCCCGGGAGGTCGCCGCGCCGGCCGCGCCGGCGGCGGTGCCGGTGCGAGGAGCCGTCACGGCGGAGGTGCTCCACGTTGCCCTGGCGGGTGCCGACCTCCTGCTCCGCAGAAAGCCGGGGGTGCCGCTGGTTTCCCTTGGCGTATATCGCCGGCGCACGGTTCCCGATTCGATGACCACCGCAGGGCTCGGCGCGCTCGCGGTACGCTCGGCGGCGCGGGGAGCGGGCGAGCTGGATGCCGGGGCGTTGGCGCTCGCCTTCGAACGGCTGGGCGGTGCGCTGGCGCCGGTCGTGTCGACCGACTGGTTCGGCTTCGGCGCCTCGGTGCTGGCCGAGCACGCCCTCGAAGCCGCCACGCTTCTGGAACGGGTGCTCCGCGCCCCTCGGTTCGAAATCGAGGAGGTGGTGCGGGAGCGGGCGACGCTGGTGGACGAGGCGGTGCAGGCCGCCGACGACATGCTGCGCTTTCCGATTCAGCTCGCGCTCCGGGAAGCGTTCGGAGACCGGGGCTACGGGCTGCCGTCCCAGGGTCTGCCGGAGACGCTGCCGGGGTTCAGCGAGGGAATGGTGCGGGCATGGCATGCCTGCGAGCTCGCGACTGGCCGCGACGCGGTCGTGGCGGTCGGCGACCTGGAGCCGGAGCGCATCGCGGCGCAGCTGGCCGGTGTGTTCGGCGCCGGCCCGCCCCGGGCGGCGGCCCAGATCGCGAGCGCGGGGGCGTGGGAGGAACGGGGCGGGAGTGCGAGGATCTCGCTGGTCGAAAGGGTCAAGCGGCAGACCGGGCTCGCGATGCTCTTCCCCGGTCCGACGCGCGGCGGTCCCGACCGCTTTGCCGCAATGGTGTGGTCGGCGATTGCGAGCGGGCTGGGCGGCCGGCTCTTCACCGCCCTCCGGGAACGGCGCTCGCTGGCGTACAGCGTGCTCGCTTCGTCATGGCAGCGCGCCGGGGCGGGCGCGCTGCTGCTCTACATCGCCACTTCGCCGGAGCGGGAAGAGGAAGCCCGTGAGGCGCTCCTCGAGGAGCTGGCCGGCTTTCGCGACCGGGATCCCGACCCGGAGGAACTGGGCCGGGCCATCAGCTACCTCGCGGGACAGGCCCAGGTGCAGCGGCAAACCGCGGGGGCTCTCGCTGGGGAGATTGCCGAGGCGTGGCTGGTGGGAACCGGGCTGGCGGAGCTGGCCGATCCGGCCGCCGGCTTCCGGAGTGTAACGGGTGCGGCGGTTCAGGAGCTCGCCGGGCGCTGCCTCGATCCGGCGAGCCGGGTGGAAGGCGTGGTGCGGGGAAGCGCCGCGCCTAGAACATCGACATCGCCATGATGGCCCGGACCTGGTCGTTGGCGGCGGCCAGCCGGCGGGAGAGCAGGCGGACCAGCGCCCGGAGGAGACGGTAGCCCAGCTCGTGGTCGGCCTCGAGCAGCAGGTCGAGGTCCGGCTGGGCGATCGAGAGCAGGGTGCAGGCCCGGTTGGCGATCGCGTCGGTGGAGCGATCGGGCCGGTCGAAGACCGCCATTTCGCCGAAACAGCCGCCGGCCTCGAGCACCGCGAGGGCCTCCTCGCCGGCGCCGGGCACATGCCGGCTGATTCGCACCGCCCCTTCGGCGATCACGAAGAGCCGGTCGCCGGGATCCCCTTCTTTGAAGATCGAATCACCGGCCTTGTATGTTTCGGTCCGAGCAATGCCCAAAATTGCCCCGAGCTGGCTGTCGGATAGCTCCGTGAAGAGCGGAGCGCGGCGAAGAACGGCTGGATCCATGGAGAATGACCGTGGGGGAGAGCGGCTGGCCCGAAGCTAGTGCGGCTACCGTGGGGCAGCAACCCCGTCGCGCCTGGTGGGCACCGGCGGATGCGCTCACGGCCGCGCGGTTGCCGCTGGCCGTGGCCTTCGTGGCGATCGAGAGCGCGGTGTGGCGCATCGCGATTCTCGGGGTGGCCGCCGCGAGCGATTTCGCCGATGGCGTGGTGGCGCGCCGGTGGGGCGGATCCCGGCTCGGGGCGTTCCTCGATCCGGTGGCGGACAAGCTGTTCGCGGCCTGCGCGTTCGGCGTCGTGTGGGCGTCGGGCGCGCTCGCCCCGCTGGAGATTCTCGGAGTGCTGGCCCGCGATATCGGCGCCGCGATCGCGTTCCTGGCCACGGTGATTCTCCGCCGGCCCGCCGCGATCCCGGCGCGCCTGGGGGGGAAGGCGGTTACCATCGGCCAGCTGCTCACCCTGTTCGCCTTCCTCGCCGATTCGGCGCTGCTCCGCCCGCTGGCGTGGGCGACCGCCGCGGTGGCCCTCTACGCGATCTGGGATTATCAGCGGGTGGCGAGCCGGGCCCAGCGGCCCCTGGGAGAATGACATGACCGACGACCAGCTCCGGAGCGCCGAGGTCCAGTGGGAGGGCGGTCTGCGCTTCCGGGGCGGGACGCCCGGTGGGCCCACGGCACTCATCGACGCCGACGGGGAACAGGCACCGGGGCCGATGGTGACCCTGCTGCTGGCTGCGGCGGCGTGCAGCGGAGCGGATGCGGTGGGGATTCTCCAGAAGATGCAGGTCACCCTGCAGGAATTCCGGGTCGAAGTGACCGGCCGCCGGGCGCCGGAGCATCCCAAGCGCTACCTCACGCTCCATTTCGTATACCGGATCCGCGGTGAGGGGCTCGACGAGGCCAAGGCGCGCCGGGCCATCGACCTCTCGCATCAGAAGTACTGCTCGGTGCTCCATTCGCTCAACTCCGATATCGCCATTACCTACGACCTCGATCTGGGGTGAGCCACCGCCTCAGCGGCGCCCCGGCGCTCCTTCTGCTCGCGCTGATTCCCGGACCGCTCGCCGCCCAAGGCGGGTCCACCATTGTGGAATGGGGACTGCACGGCACCTTCACCGCGATCGACAGTGGGCGGACCGGGCTGGTCGCCGGGCCGCGGGTGGCGCTGCGCTCGCTGGGGAGCACCCGGGCGGTGGCATCTCTCGGAGTGGGAACCCGCAGCGGAGCGGCCACGGGGCGGGGGGAGCTCGCGCTGGAGTATTTGCTGTCCCCTCGGGCGGCGGGCCGCGTGGGGGTATACGCCGGGGGAGGTCTGGCCGGGGTGGTGGGAGCCGGGAAGGGGGGGTATCTCCTGGCCTATGTCGGGGTGGAGCGGAGCCCCGGACTGGCGCGGGGATGGTCGCTGGAAGCGGGGCTGGGTGGCGGGTATCAGCTCCGCGCGGCGTTCCACTGGCGGAAGTTCCCGCCGGGATGGCGGCCCAGCAAATGAACGGGCCGCCCGGGCGCAGTACCCGGGCGGCCGGCCTCACGATCCTGCGCGATCAGTTGGTCGGGGACCCGGCGACTTCGGGCTTGCCTCGAATGACCGGCTTGCAGAATCGCTCACCCAGGACGCGGACCTGGGCCAACTGCTCCTCACCAAGATCGGTGTAACGCTCGGCGAGATACTGCATGGTATCGTCCATCCATTCCTTCTGGTGCTCCGGTTCAGCCTCGGTGACTCCGCAGCGGAGGATGTGGCTGAACAACTCGTCCCGGGCCTGATCCACCACTGAGGGTCCGGCGGAGCGCTCCACCTTTTTCTTGTTCGTCATGCACCGTCCTTTGATGGGTGATGCCGGGGTCCGGACCCCGACCTAAGCCCTTGCTCAGAAACAATATAATGGCTTGTACCGTTCGGGCGCAAAGGGGGCGGTGGACTGCGCTGGCGGAGGCCGTCCATTACATTTGGCGGCGCGATGGCGGACCACGACGAGGTGTACGACGAGGGGCGGATCCAGGCGCTCCGGAGCATGCTCCGGGCGCTGGCCGAACGGATCCTGGAGCTGGACCGGTCCGGCCGAGTCTTGCAGAATGTGCCCGAGCTCCTGAGGCGGATGGGCGACCTCCGCTCGGAGCTGTTCCACTATGAGGTCCGGTCGACCTACGACACGCCGGAGATCGCCGAGCACCGCCGCCTGGTGGACGACGCGCTCGACGCGCCGGATTTTGTGAGCCCCGACCCCGAGGATGACGAGCCATGGCGGAAGCCCCGTCAGGAGTGAATCGCTTCTACGTGATGCTGGGCGTGGCCGCTCTGGCGGGAGCGGCGGTGCTGTTCTACCTGGTGCAGAAGCCCAAGGTGGTGAGCATCCCCGCGAATGTGACGGTGCTCGCGGCCGATACCGCCGGGTTCCGGGGCTACTTCCTGGGATCGGACTCGGCCAAAGTCGAGGTGACCGAATACGCCGATTACCAGTGCCCGATCTGTCAGGACTTCGAGGCGGTGCAATTTCCCTCGGTGAAGCAACAGCTCATTCAGACCGGGCTGGTGCGCTGGCGCTACCGGGACTTTCCGCTCAATCAGCACCCGCACTCGCGCCTGGCGGCCCATGCCGCCGCCTGCGCCAGCGAGCAGGGGAAATTCTGGGAGATGCACGCGATCATCTACGATCGCCAGTCGGAGTGGGCGGGCGCGCGGGACGCCACGGGGAAATTCGAGGGGTACGCCGGCACGGCGGGCCTGGATGTGCCGAAATACGCCGAATGCATGAGCAGCGCCCGGTTCGCCGGGAGGATTCAGGCGAGTCTCGATGAAGGGACCAAGGTCGGGGTCAACGGCACGCCCAATTTCCTGATCGGCGGGCGGCTCTACGTCAGTGAGCTTACCTCGGACAGCATCGCGACGATCGTGCGGCGCCTGCTCCCCGCCGCCACCAAGTGACCCGGGCCCGCATGGGCGTGGCGCTCCTCAGCCTCGGGGGCGTGTTTCTCGCCATGTACCTCTACCTCTTCAAGATCGGCAAGATCGGCACTCTGGCCTGCGGCACCGGGGCGTGTGAGACGGTGCAGCTCTCGCCCCAGGCGCGGTTTCTGGGGGTCGAGGTGTCGCTGATCGGGGTGGTGGGGTACGGCGTGCTCTTCCTGCTGGCGCTCCTTTCGCTGCAGCCCCGGTTCAGCGGCGCGGACTGGCCCTCCCGGCTGCTCGGCGCGCTGTCCGGCGGCGCGGTGCTGTTCACCGCCTACCTCACCTATCTCGAGCTGTTCGTCATCCATGCCATCTGCCGCTGGTGCGTCACCTCGGCGGTCCTGATTCTGCTCATCTTCTTCTTGACGCGCCGCGACCTGCGTCAGAGCGCGCGCGCGGGAGCATGACGGCGGACCAATCGGCGCCGCGCCACCCCCCCAGCGGCGGCGCGCTCGCGTCGCTCTCGCTCGCGGCGCTTGGCGTGGTGTATGGGGACATCGGGACCAGCCCGCTCTACGCCATCAAGGAATGCTTCCTCCCGGCGCACGGGCTCGCGGCCACGCCGGAGAACGTGCTGGGGATTCTGTCGCTGGTATTCTGGTCGCTCACCTTCGTGGTCTCGTTCAAGTACATCACCGTGCTGCTCAAGGCCGACAATCGCGGCGAGGGCGGCATCCTGGCGCTGCTGGCGCTGGTCCGGCCATCGGGCGAGGCCACCGGCCGGCGCCGCCTCCTCCTGCTGCTCGGCCTCTTCGGCGCGGCCCTGCTCTACGGCGACGGGGTGATCACCCCGGCGGTCTCGGTGCTGGGCGCGCTGGAAGGGATCGACGTGGCCACCCCGGCGCTGGTGCGGTTCGTGGTGCCCCTCGCGGTGATCATCCTGGTCGGACTGTTCATGGTCCAGCGGCGGGGCACCGCGCGAGTGGGGCGGATCTTCGGGCCGATCATGGTGCTGTGGTTCGTCGCGATCGCGGCGCTCGGGCTCTCGGGGATTGCGCGGGAGCCGGACGTGCTGCGGGCGCTGTGGCCGGGGTACGCCATCCGATTCTTCCTGCAGGACGGTTTCAAGGGCTTTCTCATTCTGGGCTCGGTGGTGCTGGTGCTGACCGGAGGCGAGGCGCTCTACGCCGACATGGGGCACTTCGGGCGCCGCCCCATCCGGCTGGCCTGGTTCGGGATGGTGTTCCCCGCGCTGCTGCTCAACTACTTCGGTCAGGGGGCGCTGCTGCTGCAGAACGCCGGCGGCGTCAAGAATCCGTTCTACATGCTGGTGCCGACGGTGCTGTTGTATCCGATGGTCCTGCTGTCGACCACCGCGGCGGTGGTGGCGAGCCAGGCGCTGATCAGCGGCGCCTTCTCGCTGACCCGGCAGGCGGTGCAACTGGGCTACAGTCCGCGGGTGACGGTGGTGCACACCTCATCGGTCGAGGCCGGGCAGATCTACATCCCGGAGGTGAACCAGCTGCTGATGGTGGCCTGCCTCGCGCTGGTCATCGGCTTCAGGAGCTCGACCAACCTGGCGGGGGCGTACGGGATCGCGGTGACCGGGACGATGTCGATCACCACGGTCCTCTTCGCCCAAGTGGCGCTGGCCCGGTTCCACTGGCCGCTCTGGCGGGTTGCCTTCACCACCGGGCTCTTTCTCCTGGTGGATCTCTCGTTCTTCTCCGCCAACCTGGTCAAAATCCCGGCCGGTGGGTGGTTCCCGATCCTGCTCGCCATCCTGATTTTCATTCTGATGGCCACCTGGAAGCGGGGCCGGTTTATCCTGACCACGACGATGCGGGAGAATTCGCTGCCGCTGGATCTGTTCATGAAGGATCTGACCCGGCGCTCCCCGGCCCGGGTGTCGGGCACCGCGGTGTTCATGACCTCGGACGCGACCGTGGCACCGCCGGTGCTGCTGCACCACCTCAAGCACAACAAAGTACTGCACCAGCGGGTGATCCTGATGTCGGTGGTGACCCAGGAGATTCCCCAGGTGCCGGAGACGGAGCGTATCGAGCTGGAGGCGCAGGGGGAGGGGTTCTACACCCTGATCGCTTCGTACGGGTTCATGGAGTCACCCGACGTGCCGGCGGTGCTGGCGGCGCTCCGGCCGCTGGGACTCGAGGTCAAGGTGATGGAGACCACCTTCTATCTCGGGCGGGAGACCCTCATTCCGACCGCCGCGGGGCCGGCGAAGCGCGCGGCGCTGGGGGCCAAGGGGCTCTGGATGTCGGTCTGGCGGAAGAAGCTCTTCGTGCTGATGACCAACAACGCGCGCTCGGCGACGGCCTTCTTCCGGCTTCCGGCCAACCGGGTGGTCGAGCTGGGCGCCCAGGTCCAGATTTGATGGGGGTAGGCGGACGGCTCCGGCGTCGCATCGGGCATCACCTGCTTCTCGCCGTCCTGGTGGTCGCGGTGGGTGTTCCGGTGGGCCGGATGTTCGGGGCGAGGGATCTCCGCACCCAGGTGAGCTTTGCCACCGCATATACCGGACTCGGGTGTATCGCGGTATCCCTCATGATCGGGCCGCTCAATCTCCTGCGGCGGCGGCCCAATCCGGTGAGCACCGACCTGCGCCGGGACATCGGCATCTGGGGCGCGCTGCTCGGCCTGGTGCACGTGGGCTTCGGCCTCACGGTGCATCTCCGCGGCAAGATGGCGCAATACTTCCTGCCACCCCCGGAGGCGCGGACCTCGCTGCCGATCCGGCTCGATGCCTTCGGGATCGCCAATCACCTCGGGCTGATCAGTGGGGCGGTCCTCCTGCTGCTGCTCGGAATCTCCAGTGACCTGGCACTCCGGCGGCTGGGTACCGCGCGGTGGAAGCGGTGGCAGCAGCTCAACTACGTCGCGGCGGGCACCATGGCGCTGCACGGGGTGCTCTATCAGGTGGTGGAGGACCAGCGGCGACGGGTCATGCTGGCCTACGGGCTGGTGCTGGTGGCAACTCTCGCCATGCAGATGCTGGGGATCCGGGCGCGGCGGATCGGGGCTTCGGGGGGCTGAACGCCCCGAGGGACCGATGGAGTCGTCGACAGTGTCAACCGACAGCGTACCGGCGGGGCGGCTCGGTTCAGACGTGCTGGAGCATCCGGCCCCGTCGCGCCACGTCCCCGCACTCGACGGCGTGCGGGGCCTCGCGGTGTTGATGGTGATGTTTTTCCACTATGAGAGCCGCCGCTTCGATCTGCATTTTCCGGGGTGGGGGCTCGTTCTCGACGGGTTCCGGTTCGGCTGGTCGGGAGTCGACTTGTTCTTCGTGCTCTCAGGGTTCCTCATCACTGGAATCCTGTGGGACAGCAAGGAGCGGCCGCGCTATTTTCGAAATTTCTACGCCCGGCGAACCCTTCGAATCTTTCCGCTTTACTACGCGTTTCTGTTGCTCATTTACGCCTTGCTACCGATCCTGGGAGCGGTCTCCACGACTCGGGCGGGCACCCAGATCTGGTACTGGACCTATACGAGCAACATCCTGATCGCGCTCAAGGGCTGGGGCGTGTCGGGGCGGTTCACCCCCCACTTCTGGTCGCTGGCGGTCGAGGAGCAATTCTATTTGATGTGGCCGCTGGTCGTCCTGTTAGTCTCACGCAGGGCTGGGGAGACTCTCTGTGGAATCGTCATCGTTGCCGCGCTGGCCCTCCGCTGCTGGGCGGCCGGGCTGCACGACCACCTGACTGCAACCTACGTCCTCACGCCGACCCGGACGGACACGCTCGCGGTGGGGGCGCTTTTTGCCCTGGCGGTCCGAGGGACGCGGGACATCGGCGCGCTCCTTCGGCGATGGCGCCCCGCCGGAGTGGTCCTCCTTGCAGCCCTAGCCGGCATGATCAGATGGCGGGGAGGGCCAGAGGGCGACCGGGTGGTCGCGACCGTCGGCTTCACGCTGGTGGCGCTGGTTTTCGGCTGGTTCTTGGCTGAAGCGTACTTCGCAACCAGAAGCGGCCTGCTCGCGCGGGCGCTGACCAATTGGCCGCTGACCTGGGTCGGCAGGCGAAGTTACGCTCTATACATATTTCACTACCCCATTCTCGGCGGAATCACGGCCGCGGGCTTGGGGCTCGCTCCGATCCGCGACCGCCTGGGGTCGGCGGTTCTGGCGCAGCTGGTCTTCCTGACTGTGAATATCGGCCTCTCGGCCCTTGCTGCTCAGCTCAGCTGGGTGCTGCTCGAGCGACGGTGCCTTCGCCTCAAAGGGCGGTTCGCATAGTCCAGGGGTCGTCCCGACGGGCTGAAGCGTCGGCTCCGCCTCCTCGGGGTACTCCGGACCGGTGCCAGGGCGGTTGTTCGCTCCGCCACCGCGTTCTCCGTAAAGTGTTACACTATGTGCGCGACCAACGACCGGTGGTGCGATGCTGGGGATCCTCGAGGTCTCCCGAAGCTCTATTCCAGGACGCCCAGTGCGCCTGTGAATCCGAATCGGCCGACGGACCCGCTTATCTCCGTGGTCACACCCGCGCACAACGAGGAGGCCGCGCTGGAGCCGGTCATCGCGCGCATGGTCGACGTTTTGCGCGCCTATCGGCATGAGATCATCATCGTTGACGATGGGAGCAGTGACAACACCTGGCACGTCATTCAGAAACTGAGAGGCTTGTACCCTCAGCTGCATGCGATCCGCCTCACCCGTAACTTCGGCCACCAGTCGGCGATCCTCGCTGGTCTCTTTGCAATGCGAGGCGACGCCGTGATCACGATGGATTCCGATGGCCAGCATCCGGCCGAGTTGATACCACGGTTCATCGAGCGATGGCAAGACGGTTACCTGGTTGTGCAGGGCGTGCGTACCAGGGGCGCTGGCGAAGGCGTCCTAAAGCGATGGGCGTCGCATTTCTTTTACCGGGTTCTGAACCGGCTCACCGGAGTTCGTATTCCGCACGGTTCCGCCGATTTCCGGCTCATCGGTAGGCCCGCCGTCGACGTGGTCCTTCAGAGCGCAGGACCGTTGCTCTTCTTGCGCGGCCTGATTCCCTGGTTGGGGTATGACACCTATTACATAGATTTCGAGGCGGAGCGCCGTGTGGCAGGACAGCCGAGCTACACCTGGCCGCGAATGATTCGCTTGTCGCTCGACGGGTTGATGAGTTTTTCGATCATTCCCCTGCGTCTCTCGATCGTCCTTGGGATCGGTATCTCGATCGTCGCATTCCTGTACCTCATGTATGTCTTGGTGGTCTGGTGGAGCGGGGACGTTGTCCCTGGTTGGGCTTCGGTGGCGGGGTTGCTCTCGCTGCTGGGCGGAATTCAGCTGGTTACTATGGGCGTCCTCGGCGAATACCTGGGCCGAATCTTCCTTTCCAGCCTCAATCGGCCGCATTTTGTCGTCCGCGAGCGGACCTGACTGGTACTGGACGGATCGGCGGGGGTGTTTCCGGCGGGCGTGACCGACTGACTGGGGGCTCGGTTGGCGATACCCTTCGCGGGACCCGGACACGCAAGTCCGAGGATCGCCGATTCCCAGAAGTGTCCCAGCGGTTTGAAGTGCCCTTCGATTGTCGTGCGGCAGGATCATGGTGATTATGGGCCAGCCGATGATGCGGTCCGGTCAATGAATCGCAACCGCGGCAGCCCATCAATCGGGTTGACGATATTGTTGTTGGTGGGCTTTGCGGCGACGATCCACGCGCCGTTCCATTTCGGAAATCTCTATGGCGAGCAGGACGCGGCCAGACTGGTCAACGACGGGTTGATATGGTCGACGACCGATGTGCGGTCCGAGTCGCTCTCCGAGTACAGGTTCTACATCAGTCCCGGATACATCTGGTTGGCCAAGGAAGCCGTTCAAGTGGCCAGGAGCACGGCAGGCCACCCTGCCTACTACCTCAATACTCTGAATTTGCTGGTTGCCATCCTCATCGTGGTTCCCGTCTTTCTCTTGTTCGCGCGGTTGGTCGGATATGAGGGTGCCGTGTTGGGCACGTTGTTCCTCTCGCTGGTGCCCACCTTCTGGCAGTCGGGATTGTATGGCTTTCCGCATCTCCCATCGCTGCTGTTCATGGTCTTTGCGCTGTTGGCCTACGATCGAGTGCTGACCGGCGAAGCCGCCAGGGTCCCGGGCTCGGTACTGGTGGTTATCCTGTTGACCATCTCGATCCTGCTCAAGGCCGACATCTATCTCAGCGGCGTCGCCTTCATCGGGCTTCTGCTTCATCGTCGCCGTTTGTCGGGCGGTTTCATCCTGGCCACCGGGGGCCTCCTCCTCGTACCGATACTGGTGAGTCTTGCAGTGTCGCACGGGCTGTTGTCGCAGTCGCCGAATGCGCTCGACTACCTCGCGCGATGGAACCATCAGTACGATGCCGCGGCCGGGCGATTCTTTTCCCGGTCTGGGCTGACCGGCGTGGTGAGGAGCATGGGTCTGCTCAGCATCCCGCTGTTCCTGACGTCCCTCGTCTGGTTATGGGCGACGAAGCGCCAATCGCTGGCATTGCTGCTGGCAATGTGGCTTATCGTGCCGCTCGCGTTTTGGGTCTTCCGGGTGGGCGACAGCGCACGGCATCACCTTCAAGCCAGCGTACCCATCGGGTTGGGGATCGGCGTCCTCCTGGGGAGCCCTCGCTGGAAGCGGACTTGGGCGCGGGCTTTTCTCCTGGGACTGGTCGTGGCGAACTATTTCGCTTTCGCACCGGATTCTTCAACGCTCCGGACCAGCGGCAACCTCGCACGAAGCAGTCAAATGCTGCGGGCCCGGGTCGCGGAATACCATCATGGGGCGCGGCGGTACGCCGAGGTGGAAGCGACCAGGAAGGTGATCCTGGGGACAATCACAATCCCCTATGTCGACAACGAAATCCTGTACGGCGCGGAAACCGTGCAGAGCGTAACGGCAACCGACGCCTTGGGCTATGACGCAATCGCAATTGAATATACGGTAGGAGGCAAACCGCACGTCTCAACCAGTGTACATGTCGCCGTGGGGGAGAGCCGGGCTGCCGCGGCGGTCTATCGACGCGCGGGGTATCGAGTGTTCTCGATCGAGTATGATCTGCGGTCCAATCAAGCCGGAGCCGCGACGGGCCTCAGCGAATACGACGAAGGGGTTCGAGACAAGTCCTAAGATCGAACGCCACCGCCGTTCACGATGGCTCATCGCGAATAGGGAAACGCCTGTTGGTCGGCCGGGCCTGGATGGGGCGCCCCGAAGCGCAGGTGCCAGTCCAGGTACCCTCCATTATCGTACGCATCAAGTTGCAGAGGGTGCGAGGCGCAACCGATCCCAGACCACCGCGACCGCCCGGGTTTCACCCTCCGGGATCGGATTCGGCGCGCCACTCGTTGCGGCGGCATAGAACCGCCCGACCAGCTCGCGCAGGCCGGGGTAGGCCGCTTCAGTCCGGACGGCGCGACGCAACAGGTTGCCCACCGCGGCAGCGCCAAGCTTTCCCGAAAAGAGCAGAGGCCGAAGCGCCTTCATTGTTCGCGAGGAGTCCGGCGCTTCCCGGATCGCGAACCCGTGGAAGAGATCGGCGTGGATGGTGCCGCGCTCGGCAATCAGGCGCAGCCGGTTGACCGGCGGGCGTCCCCGCATCGAGATCCGCGCCGAGATGCCGACGCCCCCAACGCTGGCCAGCAGGTGCAGCTCCCCCTCGGCCGGGCGCCGGCAGTTCCATTCTCCCTGATCGATCGGGCCGGAGCAGAAGCGCGCCGCGAAGGCCAGCGCATGCGGGAGGATTTCGAGCGCAATCCCGTCGGGCGACGATCCCGGCCGCTCCGCCCCCGCGGAGCAGACCTCCATTTCCAGATGGCGCAACGGACCGATACGCTCGAGCCAAACTCCCGCCTGCAGGATGCCCCGCTGGAAGAGAAACTGATGCACCGGAGTGATCAGGCGCTGCCGACGGCCGGCAAGGGAGAGGAGGCGTTCCGCGGCTTCGAGACTCTCCGCGAAGGGCTTCTCGACCAGGACGTGGCATCCGGCCTCGAGCGCGGCCCGGGCGAGCGGCTCGTGGGTGGCGAGCGGTGTGCAGATGTGCACCACGTCCGCCGATTCAGCGGCGAGGCATTCCGCGAGGCTGGGCGCGGCGCGGACCCCCGGATACCGGCGGGCCAGGGCGCGAGCCCGATCGAGATCGGGGTCGGCCACCGCACGGATGTCCGCGCCGGCGCGGCGCGCCGCGTCAGCGTGCCAGCGGCCCATCAGGCCGGCGCCGGCAATCAGCGCTCGCGGGCGCGACTCGTGGCCCATTGCTCTAGAGTGTCCCGGCACGACGGAGCTCGGCCACGGTTTCTTCCACTCCCGATTCAAGCGTGACGGGCTCAAACCCGAGAATCCGTCGAAGCTTTCCGGTGTCGACGGACCGGTTGACTATGGCGCGTGAGAGCCGCGCCAAGGCCTCGGGAGGCGCTCCTGCCACTCGCCACAGTCGGGCGGCGCCGGTGGCGAGCGCGCCGGTCCACCGCGGAGCGGAGAGCTGAACTGGTGCCCGCCCGGCTCGAGCGCCGATCAGGGCGATCAGCTCGCGGTATTCCAGGGGACGGTCTCCGCCGACGTTTAGAATCTCGCGGTCCAGTCCGGAATGGTCGAGGGCACGGCCGATCACTCGAACCAGGTCCATCACGTAAAGGGGATGCACGATTACCCTGGCAGGCCCGTGGAGCCAGACTCGACGCCGGGACACCTCGCGAAAGAAGGCGGCGGTGGCCGGCCGGCCGGCGCCGTAGACGCCGGTGGGGCGGAGGACGGTCCAACGCACGCCGCCTCCTTCCAGCGCCTCTTCTAGTGCGCGCTCTCCCGCGAGCTTCGAACGCTCGTACCGTGTTCCGGGCGAAGGAGGGGTACTCTCGGTAGGAGGCTCGGCCGTCGAGCCATCCCCGTAGACCCCGGCGGAGCTCACATGAACGAATCGACTCACTCCGGCGGCGCGGGCGGCTCGCGCAAGGGCGGCGGTACCTTCCGCGTTGATCTCCTCCAGACTACTGGCCGGCTTGCCGCCGCCCGGCACGACGGCCGCGAGGTGCACGACGGTGCGCACGCCGTGGAGCGCGGCGAGAAGCGATCCCGGTTCGGTCAAGTTCCCCCGCACGCACTCGACACCCGCCGGGAACGAATGCCCGCCGGGAGCGCGGCTCAGCACCCGGATGGAGTGACCTTCGGAGATGAGCTGGTCTACGAGGTGGCGGCCCACGAACCCGGTGCCGCCGGGCAAAAGGATCACGACACCGTGGCGGTAGAGCGCTCCCGCGCTTCATGCGGCACCACCGTGGCCGCGCCCCGCCGGGTGTGGGGCATGCTCAGCCGGAGCACGGCGGAGCCCACCGTGAAGAGAGCCCACTCCGCCGGCGCCATCAGGAGGTCCATGGCGCCCTTGGCGAAGCGATAGAGCGGGTCCCGCCGCAGCTCGTTCTTGAGAATGCCGCGCCGGTTGATGAAGTTCCGCTGCAGAATCTGGGCAAACCGGTGGAGACGGTGCACCTGGGCCGGGGTGAGGTTTTCGTTGCCGATGGAGCCCTCGTGTGCGCTGATGATCTGGTAGTGGTCGGCCGCGACGAAGCCGAGCTCGACGGCCCAGTCGTGCAGCTTGGTGCCGATGAACGGCGTGGCGACGGTAAACTGGGTCCAGCTGGCCCCCAGCCCGAGTGCGAACCGCATGCTCCGGAGGATGGTATCGACGGTATCACCGGGGAGGCCGACCACGAAAAACGCGAAGGTGGCGATTCCGTGCTTCCGGAAGATCGCCACCGTTTCGGTAAACTGTTGCTCGGAAATCGGCTTTCGCTCGACATTCTTCTGGACCTGCGGATCGACGCTCTCGACCCCGAAATTCACGCCGGCGCACCCCGCCCTGGCCATGATGGCGATGGTCGGCTCGTCGAGGCAGTCGATCCGGGTTTCGCAGCGCCACTGCACCTTGATGCCGCGCGAAATGATTTCCTCGCAGATCGCGGCCACCCGCTTCTTGTTGGCCGAGAAGAGCGGGTCGCGGAAGATGATGTACTCGACGCCGAGGTCGCGAACGAGGTGCTGAAGCTCGTCCACCACGTTGCCGGCGGAGCGGTTGCGCCAGGGGAGACCCTGGCCCACCGGATAGGGGCAGTAGTTGCAGCCGAAGGGACACCCGCGGGAAGTGAGCATCGGCAGGAAACGGAGGGTGCCGGCCGCGGCGGACTTCGGCAGGATGTAGCGCTCGTAGGGGAAGAGCTCCCAGCGCGGAAACGGGAGCGAATCCAGATTCTTTTCGAACTTCCGCTCCGGATTCTTGCGCCACTCGGCGCCGGCGCGCCAAACCAGCCCGGCGATGTCCGCCGGTGGATTACCGCGGAGCAGGTCGAGCACCGGCTGATCGGGCTCCCCGAGTACCGCGTAGTCCACGGCGGGCTCCCGTTGCACCCGCCAGAGAAGGGGAGTCACCACCGGGCCATAGACCAGTAGCTTGGCGGAAGGGAATCGCTTGCGGAGCTTGGCGCAAACCTCGAGATCCCAGTCGATCGTGGGCAATGAGGTTCGCACGACGAGGAGCGCCTCACCCGCGTCGGGGGCCGCTTCGATGGCCCGGCAGAGCTCGTCCACCGACCAGCGGAGCGCGCCCGCCTCGAACACCGCCAGAGGCAACTCCGCCTGGATGAGACTGGCGGCCAGGCCGGGCATGTCCACCGGCGGGAAGGGCGGGGCTCCGGCGGGGTACAGTTGTCCGAACCCGCCCATCGAATCCTTGTTGGACACGTGCCCGGGAGGGTTCGGAGGATTGATCAGGAACGCCGGGGAACGCGTCATGAGCCGCCTGAGGGAATTGGGGGACCGGTCGGATCCGGTCGGGCCTAAGCCGACCGGGTCGCGCGCCCGCAGGTCCCGGGGGCAACATCCGTGCCCCCCAGGGGGGTGTCAAGGGTGTCTCCGGTGGCCCAAGTCGTGCTGAATCAAGCGCTCCGACGCATCTTCGTTGCATCCGTGCGACAGTTTCGGGCGACAGCGGCCGACACAGCGACGTCGCCCGCGGGACCCGCCGGTTCGCCTTTCGACCCAATGGGCTGATGCTCAAGACGCTGGTCACGATCGGGGCGCTGCAAATCGTCACGATGCTGTTCCAGCTCGTGCGAACCAAGACCCTGGCACTCCTGTTGGGCCCCGAGATGGTCGGGGCGATGTCGGTCATCGACAAGCTGCTCGCGGTGATCGTCCAGACGGTGTCCCTTTCGCTCCCCTTCGCCGCGCTCCGGTTCCTGCCGGAGCGCTGGAGCATCGGTCCGGGCGAGTATCGGGCGCTCTTCCGGAAGATGCGAAACCTCCTGCTGCTGCTGATTCTCCTGACCACCGCCGGAGCACTCGCGGTGAATGCGCTGCGGCCCGCGGTCTGGGGCGCGCAGCTCCTGCCCTATCGCGGCGCACTGACCGCCGCGCTGCTCGGCCTTCCGGTGCTGGGCCTGATCCCGTTTCTGCAAAACGCGATCGCGGGCCGCCTGGAGCAGAACCGGGCGATGCTGATCGGCCTGCTCAACGCGGTGGTGCTTGCCCTGGCGGCGGCCGGGGTGTGGTGGCGCGGCCTTCCCGGCTACTACATCGCGTACGCCGGCCTCGGACTGGTGCTGGCCGCCGCCGTCTCTCGAATCGCCACCCGGGGAACGCCGGCTCCCGCCGCGGCCCCAGCCCCGGGCTCGCTGTTCGGGCTCCCCCCGGCGCTGTGGCGTTTCTCGACCGCGCTCATCGTCCTCACCTTTCTTTCGCCCTATGCGGCGCTCTTCGTGCACTACCATCTGCTGCGGGACCACGGCGCCGCGACGGCCGGGTGGATGGCGGCGGCGGCCGGGATCGGCCTCTCGGTCCGCACCGTCATCGGCTCGGCGCACTCGGTGTTCCTTACCCCCAACGTGAATCGCGGGGGCAGCGCCGACGATCGGATGGCCTGGGCCAACCGGTTTCAACGGGTGTTCTGCCTGATTGCCGGTCTGGTGGTGCCACCCCTCCTCCTCTTCCCGGGCCTTGCCGTCCGGCTGCTCTACTCTTCGGCGTTCCTCCCGGGGGCGGCCTTCGTGACGCTGTTCGTGCTCCTCGAGGTGGTGAATCTCCTCTCGGGCACCTATCAGTCCCTGGTGATTGCTCTGGACCGCATGGGGGTGCACGTGGCCAACAACCTGGCCTCGCAACTGCTGGTGGTGGCGGTGGCCTCCCAGCTCGTCAAGCCGCTGGGGATCCTGGGCGCCGGGCTGGCCCTCCTCGCGGCACCGATCTTCATGACCGTGGCCACACTGATCTTTCTCTCCCGGGCGTATCGACTCCGGGTCCCCGCGGGGATTGTCCTGCTGTCGGCGAGCGTGGTGCTCGCCCTGACGGCCGCGGGGCTGACCGGGGCGTACGCTCGGGGTGCGCTGGTGCCGGTCCTCCTGATCAAGGGAGCGGTGTACGCGGCAATCGTCGGCGGTTTCTTCGCACTGCTCACCGCCGACGAGCGGCGCCGGCTCCGGGAAACGCTCGGGGGGTGGCGGCGCCGCCTCTTCCCGGCCGCCTCGTAGAGCGGGCGCAATGCCGGCCGAGAGCGCGCTCTCCGAGGTGGTGGCGGGATGGCTGCGGTGCCCCCGCTGCCAGGGCCCGGTGGAACGGGAGGAGGACTCCTACCGCTGCCGCCCCTGTGGCGCGCGGTACCCGATTGTCCTCGGCATTCCCGACTTCCGGCTCTACGAGGACCCGCTGATTCCCCTGGCGGACGACTACCGGAAGGGCGAGAAGCTCCAGGCCGAAGCCGAGCGCCGGAGCTTTGCGGAGCTGGTGGCCTACTACTGGAGCCTTCCGACCTATCCACGCACGCCGCCGGAGCTCGCCGCTCGATTCGTGCAGCACGTCCTGTCCGATGCCCGCCGCATCGACGGCTATGCCGATCTCCTCGGGCGGGGAGGGGGCTTGCTCGATCTGGGTTGTGGCGCCGGGGTGCTGCTCCGCGCGGCCAGCCGGCGGTTCGCGCTTCGGGTCGGGGCCGACGTCGGATTCCGCTGGCTGATCGTGGCCCGGCGCGGATTGGAAGAGGCGGGGCTTCCCGCCGACCTGGTGTGCTGCTGCGCTGATCACCTGCCGTTCGCACCGGGGGTGTTCGAGACGGTCTCGTCGGTGGCGTTGCTGGAGCATGTTCCCGACGCGGCGGCGGTGCTCCGGGAATGCGCGCGCGTGATGGCGCCGCGGGGGCGCGCCTTCGTGTGGACCTCGAACCGCTTTTCCCTGGCGCCGGAGCCGCATGTGCGGGTGTGGGGGGTCGGGTTCCTGCCGCGGCGGTGGATGCCGGCCTACGTCCGCTGGCGGAGCGGACTTTCCTATGAGAAAAAGCACCTCCTCTCCCGCGGCGAGCTTGCCGATGCGCTCCGGCGTTCCGGCCTGGGCCGCGTCCGCTTCTCAGCTCCCGCGGTAACCGACGCCGACCTGGCGCCGATGCGCGGCGTGGAACGGCTGGCCGCGAGGGCGTGGCGGGTGGTGCGACGAATCCCGCTGCTGCGGAGAGTGCTGCTACCGCTTTTCCCGGTGCTTCAGGTAGTGGCCTCGCGCCCATGATTCTCGGCGTCAACGGCATCCGCCTGGTGGTCGAACGCTCCGGCGTGGCGCGGTGCATCGAAGCAATGCTCCGCTTCATGGGGGAGCTCGAGCACCCCTTCAGCGAAATCCGGGTGTACACTCCGACCCCGCTGGACAAGGGGATCTACCTTCCGCCCGGCGCCTCGAACGTGGTGCTGCCCAGCTCGCTGCCCTACGCCCTCTGGGAACAGATCACCTTGCCGCGGGCCCACGGCCGGCGGGGCCTGCTGCTCTGCCCTAGTTACGTGATTCCGCTCCTGGCGCGCTGCCCCACCTTTCTGATCCACCACGGCTCCTACGAGGGTTATCCCCAGGCGTTCGACTGGTGGACGCTCAACAAGGCACGGGCCATCTACACGCTGAGCGCCTGGAAGGCCACGGCCGTCTCGACCGTGAGTGAATTCAGCCGACGGGACATGATGCGCTTCTACCGGCTTCCCGCCTCTCGCATCGAGGTCGTGCCTGACGGCGTAGACACCCGGCTTTTCCGGCGGCTCGAGGACCGCGCCGCGGTGGACCGCTGGCGCGCCGACTTCCAGGGCGGGGACTTGCCGTACGTCGCGTACGTAGGCAAGCCCACCGAGCGCCGCAATCTTTCGGCGCTGATCCGGGCCTTCGCCGCGCTCAAGGCGGCCCACGGACTTCCCCACAAGCTGCTGATCGTCGGGGCGGACCTCCCGGGCACCTCGCCGTTCCGGAAGGTGATCGCGGAGCTCGGGCTGGAACGGGAAGTGGTGGTCCGCGGTTATGCCAGCCACGAGGAGATGGTGTTCGTGTACAACGCGGCGGATCTCTTTATCTATCCTTCGTCCTACGAGGGGTTCGGGATGCCGGTGCTGGAGGCGATGGCCTGCGGCACGCCGACCATCGCGCTCGACAACACCGCCTTCCCGGAGTTTGCGGGTGGCGTGGCCCGGCTGCTTCCCGACGCCCGGGTCGAGACTCTGGTGGCGGGGATGGGGGAGCTGCTGAGCGATCCGGCGGCCCGCGCCCGGATGGCGCTGGACGGACCGAAGCGCGCGGCGGCCTATGATTGGCGCCTGGTGACCCGGAGATACCTCGATCTCATGATTCCGATCGCCGAGCGGTGGGAGCGCAAGGGGGAGGCGGCGTGACGCGAGTAGCCATCATCGGTCTGGGCGCGGTTACCCGGAACATCCATCTTCCGGCCTACAAGTCCCTGGGCGCCCGGGTGACGATCGTGGGCGGCTCGGATCCTGATCCCGCCGCCCGGGCTCGCGCCGCCGGCCTTGGCGTGCCCCAGGTATTCGCCACACCGGCCGAAATGATGGAACAGTGCCGGCCGGAGCTGGTGGCGGTGTGCACGCCTCCGGCGCTCCATCGCGAGCATGTGGAGCTGGCCCTCGCCGCCGGCTGCCACGTCTTCTGCGAGAAGCCGCTGGCGGATTCGCTGGCCGACGCCGACGCCATCGTGAGCGCTGCGGCACGGGCCGGCCGCCAGGTGGTGATCAACAATCAGTTTCCCTACATGCGGACCCATCTTGCCGCGCGGGAGCGGATCGGGGCGCCCGACTTCGGCCGGCTGCTCTACCTGCACGCCTGGCACACGTTGCGGCCGACCGATCTCACCGAGTCGGGGTGGCGCGGGGGGCTCACCCGGCGGCTGGGCTTCGAGTTCGGGGTGCACGTCTTCGAGCTGATCCGCTTTTTCTTCGGAGCCACGCCCACGCGGGTCATGGCCCACATGCCGAGACCCGACCCCGCCACGCCGTGGGACGCGATCAATCTGGTGGGGCTCGATTTTGCCGACGGGCGGGCCGCGTCGTTCCTGCTCGATCGGGTGAGCAAGGGCACCGAGCACTACCTCGACATGCGGCTGGACGGCGAGCACGCCGCGATCCATACCTCGATCGGCGGGCAGCTCCGGGCCACTATCGGGCTGCACACCCGGGAGCGCCGGCCGTTCGCCGATTTCCGGTTCGTCCCCGGCGGCCGGGCGGTGCTTACCCAGGGCAACCGCACCCGGGTGCTGGCAACCGATCCCCAGAATCCCTTCGCCTCCGCGACGGCGCGCCATTTCGCCAATTTCCTCGACGCGCTGGAGCGTGGAGCCGTCCCGGCGGGCCACGCCGCCGACAACCGGAACACGCTGGCGCTGGTGTTCGCCGCCTACGCCGCGGCGGAACGGGGAGCCGCGGTGTCACTGGCCGAGTTCGCGCCCTGACCGTGCCGGAGCTCTCCATCGTGATCGCGGCCTGGAACGGCGTCGACGCGTTGTCGCGCTGTTTGGCCTCGATCCGGGCCTCGGCGGCCTGCGCCGACGCCGAGGTCATCGTCGCCCGGAACTTCGACGGTGGGGCCGGTGCGATGATCGCCCGGGATTTTCCCAGCGCACTCGATCTCCCGCTCGATCCCGCCACCACGGTCCCGCTGCTCCGCGGCGCCGGCCTCAGCCGCGCCAACGGCGACGTCGTCGCCCTGCTGGAGGATCATTGCGCCGTGGGGCCCACCTGGTGCGCGGCGGTGCTGCGGGCCCACCGCGCCGGCCAGGTGGCGGTGGGGGGACCGGTGGACCACGCCGAGGGGGGGCGCGGCCTCGATTGGGCGGTCTACCTGTACGATTACGGGAGATATGCTCCGCCCGGCCGGGGCGGCCCCACCGACCAGCTTTCCGGGATCAATGGCTCGTACAGCCGGGCGGTGCTGACCGAGGTGGCCGATTTCCTCCGGGATGGGGTTCGGGAGGACACCTTTCAACGGGAGTTGCTGGGTCGCGGCCACAGCCTCTTTCTGGAGCCCGAGGCCGTGGTGGTTCTGGGCAAGCGGCACACCGCTCGACCGGCGGTGGGTCAGGCGTACCATCTGGCCCGGGGATTCGCGGGCCGGCGGGTGGCGGATTCCGGAGTGCCGGCGCGGCTGGCTCGGGCTCTCGGGACCATCGCTCTGCCGGTTCTCCTCCTGGGCAGAATCCTGGGATGGAGCCGCGGCAAGCCGCGGCTCCGGAGAGCGCTGCCGGCGGCGTTTCCCTGGCTGGTGATTCTGGTAACGGCGTGGAGCGTGGGCGAGATGGTAGGTTACCTCTCGGGTGAGGGAGTGAGTGCCACCCGATGGAGGTAGCAGGGCGCGTCCGTGGCATGGTCTTTGCCTCGGTAAGTAATTGAGCCATCACATCTTCACCCCACGCCGCCCGCGGCGTGGCCACCAGGAAACCGAGGTCCCCGGGTGAACTTCCTCTCCCGTTTTGGTCGCCACGCGAAGCTGACCGCGCGGGCCAGGTCGCACCAGGCCGGGGAAACTCCGCCGTTCCTGATCGTGTTCATCAACTCGATCTGCAATCTGACCTGCGAGCACTGCTTCTACTGGCGCAACCTGAACCAGCGGAACGATCTCACCTTCGAGGAGTTCACCAAGCTTTCCGAAGAGCTGGGCCAGATCGAGACCCTGAACTTGTCCGGCGGCGAGCCGTTCATCCGGAAGGAGTTCGCCGAGATCTGCTCCCTCTTCATCCGGAACAACGGGGCCAAGCAGATCTACGTCCCGACCAACGGGTACTTCACCGACAAGACCGAGGCGGCCCTTCGGCAGGTGCTCCGCCATCCGACTCTGCGACTGTTCGTCTGCGAAATCTCGCTCGACGGAATGCCCGAGTATCACAACCGGTTCCGGGGCAATCCGAAGTCGTTCGAGAAGGCGATGGAGACCTACGAGATGCTCGCGGCGCTCCAGAAAGAGGAGCCCCGCCTCCGGATCCATGTGAACACCGTCGCCATGAGCGAGAACATGGAGGAGATTCACCGGCTCACCGAGTACATCCACCAGCGCTGCCCCGCGGTCGAGCATCAGAACCTGGCGGTCATCCGGGGCGACCGGAAGAATCCCACCCTCACCGGGCCGGCCCTGGAGCAGTATCAAGCGCTTTACCAGCACGTGGCGGAGGTGTGGCGCGACCGGGAGACCGGACGGTTCGGATCGAGCGTCGAGCCGATGCTGCAATGGGCCAAGGTGCAGACCATCCGGGCGGAGGCCCAGGTGGTGCCCTGCAAGGCGGGGGTGCTTTCGGGAGTGATTTACGCCAACGGAGATGTCAGCGTCTGCGAGACCCATCCGCCGCTCGGCAACCTCCGGGACAAGCGCTTCTTCGAGATCTGGGACTCGGCGGAGGCCAAGGCGCTCCGCGCCCAGATCAAGGCCAAGGCCTGCTACTGCACCAACGAGGTCTTCATGTGGCCGAGCATCGTGTTCCAGCCGGTGCAGCTGACCCGGGCGTTCGTCGGGGCGCGGCAGGCCCGCGCACCCTGAGCTGACGGCTGCCGCGCGGGTGCTACAGTGCTCCCTGGTCCGAGTAGGCGCCACCACGTAACTATTTATACTGGAATGACTTGGGCGCTTGCGCACCGGCCGTTGACGGCACGGATGTTGCCGTCCTAGTGGGGCCGGCCCGGCGATGGGCCGGCGTCCTCGAGTCCGAGAAAGCGGAGGGAAAAGTGCTGACCCAGAGCCCGGCTTCCCTGAAGCAGCAGCCGTCGGAGCGACCGGTGCGGTCGTGGAAGGTGGGATTGGTGGGCCTGGGCAAGCTGGGCACCCCGGTGGCGCTGGCCATGTCGCTCAAGGGCCACGACGTCATGGGATTCGACATCGACGAGGAGCGGATGCAGAAGGACCGCTTCCCGCACCGGGAGCGGGGGCCCAACGGTGAAGCGTCGATCGAGCCGCTGCTGCGGGAAAGCTCGCTCCGGTTCGGGACGCTGACCGAAGTGGTGCGGCACTCCGAAATCATCTTCGTCGCGGTCCAGACCCCCCACGCGCCGCTGTACGAGGGAGTGACCCGCCTGCCCAAGGAGCGGGTGGATTTCGACTACCGGCACCTCCGCGCCGCGCTGGCCGATCTGTCCGACGCGATCGAGGCCAACGGGGAAGATCGCATCGTCGTGGTCATCTCGACCGTACTCCCCGGCACGACCCAGCGGGAAATCCTGCCCCGCATCAACCAGCGGGTGAAGCTCTGCTACAACCCGTTCTTCATCGCGATGGGCACGACGATCGACGATTTCATCAAGCCGGAATTCGTGCTGTTCGGGGTGCGCGATCAGGAGGCGGCGGATCGGGCCGAGCAGTTCTACCGGACGCTGCACGACCGGCCGTTCTTCCGCACCACCATCGAGAACGCCGAGCTGATCAAGGTGGCCTACAACACCTTCATCTCGATGAAGATCTGCTACGCCAACACCCTGATGGAGATCTGTCACAAGACGCCGGGGTGCGACGTCGACGAGGTCACCAGCGGTCTCTTCCTGGCCACCGAGCGGCTGCTCAGCCCGAAATATCTTCGCGGCGGGATGGGGGACGGCGGCGGGTGCCACCCGAGAGACAACATCGCCCTCTCGTGGCTGGCCCGGAAGATCGACCTCTCCTACGACTGGTTCGACCATCTGATGACCTGCCGGGAGCGCCAGACCGACTGGCTCGCGGACCTGGTCGAGGAGCACCATCGGGCCCGCGGCTATACCCACAAGAAGGTCGGAATCTTCGGACGGGCATTCAAGGCGGGAACCAATCTCACGGTGGGCAGCGCCGCCACGCTCCTGGCCAACATCCTGATCGAGCGCGGGTGGGAGGTCCGGATGTTCGACCCACACATCGACAGCGGCGCCTGCCCGATCGACTGGGCCGGGGTCCACGTGGTCGCGACGAATCACGCGGAATTCGCCGATCCGGCGTGGCGGTTCCCCCAGGGGTCGGTGGTGCTCGATCCGTGGCGCTTCGTTCCGCCGCAGGCGGGGGTAGACGTGGTGCCGATCGGCGTCAACGAGCAGCGGGGCCAGTAGCCGGCCCGGTGGCGCGGGCAAGATCCATCACCACCGTCAAACCGTCGTCGTAGAGCGCCAGCCGCGAGCTGCGGAGCTGCTCCAGCAGATCCTGGAAGGCGAAGGTCTGCCGGGCGTGCTCCCGGGCGTACACCAGCGGCAACTCCAGCCGGCGCCCGAAGGAGCGCCGACTGTACCCCGCCTCGTCGGCGTAATCCCATCCCACATACCGCACGCCCTGATTCAAGAGGTACCCGGCGAGGGCGTCGGGTCCGCGATCGAGCGGCATTCCCGGCGGGGGGGAGGACTCTCCCGGCCAGTCGATCAGCAGGATCGGGTTGCGGCGGAAATCGAGCAGGAAGGGGCGCGCCAACCGGGCCAGGAGCTTCTGGCCCTCCGGAACCGCCGACTGCAGCCGGAGGTGGCGGTCGCGATCGGACCGTTTGGTCAGGTCCTGGGAGGCGAGGGCGACCCGGACGTCGTGCAGCGCCGCGTGGAACCGCCGGGCCGAGTCACGGGCGGTGCCGACGAGGACCACCAGCAGCGCCAGGAGCAGGCCGGCGCGCCGAATCCGGCCGGCTGCGGGAAGCGCCCCGAGCAGCATGCCCCCGACCAGGACGGCGGCCATGCCGAAGGGCCAGACCAATCGGGTGTTCTCTTCTCCCCGCATGATCACCGTTGTGAGCGCCGCCGCGACGAGCGACGCCGCGATCCACGCCGGCGCCAGCCGGTCGTCGGAGTCGGCCCGCCGGCGGTTGAAGAAGGCCGCAATGAGCAGAATCAGGAGGGCCGGCACGAATGGATTGCTCAGGAATACCTGGGCGAGCCAGGGCGCGTCCGCCGGCCGGACCAGGTCGAAGGGCATCGGGAAAGACGCGGCGTAGCTCCGGCCGAGGAGCGGAAAGAGCAGGGTTCCCGACGATTGCCGGAGGGAGAGCGCCCACGGGGCGGTGAGCCCCAGCGAGACGACGGCGGCCACCCCCGCCTCCACCAGAATGGCGGAGCGGACCGGCGCCGCCTGGAGCAGCACCAGGTAGCCCAGCAGGGCCCAGAGCCCGACCGCGGCGATGAGGGATGCCTTGAGGGCGATGATCCCGGCGCACAACACACCCACCAGCACCCCCCGCTTCCACGGGGCGTCCTGCCGCCGGGCCCAGGTGGAGAGGTCCCAGGCAAGGACCAGGAACATCCCGAGCGAGGTGAGGAGACTGGTGACGTTGTCGACCGGAGCGGGGATGAGTGCCACGAACGCCAGCAGCGTCAGCGAGACCAGCGCGCCCACGCCGCGGGCTCGACAGAAGACGGCGACGATCGCCAGGGTGATGAGCAAGGCGATGGCGGGATCGATCAGGTGGATGTGGCGATCGTGGCCGGTCAGCATCACGAAGGTCTGGAGGAAGGCGATGCCCTGGTAACCGGAGGTGAGCCGGCGGCCGCTGAAGGGATCGGCGCCCAGCGATCCGGTCTCCAGCATTTTGTGCGGAAACACCAGGTAGGCCTGACCGTCGTCATGCACGTTGAGAACGCCGGCGGAAAGCGGGCCGGGATGAAAGGTCGAGGAGACCACCGAGGCCACCCGGATGGCCGTCGCGGCAACGATGACCACTGCCAGCAACCGGGGGGCCCAGGTGAGGCCGGCGGCGGCCGGGAGACGGGGCCACTGCATTTCCCGGCGGCGGTCGAAGGTGTCGAGCAGAAGGGCCAGCACGCCAGCGCCCACCAGGCCGGCGCAGAGAGGTCCCGAGATGACTTGGAACAGATTCAGAATCCCGCCCAGCGCCAGGAGGACGGCGATTCCCCGCGAAGCGCGCACCGCTATCGGTGCCGGCTGCGCCAGTCGCAGCATCCGCTCCGCCATCGCCCCCCAGCCGGCAAACGCGGCGAGCAGCACGACGCCATATAACCCGCCGATCCAGTAATCCAGGCTCATGCCGGCTGCAGGGCCTCCGTGTACACCTCGGCGAGGCGCCGGCCGATCGCCTCGGTTCCGAAGCGGGCGGCCATATCCCGGTGCATGGCGGACGGATCGAAACCGTCCCGCCGGCCCAGCAGCTCCTCGATGCCCGACGCCAGCGCCGCCGCGTCCTCCACCGGAACCAGGAGCCCGTTGGCCGGGGTAATGATCTCTTCGGGGCCTCCGCATCGAGTGGCGAGCACCGGCATTCCCGACGCGATGGCCTCCACACTCACGAGGGAGAAGGTTTCCCGCCGGCTGGGAACGACCAGGAGCGCGCTCCGCCGCATTGCCTCCGCCACCGCGGCGGGATCCTGTTCTCCGGCAAAGGTGATCCGGGGCGCCAGACCGAGCTCCTCCACCAGCCGCCGCACGGCGTCGGCATCCCGCTGGTAGCCCCGATAGAAAGCCCCCCCGATCACCAGGAGACGGAGCGCCGGGCGCTTGGCGGCGAGGAGCCCGAGGGCGCGAACCAGGAGGTCGAGCCCCTTCACCTGCCGGGTGAGGCCGACGAAGAGGAGCTGATCGGGGTCCCGGCGGTGGTTCACCGCCGGGGGCGTGAAGAGCGCGTCGTCCAGGACGTTCGGCACCACCCGGCACCGCGCGGCCGGTCCGGCCGCCTCCTCGATATTCCGCCGCAGCGCCTCGCTCACCGGCAGCACGAAGCGAATGGCGGGAAGCGCGCGCAGCACCTGCCGCTTGACCGCCGGTTCCTCATCGAGCCACGGGCTCCACATCGCATGCTCGGTGGTCACGACCGGCACTCCCCACCGTGCGCCCAGGCGGGCGGCGAGGACTCCGTCGGGAAAGATGAAGTGGGAGTGGATCAGGTCGAATTGCCGCTCGCGGTGCAGGCCGTCGGCAATCCGCCGAATGAAAGGCCAGCCCAGCCCGGCCTCGAACCGGTGGAGGGCGTGGCCGGGGGGCAGCGGAATCCGGGGGTGAAAGATGGCGTACTCGCCCTCGAGGGCGGGGTCGCGATCCCGGGACACGACCCGGCGAAACTTGGCGAAGGCCTCGAAGGACAGGAGCGGAGGGGCGTAGGGCACCGGGGCGATCACCGTCGGATCGACGGCGCGGGTCGAGGCGTTCACCAGCCGTCGAGTCCACAACCCCAGAGTAGGAAGGACGTTGTTGGGATAATTGCGGGCGAGAACCAGGACTCGGGGACGGCGGCCTCCCGTCAAGCGCCGCCTCCGACCAGGCGGTTGTAGACGCTACCGATCACCCGGCCGATGGCATAGCCGATGACGAACGCGTAGATGAATCCAATGAAGCTGCCGCCGAAGGTCACCGAATATCCCGGGAAGTAATTCCGGAGCAAGGAGAGGTGCGGACCGACGTTCACTCCACCCTCCAGGACGAGGACGTTGGTGGCGATGAAGAGGCCGAAGCCGAGGAGCAGGCCCCCGGCGATGCCCCAGGCCCGGGCGTTGAGCCGGAGGATTACCTGGTTGAGCGAGTCATTGCGAGCGTCGGTCATGGTCGCATCCTCAGATGTGATCCAGAATGTCTCGAGTGGCCTTGAGCTCCATCCGGGCGCGGATGTAGGCCAGACTGAGCGCGAGGACGAGATTGCGGCAAAACGCGAGAAACCATCCGGCGATGAATCCGACGAAGCTTCCCCAGGCGAACCCGATCAGCGCGCCAGTCCAGCTCACCGAATACCCGGAAAAGAACGCCGCCAGCAGCCCCAGGTCCCGCCCCCGTCCGTCGGGGAGGTAAAGGGCCATCACGGTGAGCAGGAAGATCACGCCGCCGGTTACCAGGCCAATGGCCATGCCGAAGGCCCGCTTGTGGAGCGGCGCGAAGGCCAGCCGAGCCGGCGCCGGCAGAGAATCGGGTGAGTCGCTCGAAGCAGTCATGAGGCCTCCTCTAACTCGAGCTCAGGCGGTCGTGGCGAGGGCGACCAGGGTACGCCCGAACGGAAGCGGCAGCCCGGCGCGCACCGCGCGCCCTTCCACGCGGAGCCAGGCGCGTTTGATTCTCCCGGAGAGGGTGTCGGCGGGAATCGGCCGGGAGAGCGCGCCGTGGTATCCGTTGCCCTCATGGGCCCGCGCGCGGAGCTCGCGCGGAATCTCAGCCAACCCCAGCAAGGCGTTGAGCCGGCTCAGGCGGGTCAGGCGGAACCCGGCTTCCTCCAGCTTGGCCCGCAACTCGGCCGGCTCGAACTTGTGGAAGTCGAAGGCGGCGTCATCGGCGGTGGCGGGCACCATCTGACAGTTGGTTCGGAGCAGGAGGGAGCCTCCGGGGCGCAGCACGCGCCGCATTTCACGGAGGGCGGAACGATCCCCGCCGCGGAGCGGCAGGTGCTGCAGCACATCCAGCGTGACGACCAGATCGGCGCAGGCATCGGGGTAGGGCAGCGCCAGGGCGGAGGCCGCCACGATTTCCCGCTCGCCGGCGCCACGCGCGGCCCGCAGTCCCTCCCGCGCCACATCCATTCCCTGAACCCGCCACCCCGGTCGCAGGCCCCGGAGCCAGGTCATCGTCTGGCCGGAGCCACAGCCGACGTCGATGGCGAATCCGCGGGGACCCAGCGGCAACAGCGACAGGAGTCCTTCCGCCACGTCCCGCATGCCGGCATTCCACCAGCTCATCCCTTCGAGGGCATGAAGATGGGTGTAGTACTCCGGGGTGAAGATCCTGGGCGCGGTCATGGATCGCGCGGGCCGTCCGCCCAGGTATCGGTGGTCGGGCGCCGGGGAGTCGGCGGCCAGGACTCGATGCCCATTTCACTCATGGCATCCACGATGGGCGACGGGGTGGGCTCGCCGATCAATTGATGGAGAAACCAGCCCCAAAGCGCCGCGAACCCGTTCAGCGCGTAGCAGAGGAGGTGCAACGGAATCACCCGGAGCGCGAAGAAGACTCCCCGGGCCCGGGCAAACCAGAGATACATCGGAGTGTTGAGCGCCACCGGAGGGAGGAGCGCCGCCCCCGCGCCGATCAGCCATCGGGGATCCCAGAACACCAGCGCCGCGGCGAAGCAGAGCAGTGCGACGCCAACCAGAGCGGTGTTCACCTTCTCCCACCCGCTCACGTTGAGGGCCCCCTGGGTCAGCGCCTGGCGACGCTGGATCAGCAGGCGCATCCAGGGTACCCCGCGATCCACGAAGTCGGTACGCAGCATTCCTCCCAGGGTCCACTGCTTCAGGTGGGTCGCCTGGATCTCGGGGCGGAGCAGAATTCTGCCGCCGAACTCGAGGAGGCGGCCTCCCAATTCGATGTCCTCGATCTGGGGGCGGCCGAAGTGCCACTCGTCGAACATCCCGGCCCGGACGAACGCGCTCTTCCGCACGGCGCCGCACCCGGACCAGAAGGTGGCTGCCTCGCCGGCGTTGCGCTGATGGACGTAATGATGGATCAGGTTCCGGTACTGGGAGACGAAGCCCGGCGCCGTTGGGGCGGCGTCGTAGGCGCCGAACACCGCACACACGTCGGCATGCTCCCGGAACACCGCCAGGAACTGCGGCAGCGTCTCCGGCTTGACCAGCACGTCGGCGTCGACGAACACCAGGATATCGCCCTGGGACACCTCCGCCCCGCGGTTGCGGGCGTAGGATGGCCCGTGGGGCCGGGTGGTGAGCCGGACCACGTAGTCGGCCCGCCGCTCGGCAAGGTCGGCACTCGCGTCGGTGCTGTCGTCGTCCACCACGACAAGCTCGTACGCCTCCCGGGGAAGATTCGACGCCAGGATCGCACCCAGCGTCCGCTCCAGCTGCGCCGTCCCGTTGCGGACCGGCACGATCACCGACAGGAGCGGCTTCATCGCAGCATCCCCGCGGGGAGCACGGCCCGAACCCTCCGGAGCCCCTGCCGCCAGCGCAGGTAGATCCAGAAGCGACTGCTTCCCCACGCCTCCAGGCGTCCCGGCTCGCGGAGGTAGTACGCGTCGAGCCGGGGAATCCGGTAAGCGTCCTCGGAGCGCTGCAGCGAGCGCAGCTCGGTGGTGACCGCCCAGGCGAAGGTCCGCCGCGCCGCCCCGGTGGCCGCCACGTTCCAGTCCCCGTACGGATAGGCGAATCCGGCGGGCCGGATGCCCAGCTCGTCGGTGATCCGGCGGGCGGAGCCCTCGATCTCGTCGGCGGCCTCCGCGGCCCCGAGGCTTGCGAGCCGCGGGTGGGTTCGGGTGTGGGCGCCGATTTCGACGCCCTGCTCCGCCAGACGGCCGAGCTCGTTCCAGTCGAGCAGGGGGAGCTCCGGAATGTTGGCGCCCCGCCCACCGGTCCAGTGGTTGGTGGTGCCCACGCGATCGGTGACCACGAAGAGCGTCCAGGGGAATCCCGACTCCGCCAGCAGCGGCGCCGCTTCGAGCGCGAGGTTGCGACAGCCGTCGTCGAAGGTGAGGGCGACCGCATCCCGGTCGGGTGGAGCGGCGAGGAGGTCGGCCACCCGCAGCACCCGAATCCGCCCGGTCGCAAGCCACGCCATCTGACGCCGGAAGGTCTCCCGGTCCAGGGAAATCGGCGACCCGGAGGGGTCGATCGAGTGGTAGGTCAGGATGGCGCGCATTGGCTCTCGGCTACGGTCCCTTCGCCCGAAGGTGCGCCACGACATCCGCGATGGTTTGCTTCAGCGGCGTGCGCGGGCGGAACCCGATGGTGCGCTCCAGCTTTTCGACGTTGGGCACCCGACGAAGCATATCCTCGAATCCCTCGGCGTACGCCTCGGCGTAGGGCACGTGGACGATTTCCGATCGGCTGCCGGCCGCGTCCCGCACCAACTCGGCAAGGCGATTGATGGTGACCTCCTCATCCGCGCCGATGTTGAATACTTCGCCAACGGCCGCGGGTGTACCGAGGAGGCGGATGACCGCCTCGACGGCATCCTGGACATGGCCGAAGCAGCGGCTCTGCTCTCCGGTACCGTACACGGTGATCGGTTCCCCGGCGAGCGCCTGGGCCGCAAAACTGGGCAGCACCATGCCGTACCGGCCG
>JBGPEJ010000003.1:0-37002 GCA_041482775.1 Gemmatimonadota bacterium | reverse complement strand
TTTCGGTCAGGACACGCCGGAGCGGATCAAGCAGCGGCTCGACATGCTCACCGCCCAGCCCGACGGGCCGGAGCGGGAGCGGCAGATCGGGATTCTGGAGCGGCAGCACAAGACGGCAAGCGAGCTCACCTCGCGGCGCACCAGTATCTCGGCGCGGCTCGAATCGAGCATCCTGGCCATGCAGAACATGCGGTTCGACCTGATCCGGCTCCGGTCCTCCGGCGTGGGCGCGGTGCTCAGCGACCTTACCCAGGCCACCCAGCAGGCCCGCGCCATCTCGCGGGACGTGGACCACGCCATCGCCGCGGCGAGTGAAGTCCGCGAGGCGATGGGGTGACGGCTCCGCACCCTCCGTTCGACAACCGTCAATACTGGGAATCCAGGCTCCGCGAACACTATTCCCTCGCGGGGGTCGGCTTTCTGCGCCTGGGCCGGCGATTCAACGAGTGGATGTACCGGGTCCGGGGAGAGGTGTTCGATCGCGCGGTGGCGGGAATTGACCGGGCCACCGGTGATTTCTCGACGGCCAACAGCTGGGCCGGCGCGGAGGTCCTCGACGTGGGCGCGGGGACCGGCTCTACGTGGAGCGCTGGCTCCGGCTGGGCGCCCGGGTTACCGGCCTCGATCTCACCGACGTCGCGGTGGCCGAGCTTACCCGCGGGTTCCCGGCGGCGCGCTTCGTTCGTGCCGACATCGGCGGGGAGATGACCGGCGCCCCCCTCGCCCGAGCCTCCTTCGACGCCGCCTCCGCATTCGACGTCCTCTTTCACATCGTGGACGACGCGCAGTACGCCCGCGCGTTCCACAACATCGTGGGGCTGCTCCGACCGGGGGGGTGGTTCTTCTGGTCGGACAATTTCCTTCGCCATCCGGTGGAGCGGGTCGCGCACCAGGCCAGCCGGCCCCTCAGCGAAAGCATCCGCCTGGTGGAGGCCGCCGGGTTCGAGGTGGTCGGGAGGGTGCCCATGTTCGTGCTGATGAACTACCCCGCCGACTCCACGTCCCGGCTGGCCCGCTGGGCGTGGACCGCGATGGTGGCGCCGGCCACTCTGGGCGAGCCCCTGGGATGGCTGCTCGGGGCGGCGTTGTTCCCGCTGGAGCGAGCCCTGGTGAGGCGGCTGCGGGAGAGTCCGAGCACCGAGCTGATGCTCTGCCGGAAGCGCGGCTGAGCGGAGGAAGCACCGCCGGCGGCGCAGCCGAATGCACCCCGCCGTCCATTGGACAGGACGCCGCGCTGCCGACCGGGCTTCGATCGATTCCTGGCACCTGTCCTGCTCTTCAGCCGATGCGATGAGCACCGCGTTGACCATTCTCGTTCAGCTCCTCCCGGCCCTCGCCAGCCCGGCCGCTCCCCTTCCCGATTCTGCGGGAACGGCGCCGGCGATCGTCCGGACCGCGGGGGGTGCCCTGGTCGGGCCCGGCGGCATCGACTGGGCCGCGCTCCGGGAGCGGACGGCGTCTCCGGTGGAAGTGCCCGACACGACCCGCCGACCGGCCCGCGCCAAGGCCTTCGACTACGGGAGCGCCTATCGAGGTCGGCTGAAGATCCACCGCTGGCTCAGCTTCACGATGATTCCTCTGTTCATCGGGTCGTACGTGACCGGAGAAAAGCTCCTCAACGAGCCGTATGCTCCGCCGCGATGGGCGAAGAGTCTGCACCCCCCCTTCGCCATCGCCACCGGTGCAGTGTTTGCGACCAACACCATCACGGGGATCTGGAATCTCCGGGCGAGCCAGCGCAATCCCGCGGGGCGGGTGCGGCGCTACCTGCATTCGATCCTCTTCATGGCGGCGGATGCCGGATTTACGTACGCGGGCATCACGCTCGCCAAGGACGCCAAGGCCAGGACTGATCCAAATCACTTCCACCGGACGGTGGCCCTCGCCTCGATGAGCCTGTCGATCGTGGGGTGGAGCGTGATGCTATTGACCCATTGAGGGCCACGCCGGTCGCGGTGGAGGCTCGGTTCATGAACGGAAATCTGCGAAGCCGGTCGGAATACGACGGACGGGCAGCGCGAACTTGCCCCGCGCTTCACGCTAGAGTTCATGAACCCGTCATTCACGTTGTGCCCGGGTGTGCAAGCCCATGCAACCTCTCGCGTCCCAGAGAGATGACGATAGCGGTAGCTGGAGCCAAATCATGAGGCGCCAGCCCCCGAGGTGGTCCAGCTCTACTGCAACAACGCGCATTGTGACTCCGAGTGGCACCTCTCGTGCTGACTCAACGAGTCCACCCCTCCGGATCGCGGCCCTCGCGCCGCGCCAACGCTGAGGCAGAATTCAATGTCCGTCGTCTCCCTAGCCACCCAGCTCGCGGCGCCCTGGGCCCGGCTATATGCGGATTCCAAGCTGGTTTCCACTGCAGTCACCTTCACCCACCTGGGCGGTCTCCTGCTGGGCGGCGGTTTCGCCATCGCGGCGGACCGGATGACTCTGCGCCGGGCGCCGGGCGATCCATCAACGCAGCGGGCGCACCTCGCCGAGCTCCACGCGATCCACCGGCCGGTGCTGGCGGGCCTGACGCTGACCTTTCTGAGCGGTTTTCTCCTGCTGGCCGCTGACCTAAAAACGTTCCTTCCGGCGCCGCTCTTCTGGGTCAAAATGGGAGTCGTCGCGCTCCTGCTCGCCAACGGGGCGATGCTGCAGCGGGCCGAGACGGCCCTGCGGCGGGGCACCGGGGAGCCCGGGGCGGGTTGGCGGCGACTCAAACAGACGGCCTGGGCGAGCCTTGGACTCTGGTTCGGCTCGGTGCTCCTCGGCACCGCCCTCCTTGCGATCTGACGGGGGCAGCCGCCGATGCAAACCGCCCTCACCCTGATCGCCCAATTGATTCCGTCCCTCGCCGCCGCGCCGAGCGCCGACCCGGCTTCCGGCGCGGACTCGATGCCCTCGAGCGGGTATACCAGCCCGGCGGCTCCGCTGGTGGGGAGCGGCGGACTCAACTGGCGGGAGATCGCCGAGTCGGGTGCGGCCGGCCGCGAGGACACGGCGCGCACCCGGAGACGCACCAAGGCGGTGGAGTACAGCGGGTTCTATCACGCGCGCCTCACCCTCCACCGGTGGCTCAGCTTCACAATGATCCCGCTGTTCGTGGGGAGCTACATCACCGGGGATCAGGTTCTCAAGTACTCGACCGACGCGCCCAAGTGGGCAATCAACTGGCACCGGCCGCTGGCCACGGCCACCGCGGTGGTGTTCACTGCGAACACGATCACCGGGCTCTGGAATCTCTGGGACGCCCGGAAAGACCCGGCGGGGCGGGCCAAGCGATACATCCATTCCCTGCTGTTCATGGCCGCCGACGCGGGGTTCGCCTATTCCGGGATCACCCTCGCGCGGGACGCGAGGACCTCCCAGCAAAAGCGGATCCAGCACCGGAACATCGCGCTCGCCTCGATGGGCGTGTCGATCACCAGCTGGGGGATGATGCTGTTTTTCAAGTGAACATTTCCACCGAGGAGTCGAATCGCGTGACACCCGATTCTCCCTGCACCGGATGCGGCCAGCACGCGGACCGCCGTGAGTTTCTCCGGGAGGCCGCCGGGATCGCCGCCGGCCTTCTGGTGGGGCTCGGGCTCTCGCCGTCCAAGGCGGCCGCGATGGCCATCCGGCACGCCACCGGACTCCGGGTCGCGAACAGCGCCGAGATGAGCTATCCGATCCCCGCCACCGACGGCGCCACGATCGACAAGGACAACCAGGTCATCGTAGTGCGATTCAAGGGCGCGGCGTATGCCTTCGCGCTCTCCTGCCCGCACCAGAACACCGCGCTCAAGTGGCTGGACGAGGAATCGACCTTTCAGTGTCCCAAACACAAGTCCCGATACCAGCCCGACGGGACCTTCATCACCGGCCGAGCGACCCGGAATATGGACCGGCTGCCGATCCGGACCGACGGAAAGCTCCTGTTCGTGGACGTGGACAAGGTATTCGAGAGCGACAAGGACCCGGCCGCCTGGGCCGCCGCCTCTGTCAAGCTCTGATCTGCTCGGAAGAGGTGCATCATGTGCGACTGCCAATCGGGGTGCGATAGCGGCGTCACCCGCCGGGATTTCCTGCAGAGCTCGACACTCGCCGCGGTCAGCGCGCTGCTCGCTTCGGCGTGCGGAGGGCGCATTGATTTCGGAACCGGGCCGAGCGGCACCACCGCCGGGCTCGACGCGTTCACGATCAAACTCGCCGACTATCCGGTCTTGGGTTCGGTCGGCGGCATGGCGGTCATCGGAGGGGCCCCGGTCCCGATGGCGGCGGTCCGGGTGGACGCCGCGACCTATGCGGTGTTCTCGCTGGTCTGCCCGCATGCCGGAACCACGGTTGCCCCGGCGGGGGCCGGTTTCCGCTGCCCCAACCATGGCGCGACCTGGGACAGCGCGGGGACGTGGACCGGCGGGCAGCGCACCAGCGGACTCACCAGGCTACAGACCACCTTCGATGCGGCGGCCGGGACGCTGGTGGTGTCGGGAGGCGGCGGCAATGTCGATCTCACCATCAAGCTGGCCAGCTTCCCCGCGCTGGCGGCGGTCGGTGGGTTGGCGCGGGTCGATGGGAACACCACGATACCGATCGGCGTGGCCCGCACCGGAGCGTCGGCTTATACCGCGTACGGCCTAGCCTGCCCCCACCAGCAGGCGATCATCGACCCCACCGGGAATCGATGGCACTGTCCGGCGCATGGGGCGCAGTTTGCCGCGGACGGTACGCTCCTGCAGGGCCCCGCCCAGACCGGCCTCACCCTGTTGACCACCACCCTCGATCCCGCTGCGGGCACGCTCCGGATTCGCGGCAGCGCCGTACCGGGAAATCCCAACGTCGACGACTGATCCAGGGGGTACCATGGGACGTCGTGCAATTTCCCGCGTGTTCGCGGGCGGCCTGGTCATCGCCCTGAGCCTGCTGCTCGGCTCCTGCGATCAGAAGACGATCACCGCCGGCCTCGAGCCGGAGCCGGCCGGCCCCCCGGTCATTGCCCTCTCGACCGCTTCCGCCGATTTCGCCGCCCTGGTCCATGCCCTGGCGCCCATGCAGACGATCGCGATCAGCAACGCGGGGCCGGGATCCCTTGGCGGCCTGGGGATCGACTCGGTGCACTACCTGGACGACAGCTCTGGCTGGCTCACCGCGTCGCTCGCCGGCACCACCGCGCCGGTCACGCTGGCGCTTCAGGCGGCGGCGGGGAACCTTGCCCCAGGGACCTATTACGCGGCGGTCAAGCTCTCGGCAACCGGAGCGACCAACAGCCCGCGCAGTGTGGCGGTGACGCTGCGGGTGGATCCGGTGGCAGTCGGCCCGATCATCGGCATGACGGCGACGGCCGCGGCGTTCTCCGCGGTGGCGGGCGGCACGTCCCCTGCCCAGGTGGTGCAGATCCTCGCGGCAGGCGACGCGCCGCTCAACGGTCTCGCGATCACCGACGTGACCTACGACCCGAGCGCGAGCGGCTGGCTCACCGCTACGCTTGACCGCACCACCGCTCCGGCCAACCTGACCCTGACACCGAACCCATCGGGGCTCGCCCTGGGAACCTACATCGCGGTCGTCGCGATCGCGGCCCCGGGCGCCATCAACAGCCCGCGCACCGTTCGGGTGGCGCTGACCATTACGCAGGCAGCGGAGGCGGCTGCACTCCGGCTCTCGACCACGGCGGTCTCCTTCTCGGGCTCGGCCGCCAGCCCTCCCGCGGCGCAGTCGATTGCCATCACCAACGGAGGTGGCGGCAGCTTGACCGGGCTGGCGGTCGGCCAGGTTTCCTACGGGGCGGGCGCCACCGGCTGGCTCACGGCGGCGCTCTCCACGACCACCGCGCCGGCGATGCTGACCCTCGCGCCGACACTCTCCGGCCTGCTCCCGGGGAGCTACTCCGCCTCGGTACCGGTGAGCGCGGCGGGGGCGGCGGCGAGTCCTCAGAGCGTGACGATCACACTGGTAGTGGCCCCAGGGGCAACCCCCGCCGTACTGGCCCTCTCACCGACCAGCGCCGCGTTCGCGGGACAGGCGGGCGCCGCTCCACCCGCGGCCAAGACGATCGCGATATCCAATACCGGCGGGGGCACGCTGGGCAGTCTCTCCACCGGACCGATCATCTATGGTGCGGGTGCCAGCGGATGGCTGCAGGCTTCGCTCACCTCCACCGCGGCACCGGCCACGCTTACGCTCACGGTCGCGACCGTGGGGCTCGCCGCGGGGAACTACAACGCCACTCTCCCGGTCAGCTCCCCGGACGCGAGCAATGGTCCACAATCGATTGCGGTCACGCTCGCGGTAAGCGCCGGAGCATTGCCGCCGACGATCGCCCTCTCGACCGGCAGCGCCCTCTTTTCGGCCACCGCGGGGGGAAGCGCCCCGGCAGCGCAGGTGGTGACCGTCTCCAACTCCGGAGGAGGGACCCTCTCCGGCCTTACCGCGGGACCGGTGAGTTATGGCGCCGGGGCCGCCGGCTGGCTGGGGGCCGCGCTGGGGGGCTCCACGGCGCCGGCCAACCTCACCCTCACTCCGAGTGTGACCGGCCTGGCGGCGGGTACCTACACCGCGACGGTTCCGGTCAGCGCCGCCGGGGTGGGCAACAGCCCACAGAACCTCGCGGTCACCTTTACAGTGAGCGCGGCGGGTACACCCTCGGCGATCGCCCTCGCACCGAGCAGTCTGAGCTTCTCGGCAACCGCCGGGGGCGCGTCCCCGGCGGCGAAGACCGCGAGCGTCAGCAATGTCGGCGGGGGAACGCTCAGCGGCCTCACGGTCGGGGTGATCTCCTACGGGGCGGGCGCGAGTGGATGGTGCGCTGCCTCGCTGAGCGTCACCACCGCCCCGAGCACCCTCACGGTCACGCCGAGCCTCGGCAGCCTGGCCGCGGGGACCTATACCGCCACGATCGCCGTCAGCGCAGCGGGCGCAGCGAACTCTCCGCAGAACGTATCGGTCACATTCACGGTCAGCGCCGCGCCGGCCCCGGCAATCGGCCTCTCTCCCGCCACGCTCACGTTCGCGGCCACTGCAGGCGGCACTTCCCCCGCAGCGAGGACGGTGGCGGTGACCAATGCCGGGGGCGGGTCGCTCACCGGCCTCACCGTGGGAACGCTGACCTACGGAGCCGGCGCCACCGGATGGGCCGCGGCATCGCTCAACACCACGGCCGCGCCGGCCACCCTTACGGTCACCCCGACGCTGGGAAGCATCGTAGCCGGTACCTACACCGCGATGATTCCAGTCAGCGCCGCCGGCGCCACGAACTCACCGAAAAACGTCTCGGTCACCTTTACGGTGTCGCCGGCTTCCGGGGGGGTATCATTTGCCACCGACATCTATCCGATCTTCCAGGCGAACTGCCTCTCCAGCGGGTGTCATGTGCCGGGACAGCAGCGGCCCGCGCTCAACACCTTGAGTGCGGCGTATACGAACTTGGTGACGGCGACGACGGTGTACGTGACTCCAGGAAATCCCAACACCGGCCGTCTCCTCGGTGCACTCCAGGGCACGACGATTTCGCTGATGCCGCCGTCGGGCTCGCTGGGCACCACGTTCATCAACAAAGTGAAGGCCTGGATCCAGGCGGGGGCGCCCAACAACTGACGCGCGCCGAATCCGCGTTCGTCATGCAGGAGTCATGAAAGAAAGGTGAAGGGCCCGGGGCCGTTGACCGGCTCTCCCTCGCCGGGCAAACTTGAGTGGTTTCCCGGGGGGAGCGATCGAATGCGGGTGTTGGTGGTGGAGGATGAGGGGCGCCTTGCAGCGTCGGTCGCGAAGGGGCTGCGGCAGGCGGCGCATGCGGTGGATCTTGCGGATACGCTCGTGATGGCGCGTGCCAAGCTGGCGCAGGGGTCATACGACGCGGTGGTGCTCGACGTCATGCTCCCGGACGGCTCCGGATTCGACCTGGCCCGGGAGCTCCGCACCGCGGGCCAGCGGGTTCCGATCCTCATGCTCACGGCACGGGACGCAGTGGAAGACCGGGTCCGGGGGCTCGATCACGGCGCCGACGACTACCTGGTCAAGCCCTTCGCGCTGGAGGAGCTGCTGGCCCGGCTCCGGGCGCTGGCGCGGCGCACCCCCGAGCTCCGGCCGGAGACCATCACGGTCCTTGATCTCTCGATCGATACCGGGGCACGGACCGCGGAACGGGCCGGCCGGCGGGTGGAACTCACCACCACCGAATATGCGCTGCTCGAATACCTCGCCCGCCATCCGGGAGAGGTCTGCGGGCGGAGCCAGATCAGCGCGCACGTCTGGGACGAGAGCTACGACGCCTTCTCCAACGTCATCGACGTCTACATTGCCCGGCTGCGGAAGAAGATCGACGGCCCGGGGCGGGCGTCGCTGATCCACACCATCCGCGGGGCGGGCTACTCCCTCGGCGTGCGTCGCGAGGTCGCTTGAGATACCCGCTCCGCGGCCTCCGATTCCGGCTCGCGGCGGTGTACCTGGTCTGGTTCGGCGCGCTGCTCGCCGCCGGCGGGATCCTGCTGGTGGTGATCGTCGAGCGGAGCTACCGGGCCGACGTGGACCGCACCCTCGGCGGGACCATCGAGGCGGCGCGGGAGCTCTACTTGCTGGACCGGCCGGAATTCCCCAGCATGGCGGCCACCACCGCCCACGTGATGACCGAGCTGATCTACGCCGATCGGGCGATGATGGCCTTCAGTTCCGACGGCCGGATCCTGGCACAGACCCGGCGCTACTCCGGGGCGCCGGAGCTGGACGGCTTGGGCGCCAGGAGGATCGAGCTCCCCCTCACGGTACAAACCCAGTCGGGGCTGGCGCGAGTCCAGAGCGGGGAGCTCCCGGAAGGCGTCCACCTGCTGGTGGGGATTTCGCTCGCGCCGATCCAGCGGCAGCGCCGCGCGCTCCAGCTGGTGCTGTTTCTCGGCCTTCCGCTCCTGCTGGTCGCGAGCGCCGGGGTCGGGGTGCTCGCGGCGCGGCCCGCGCTGAGCCCGGTCGGGCAGATCGCCGAGGCCGCCAAGCGCACCGGCCAGCTGATGGAGGCCGGAGAGATCGATTTTCCGCCGCTGCCGGGAAGTACGGTGCCCGATGAAGTGGGCGAGCTCACCACCGAGTTCAACCGGCTGCTGGCCCGTCTGAGCGAGGCGCTCCGCCGCGAGCGCTCGTTTCTGGCGGACGCCGCCCACGAGCTGCGCACTCCGATCGCCATCGTCCTGAGCGAAGCCGATGCGGCGCTGGCGGCTCCTCGGGATCCGGCCCGCGACACCGACGCGCTTCAGCTCATCGCCAGCGAAGCGGAGCGTATGGGATCGGTCGTGGCCGACCTGCTGCTCCTGGCGCGCGGCCAGGCGGGCGAACGGGGCGCCATGGCCGAACGGTTCTTTCTCGATGACGCGGCGTCGAAGGCCCTGGTCCGGGTACGCCGTCTGCCGGTGGCCCAGGGACGTGCCATCCGGCTCGAGGAGTTCGAAGCGGCTCCGGTTTCGGGTAACCGACAACTGGTCGAGCGCGCCCTGGTCGGGCTGCTGGAGAACGCGCTGCTCCACGCGGCGCCCTCGCCGATCGCGGTCAGCGCCGGGGTTCACCCGGACGGCCCGGGGAACGGCCGGGCCTGGGTGCGAGTTCGGGACTGGGGTCCGGGGGTGGCTCCCGAAGCGAGGGAGCGGATCTTCCGGCGGTTCGCCCGGGGTGACACCCCGGCGCCGGGGAGTGGTCTCGGGCTCGCGATCGCCCGGTGGATCGCGGAGCGGCACGGCGGCGCGGTCCGCCACGAGGCCCCGGGAGACGCGGAGGGCGGAGCGGTGTTCGTCTTCGAAATGCCCGCGGCAGATTAGAAGCGGAGCAGCTCCTCCATCGCCTTCGCGATCCCCTCGCTCTGCGGCAGGATCACGTCCTCGAGCTCGGGCGCGTAGGCCACGAAGGTGTCGGCCGAGGCCACGCGGCGCACCGGGGCGTCGAGCCAGCTGAACGCCTCATCGGCGATCCGCGCCGCAATCTCGGCCCCGTAGCCCCACGACAGCGAATCCTCGTAGGCCACGATGACCCGGCTGGTCTTCCTCACCGAGGCGTAGATCGCCTCCCAATCCACCGGTGAGAGCGAGCGGAGATCGATCACCTCCGCGCTCGCGCCGGTCCGCTCCTCCAGCTCCTTCGCGGCCACCAGCGTCCGCTGCACCACCGCCCCATAGGTAACGACGGTCAGATCGGTGCCGTCGCGGACCACCTTGGCCTTCCCCAGAGGAATCATGAAATTGGGGCCGGGGTTCGGGGCCTTGTTATAGGTCTGGCGGTAGAGGTGCTTGTGCTCGAGGAAGAGCACCGGGTCCTCGCAGCGGATGGCAGTGCGAAGGAGACCGTTGGCGTCGAGCGCGGTAGCGGGACAGACCACGCGGAGTCCCGGCAGTCCGGTAAACACCGCGGCGCCGGTCTGGGAATGGTACGGGGCGCCACCCTTGAGGTAGCCCCCGTAGGTGACCCGGACGACGAGCGGGGCGGCGAAGGAGTTGTTGGAGCGCCAGCGGAGGAGCGCGAGCTCATCCCGGAGCTGCATGTAGGCGGGCCAGATGTAGTCGAAGAACTGAATCTCGACCACCGGCTTGAGTCCGCGGGTGGCGAGCCCGATGGCCCGTCCTACAATGTTGGCCTCGGCGAGTGGCGAGTTGTACACCCGGTGGCCGCCGAAGAGCTTCTGCAGGCCCCACGTCACCTTGAACACCCCACCCTTCCCCTTCACCTGGCCGAGGTAGTCCTCGCGGGTTACGTCGGCGACGTCTTCCCCGAAGACGATGATCCGGGGGTCCCGCACCATTTCGTCTTTCATGCAGGAGTTGAGCAGGTCCACCATCGTGGTGGGCTCCCCGGTGAATCTCGGGTCGTCCTCGGTGTCGAACTGCTCAGAAGTTGGGTCCACATCGGGTGAGTAGACGAAGTCGTAGATCGTGGCGGCGGCCGGTTGTGGCGACGCCAGCGCGGTGTCCGCGGCGATCTGGATCTCCTCTTCCACCTGGACTCGAATCCGCTCGAGCTCGGCTTCGGTCGCAACGCCCTGCTCGAGCAGGTACCTGGGGAACCGGGTCACCGGATCGCGTGCGGCATCGGCGTCCCGCTCGGTGGGGGGACGGTAGTGGATCTCGTCGTCGGAGAACGAATGGCTGTACGGCCGAATGACCTTGGCGTGCACCAGCGCGGGTCCTTTTCGCGCCCGGGCGTAGTCCACCGCCCGGCTCAGTACGTCATAGGAGGCGAGGGCATCGCAGCCGTCCACCTCCTGGATCAGCAGCCCGGGGAAGCCGGTCACCAACTTCGAGATCGAGCCGCCGGGAGTGTTGACCTCAACCGGGACCGAGATCGCGTAGCCGTTGTCCTCGATGAGATAGACCACCGGCAGCTTCAGATTGCACGCGGTGCTGAGCGACTCCCAGAATTCTCCTTCGCTGGTGGTGCCGTCGCCGGCGGAAACGAACACGACCTCGTCGCCCCTGATGCGCTCGTCGCGATCGGCGATTTCGGCGTTCTGGGAGTAGCGGAGCCACGCCTCGGCGGCGCCCACGGCCTGGAGAAACTGGGTCCCGGTGGGGCTCGAGGCGGAGACGATGTTGAGGTCTTTGTGGCCCCAATGGGACGGCATCTGGCGGCCGCCCGAGTTGGGATCGTCGGCGGCGCCCACGGCGGAGAGGAGTTGCTCGGTGGCGGTCATGCCGAGGCCGAGGCAGAGGGCGCGATCCCGATAGTAGGTGTAGAACCAGTCGTACGCGGGACGAAAGACCTTCGCGGCGGCCACCAGGACCGCCTCGTGGCCCGCGCCGGAAATCTGGAAGAAGGTCTTATTCTGACGCTTGAGCTGGATTTCCTTGTCGTCCAGACGCCGGGAGAGCACCATCAGCCGGTACATCTCGAGAAGATCCCCCTTCTCGAGGCGGGCGCTGGGCCGGACCTTGGATGTCGGGGCAGGGCGAGTGGCCATTGCGTGAGGGGCCAGGGGCTAGGGGGCCAGGGAGCCACGGAGCCGGCACACTCCGGAGCACGGAAAATACCATCTCCAGGGGAGGTTCCCCTAGTCCCCTATTCCGTGGCCGCGAGCCCTAGGGCTCAAACACCACCCTCCCCGCGACCACGGTCAGGCGAACCTTGGCCTGATCGATGGTGCCGGCAGGGATCCGGGTGAGGTCGCGATCCAGCACCACCAGATCGGCAAGATACCCCGGCTTGAGGATGCCGCGGCGCCCCTCGGCGAACACCGCGTAGGCATTGCCGGCGGTGTAGGCGCGCAGGGCTTCCTCGACGGTGATCTTCTGCTCCGGGACCCACCCCTCGGGATTCTTCCCATCCAGCGTCTGGCGAGTCACCGCGGCCTCGATTCCCACCAGCGGATCGAGCGGCGCGACGGTCCAGTCCGAGCCGAAGGCCAAATGGGCCCCCCGGTCAAGGAGGGTCCGGAACGCATAGGTGTTCCGGATGAGATCGGGACCAATCCGCTTGGCGGCCCAGCGCCCGTCGTCGGCCGCGTGATAGGGCTGCATCGAAGGGATCACCCCGAGCTCGCCGAACCGGGCGATATCACCGGCGCGAAGGTGCTGGGCATGCTCGATCCGGAAGCGTCGGTCCCGGGTACCGTGCGCCTTGGCGACGCTGTCGTAGATATCGAGCAGCAGCGCGTTGGCTCGATCACCGATGGCATGTACCGCCACCTGGAGCCCGGCCGAGTCGGCGGCGCCGATCCAGCGCCGCAACGAATCCTCCGGGGTGACCATGAGCCCGCGCGTGGCCGGTGCATCGCGATACGGCAGGAACATCAGCGCGGTGGTGGAGCCGAGCGAGCCATCGACGAAGCCTTTGACGCCGGCGGTGCGGATCCACTGGTCGCCCACGCCGTGGGCGGTGACCGAATCGGCCATCGAGCGCCAGGCGCCCAGGCCGATGTAGTTGGAGACCCGGAGGGTGAGGGCCCCGCGGGCGCGGACGCGCTGCAGCGCGGCGATATCGTTCCATCCGGTGCTGACGCTGGAGATGCCCACCACGCCGAGGGACGCGGCGTGGCGCAGGGCGCGAGTCAGGGCGGAATCGAGCTGGGAGGGGGAGGGATCGGGAATCACGGCGGAAACCGGACCCATGGCCTCGTCCTTGAGGATGCCGGTCAACTCCCCGCTCTTCCGCCGCACGATGGTACCGCCGGGAATGTCCTTGGCGCCCCGGTCGAGCCTTCCGGCAGCGAGCGCCAGCGAATTCGCCAGCGCCATGTGGCCGTCCAGCCGGCTCACGAAGACCGGGTTCCGGGGGGTCACCGAATCGATCCAGCTCCGGTCGGGAAGTGGTGCCCCGGCCCACTTCTCATGGTCCCAATCGCCGCCGGTGATCCATTCCCCCGACTTGAGCGTCGCCGCGAACGCCTTGAGGCGGCGGGTGAATTCTTCGGGAGTGGTCGCGTCGCGGAGATCGACGCCGGCCAGCTGGAACCCGCCACCGAGAAGATGGACGTGACCATCCATGAAACCCGGCGCCACGAAGTTGCCGGCCGGCCCTACCTGTCGGGTTCCCGATCCGACGAGCGGGGCCACCTCCGCGCTGTCGCCCACCGCGACGATGGTGTCGCCCTTGATCGCGACCGCGCCGGCCCAGGGCCGGGCGGGGTCTCCGGTCCAGACCCGGCCGTACACGACGAGGTCGGCCCGCGGCCCACCGGAGCATGCCAGGATCAGGGAGGAGAGGATCACCGCGGAATGGATACGCATCGTGGCAACCTACTCCGCGACGCTGCGCCGGACCAGCGGCTGCCGAGGGATCGGCGGAGCGGTCAAGGACGGAACTGCGCCAGCCGCCGCAAGGACTCCAGTTTCTCGATGGCGCTGGTTCCCTTGACCGGCGCCGCCGGGGCCACGGCAAAGAGGTCCCGGATGTCGAGCAGGATTTCGAGCATCAGCTGGTCGCGCATGTAGGCGTTGTCGAGCTCGGCCATCCGCGCCGTGTCCTGCACGGCTTTGGCGCGGTCGAAGGATTCCCGGTAGATGGTCTCGAGGTTGGCGAGGATTCGGTCGCGAGGGCGCATAAGTGAATTATACTTGAAAGCCCCATCCGACCTCGAAACCCTGCGTCCCGGCCGCCTATGCTCTCCGGCAAACACATCCTGTTCTTCGCCGCTCCGCTCTATGAGGACCTGGAGCTCTGGTACCCCAAGATCCGCCTGGAGGAGGAGGGCGCGTCGTGCGTGGTGGCGGGGCTGGGTGAACGCAGCTATCAGGGGAAGCGCGGCTATCCTATCACCACCGATGCGACGGTGGACGAAGTGGAGGCGAAGGACTTTCATGCGCTGGTGATCCCCGGGGGGTACGCCCCCGACATCCTCCGCCGCTCGGCCCGAGTGCTCCAGCTCACCCGGGAGATTCACCTCGCGGGGAAGCCGGTCGCCTTCATCTGCCACGCCGGCTGGGTTCCCATCTCGGCCGGAATCGTGAAGGGGCGGCGGGGCACCAGTGTGGGAGCCATCCGGGATGACCTGGTGAATGCCGGCATGCTGTGGGAGGACTCGCCCGTGGTGGTAGACGGGAACCTGATTACCAGCCGGACGCCGGCCGATCTCCCGCATTTCTGCAAGGCCCTGATCCGGGCATTGGGTTAGCCATGTCACTCTCCGAGTCCCAGCGCCGCGTCGATTCCTGGATCTCGAAATTCCAAGAGGGGTATTTCCATCCGCTGACCAACCTCGCGCGCCTGACCGAAGAGGTGGGCGAGCTGGCCCGGGAGATCAACCACCGCTTCGGCCAGAAGACCAAGAAGCAGGACGAAGCGGACGGCGACATGGCCATGGAGATTGCCGACATCCTCTTCGTGCTGATCTGTATCGCCAACCGGGAGGGGATCGACCTGCAGGCGGCGTTCGACCGGATGATGGACAAGGTGGACCGTCGGGACACCAGCCGGTGGACGCTCAAGGCGGGGTCGTGAATCACTCCGCGCGAAGGGCAGTCAGCGGATCCACCCGAAGGGCCCGACGCGCCGGCAGGTAGGCCGCGAGCAGCGCGACCGATAGCGTGATGGCCACCGCACCGCGCCGCCCGGACCACGCCTTCGCGGGTCAGCGTGGCGGGAGGCGCTCCCACCGCAATGCGAAGGCCGATTTCCCTGGTGCGCTGTGCCACGGCAAACGCCACCACCGCGCCGGCCCCGGCGGCGGACAGCACCAGCGCAATTCCGGCGAAGAGCGCCACGCCAGGCGGAACAGGCGATCGCGGATGCGGAGCGCCACCCGGCTACTCCTCGCGCAGGGTGGTCATCGGGTCCACTCGGGCGGCGCGGCGCGCCGGCACGAAGCTTCCCAGCAGCGCGATCCCGACCAGGACGGCGCTGGCGGCGAGGAGCGTGATGGGGTCGTTGGGCTTGATGTCGAAGAGCAGCGTGGCCAGGGTTCGATTGAGCAACAGCGCGCCAGCTACACCGAGCCCGACGCCCACGATCGCCAGGCGCAGCGATTCGCCCAGCACCATCCGGAGGACGCGTGCCCGCTGAGCGCCCAGGGCCAGCCGCACCCCGAGCTCGTGGGTGCGCTGGCTCACTGCGTAGGCCATCACGCCGAAGAGCCCGATCCCCGCCAAGACCAAGGCCGCGAGCGCAAAGAGGCCCAGTACGACGACGTTGAAGCGCCGCTGAGAGAATGCGCCCTCCACAATCTCATCCATGGTGCGGACGGCGCTCAACGGAAGACTCGGATCCATTGCGAGCACCTCCCGGCGGAATGGCGCTGTCAGCCAGGCAGGATCGCCCGAGGCAGCCAAGAGCACGGTCATGGCGGTATTGCCGGTGCGGCGGAGCGGGAAGTAAAGCATCAAACGGCGCTCCGGCGCATCGATCGAAAGGTGGCTCACATCCCCGACCACGCCTACGATCTCCGTCACCGGTCCCTTCTCGACATCGCCGATCCGAAGGTGCGCCCCAATGGGGTTTTCGCCGGGCCAGAACCGTCTCGCCGTGCTGGAGCTGATCACCACAACCCCCGGGCCGGCCGGACCGTCCTGCTCGGTGAAATCACGGCCGGAGAGCAGCGGGATGTTCAGGAGCCTGAAATACCCCGGGGTGACCGCACGATAGTCCGCATCGGGCACCGCCGCGGGATCGGGCACCGGACGCCCATCGACGACGAACACCGTTCCGGAATTCGGCCCGAGCAGCGGCGCCGCCGAGATGGCGGCCACTGCGCGAACGCCCGGGAGGACGCGGACCCGATCGAGCAGGCCGTGGTAGAAGCCGGCGACGCGCTCGGCGCCTTCATACTTCGCGGGCGGCAAGGCCAGACTCACGGCCAGAACATTCCTACCGTTGAATCCGAGGTCCACCTGCTGCAGACGGACCAGGCTGCGGATCAGGAGGCCGGCGCCGGAGAGCAGCAGCACCGCCAGCGTCATCTCGGCGACGACCAGCATCCGCTGGGTGCGTTGCCGCGCCCGTCCGCCCGACACGCCCCGGCCGCCCTCACGGAGCGCCTCGGTCAACGACGCGCGGGACGCCCGGCGGAGCGGCACCAACCCGAACAGCAGGCCGCTTCCGATCGAAAGCAGTGCCGCCACCGCGAGCACGGCGCCATTCACGGTGACTTGCTCGAGCCGGGGCAGATTGGGCGGCTCCAGAACATGCAGTAGGCGCACCAGCGCAAAGGCGAGCGCCACGCCCACCGCGCCGCCCACCGCGCCCAGGAGAATCCCCTCGGTGAGCAGCAGACGACCGAGCCGGGCGGTGCCCGCGCCGAGCGCGCTGCGTACCGCGAGCTCTCGCGCTCGGGCGGTGTTCCGACCCAGCACCATTGTCGCGACGTTGCCGCAGGCGATCAGCAGCACCATGCCGACGGCGCCGAGCAGGATGGTGACCGCCTTGCGGAAGTCTTCACCCACGACAGCGTCGGTGAGCCCGAGGACTGTCACCGACCACCCCGAGTTGTCGCCCGGGTCTTGAGCTTCGATCCGCCGGGCGAGCGTCGTCATGTCTTGCCGCGCCGCCTCGAGAGTCACTCCAGGCTTGAGGCGGGCCAGCACCCGCAGGTATCGATTGCCCCGATTGGAGTTGACGGCGCCGGGTCCAAGTGGAGTCCACACTTCAGCGCTATTGCCCGGGATGGTGAAGTCCTTGGGCATCACGCCGATGACGATCCACGGTTCGCCGTTCAGATTGAGCGTCCGGCCCAGCAGCTTCGGGTCCGCCCCCAGTCGGCGCCAGATCGACTGGCTCAGTACGACGGGCCGGTCCGGCGCACCGGGAACATCCTCGGCGGCGCCAAAGACGCGGCCGAGTGCGGGGGCCGCACCGAGCAGGGTGAATATCTCGGCAGAGACCCGCGCGCCCTGGACCTGCTCCGGCCCGGCGTCGCTGGCGAGCGTCAAGTCCTGTTGCCGCTCGAACGCGGCGACTCCACCAAAGGACTGGTTCCGAGCCCTCCAGTCCTGAAAATCGGGAACCGAAACGGAGAAGAAACGCAAGCCGCGCTCGACCTTGTTGCTCCACAGGCGGACCAGCCGCTCGGGCTCGGCGTAGGGAAGCGGGCGGAGGAGCACGCCGTCGAATACCGAAAAGATCGCGGTGTTGAGCCCGATCCCGAGCCCGAGCGTGAGCGCCGTACCGAGCGCAAAGCCGGGATTCCGCCGGAAACCGCGCAACGCGTGGCGTACATCTCCCACCAGTGCGTCCCACCACTCGGCACGATACATCGCTCGCTCCCTGTCTCGGTCGACCACCCGAACCGACCGGCGGATCGCCGGCACATCACCGAAGCGGCGTAGCGCCTCGGCGCGAGCCGCGGCGCCGCTCATTCCGGCCTCGACCAACTCCTCCGTCAGCAGGTCGAGGTGCAGCGCCAACTCATCGTCGATCTCTTGCGGATCACCGGGGCGACCGGTGGCGAGCCGGAACAAGCGGCGCAACCCGGGAACCGGGGTCATGCCAAGGCGCGCGCCGCCGTCATGATCTTGGAGACGGCGCTGACATAGCGAGTCCAGCTCGACTCCTCGCGGCGGAGCTGGTCGCGACCCAATCGGGTGATCTGGTAGTACTTGGCCCGACGATTGTTCTCGGTGACCCCCCACTCGGACTCGACCCAGCCCCGGCGCTCCATTCGGTGCAGCGCCGGGTAGAGCGCTCCCTCCTCAATTTCCAGGGCATCGTCGGTGGTCTTGCGGATCCAGCGCCCGACGGCGAACCCGTGCATCGGGCCCCACGACAGGGTCTTGAGCACGAGGAACTCGAGGGTACCCTGCAGGAGGCTTACGGAATGGTTCGGCATGTCAGTCACCTAAACAGTTTAGGCATCCTACCATCGGTACCCTAAACCGTCAAGGGGAGCGCCTATTCCCAGTCCTTGGGTTCGCTGCGCAGCTCCTGGAGCAGAACCAAATAGCTGGCGTAGCGCTCGGGATCCACGGCGCCGGACGTGGTGGCTTCGCGAACCGCACAGGCGGGCTCATCGCGATGGGTGCAGTCGGCAAACTTGCAGCGATCGATCAAATTGCGCATCTCGGGAAAGCAGCTCGCCAATTCGCGGGGCTCGATCCCCCACAGTCCCACGTCGCTGAACCCGGGCGTATCCACCAGCCAGCCGCCGCCGAGCAGCGGCACCAGCACCGCCGCCACGGTGGTGTTCTTGCCGCGGCGATTCTTTTCGCTGACCTCCCCGGTCCGAAGCGCGAGACCGGGCTGGAGCCGGTTGAGGATGGTGGACTTCCCCACGCCGGATGCGCCGGTCAGCAGCGACTCCTTGCCCCGAAGCTCGGCGAAGAGCGGTTCGAGCCCCTCCCCGGTCTTGGCGCTAACCAGAAACACATCGTACCCGGCGTGGCGGTAGCGGGCGGCGAGCCGTTCGGCGGAACCGAGCTCCGACTTGTTCACCACCAGGGCGACGGGAATCTCGTTGGCCTCGGCAATCGCGCAGAGTCGGTCGATGAGCTGGGGAATGGGTTGGGGATCCGCCGCGGAAGTAACCACGTACACCCGGTCCAGATTGGCCGCGACCGGCCGGTTGCTCCGCCCCGAGGGCGTCCGCCGCTCCAACAGGTTCCTACGCGGCTCCACCCCGGAGATACCGAGCGTGCCGTGCTCGTCGCCGTCGTCGAGAGTGACGCGGTCCCCCACGACCACCCGATCGTAGCGGCTCCGCTTGGCCTTGCCGCGGAGGATAGCCACTACCTCCCCGCCGTCGACGGCGACGCGGAAGTGGCCGCCTTCGCGCGCCAGAACGAGTCCGGTGCGCGGGGTCACCATTCCTCCGGCCGCGCCGCGATCGCGGCGTCGAGCGCCGCCTTGACGTCGTAGAGGGATAGTCCCTTCACTCGTTCGTCGGCCTCCTCGGGGCTCCGGCCCCAGGCCAGCGGGGGCGACTCGACGGTCCCCATGGGGCGATCACCGGCAGGACTCCACCGGACGAACAGCAGCGCCGCGCCGTAGCGCCCTCGCTCGTCGGGCTCCTCGTCCACCCAGATGGCGACCGAGTAGGCCTGCCCGTCGCTCCCGCCAAACGCCGGGGCGCGGTCATGCCGGGCGAGATACCCGCCAAGGGTCACCTCGGGATCGAGCGGCGAGATAGGCCCTCCCGGAATACGCTCCCGAGGATGAATGCGATGTTGGCCGGGCGTTCCGCCAGCCTCCGCATCAGGTATGGATACCACTGGGTGCCGAAGGGGACATAGACCCGCACGTTGAAGCCGGCCCCCCGAAGCCGGTCTTGCAAGTCGCGGCGGATCCCGTAGAGCATCTGAAACTCGAATCGGCGGCTTTCGATGCCGTGCGCCTGGGCGAACCGGCGCGCGTGCGCGATGATCCGCTCATCGTGGGTCGCAATGCCGGGGTAGTTCCCCTCCACCATGAGGCGCTCGAGCAGGCGGAGGTAGTTCGCGTCCACTTCCCGCTTTTCGGCGAATGCGACCTCCGGGGGCTCGAGGTACGCTCCCTTGCAGAGCCGAACCCGGGCCTTGAGAGCGATCAACCGATCGACGTCGGCGGCCGAGCGGCGGAGCGCCGACTGAATCACGACGCCCACGTGCGCGCCGAATTCGCCCCGCAGCCGGCGCTCGAAGAAATCCAGGGTGCGCTGGGTGTAGGCCGACGACTCCATGTCCAGGCGCACGAAGCCGCGCAACGCGCGGGCCTGCTCGAGAATCCGGCGGACGTTGCGCTCACAGAGGTTCTCGTCGACGTCCAAGCCCAACTGGGTGAGCTTGACCGACACGTTCACCTCGACGCCAGCGCCGGCCAGCTGCCGCAGCATCTCGAGATACCGTGCACAAGCCGCCTCGGCGTCGGAGCCCCGGGTGACGCTCTCGCCCAGAAGATCGAGCGAGGTGGTGATGCCCTGGCCCGCGAGCGCGCCGGCCGCGGCGACGGCGGTTTCGACGGTCTCGCCGGCGACAAATCGCCCGGCGAAGGAGCGGGCCAGCCGGTTGCGTTGCACGAAGCGAAAGACTTTCGGCTGCCGGGAGAGCCAGAGGAGGGACGTCCGGAGCATCCGCTACCTGGGCAACCGCAACCGCGCCACGCAGCCGCGACGGTCGGTCCGGTTGTGGAGGGTCAGGCCGCCGCCATGCGCCTCGGCCACTTGCCGGGAGAACACCAGCCCGATGCCGGTCCCGTTCGGCTTGGTGGTGAAGAATGGCACGAAGAGATTGGCCGACGTGGTCAGACCGTGGCCTTCGTCGCGCACCTCCACCACGAGGGCGCTTTCCTCGGCGGACCAGGTGACTTCGGCACCGCCCCCGGTTTCCTGGGCCGCCTCGGCGGCGTTCTTCAGCAGGTTGATGAGCAGCTGGTCGAGCTGGTCTCCGTCGGCGCGGATGGTCAGGGGGGGGCCCTCGATCAGTCGAACGGCGAGACGTTCCTCGAAGCGCACCACCCGGCGCACCCACTCCCCGACCTCGAGGGGCTCGAGGGTGGGCGGCGGGAGCTTGGCCAGCCGGGCGTACGACGCCATGAACCGGTTGAGCGCGTCCGAGCGCGCGCCGATGACATCGAGCCCCTTGCGGAGATCGTCCTCCCAGTCGGGAGGGCGCGGGGCGCGGTCGAGGAGACCGGTCATCGTGCCGGCCAGGGAATTGATCGGCGCGAGGGAGTTGTTGATTTCGTGGGAGAGCACCCGGACCAGGCGCTGCCAGACCTGCCGCTCCTCGGCGCGCAGCACCCGGCTGATGTCGGCGAGCACGACCATGTCGAGCGGGAGGCCGCCCTGCCGGAAGGGGCGGCGGCGCACCTCCCATTTTCCGGTCCCCGCCCCAGGGACCACCATTTCGAGGATCCGGGGGGTTTCCCCCTCGAGGCACTGGCCGATGCCGAGCTGCTCGGCCGTCCTGCCGATCAGCCGCTCGACGGGTTGCCCGAGGAGCCGCTCGCCGGCGCGGTTGGCCAGCCGCAAGGCGCGTTCCGCGTCGAAGGCGAAGACCGCGACGTCGATTTCCTCCATCACCCGGCGCAGCAGCGCGTCGGCTTCGAGGGCGCCGAGCCGCTGCTCCCGGAGGGTTTCCTGCAGTGCGTTCACCTCGCGGCGCACCGCGCCGAGCACGTCGTCGCTCTCCTCTTCCCGCGCACGGAGGGTGAAGTGACCCTCGCGCAGGCCGGCGAGGAGGTTCGCGATCACTTGCAGCGGCCGAATGACCCGGAGCTGCGCCGCCCGCGAGGCAATGAGCCAGAACAGAACCAGGGCTCCGAGGATCGTCGCGCGGAGGAGCCCGGAGGCCGGCACCAGCCAGAGCAGCGCGGTGGCCGCGCCGAGCGCGGGCAGGCCGGCCAGGAGGGCGAGGAGGAGGATCTTCCGATCGTGAGCGAGCTTCAAAGGCCGTACCGCTGCAGCCGCCGGTAGAGCGCGCTGCGCGAAAGGCCGAGCGCCCGGGCGGCAAGGCTCACGTTGCCGTCGTGGCGCGCCAGGGCGTTCCGGATGGCGTCGCGCTCGAGATCCTCGAGGCTCCGGGGCCCAGCGTCCGGCGCACCGGTCCCGGCCGCGTCGGCAAACGGCGCCAGCGCGAGATCCTCCCCCTGCACCACGTCGAGGCGGGCAAGGAGCACCGCGCGCTCCACGGCGTGGTCGAGCTCCCGGACGTTGCCGGGCCAGCCGTAGCCCTTGAGGAGGTGGACCGCTTCGTCGGAAAAGCCGGTGCGGCTCTTGGCGTAGCGCGCGGCGTGGCGTCCCAGGAAATATTGCGCCAGGGGGAGCACATCTTCGCGGCGGGCGCGGAGCGGCGGCAACCGGATCTCGATGGTGTTGAGGCGGAAGAGGAGATCTTCACGGAAGCGGCCGGCGGTAACCTCCGCCTTGAGATCGGCGTTGGTCGCCGCGATGAGCCGGACGTTCACCCGGCGGGTCTGCGATGATCCTACCCGCTCGAGCTCCCCGGTCTGGAGGACGCGGAGGAGTCGCGCCTGCTGGGCCAGCCCGATATTGGCGATCTCGTCGAGAAAGAGGGTTCCACCGTCGGCAAGCTCGAACCGCCCGGCGCGATCGGTCTTCGCGTCGGTGAAGGCGCCCTTCACGTGGCCGAACACCTCACTCTCGAACACCCCTTCGGAAAGCCCGCCGACATTTACGACAACCAGCGATTTCTCACTGCGGCCGCTGGCGGCGTGAATCCACCGGGCGACGACCTCCTTGCCGGTGCCGTGCTCCCCGGTGACCAGGACGTTTGCATCGCTGGGAGCCACCCGCGCCATGAGTTCGAGGACCGGGCGCATGGCCGGCGATTCGGCGATGAGGTCGGGAAACCCGCTCCGCCGCAGGGTTTGATTTTCCTGCTCCAGCCGCTGGGTGACGCGGAGCGCGCGGCCCAGCTCGACCTGGGTCCGGAGGGTGGTGAGGAGGCGGGCATTGTCCCAGGGCTTCTCGATGAAATCCCGCGCGCCCAGACGCATGGCCTCCACGGCCTTGTCCACGCTTCCCCAGGCGGTCATCACGATCACCGGGAGGGTGGGATCGATCGCACGGATCCGGGACAGCAGGTCGAGCCCCTCGCGTCCGGAGGTCGTGTCCCGGGTGTAGTTGAGATCGATGAGCGCCGCATCGGCCTGCTCCCGTTCCACCAGCGCGATCACCCCTTCGGGAACGTGCGCGCTTGCGGTGCGGTAGCCTTCCGCCTTCAGGAGCAGGCGGAGGGCCTCGGCCACGTCGGCCTGGTCGTCGGCGATGAGGACGAGGGGAGGGGGCAAGGAGGTCAGGGAGCCAGGGAGCCAGGGAGTCAGGGAGCCCACGCATCAGGCGCGGTTATGAGCGCAACCGACGCAGGAGTGCAGAAAGCATACGGCCGACCTCGATCGCGAGCAATTCCGGATCGGTCAGGCGTGCGGGCTCGAAGTACGCCAATCGCCGCGGCTGTGCCGTTCGTGCCCCTCGGCGATATTCGCCGGTATCGAGGCCGCAGCACGGCGCATCTGAGTACCGAGCCCGAACCGCTCCGCGGCCGGCAGGAGCTCGGTCAATCGATATACCACGGTCGTCAGCTCCAGCGCCTTCTGCCACACGATCAAATCGCGATACGTCCGAATGGGCACCGGGGACCGCTTTGGAGGCAGGGTCTCCGGAACAGACCCTTCGGGGTTCAACTGGGTCTCAAACAACCGGCTCTCCCGCTCCCAGGCTCCCTGCCTCCCCGGCTCCCTGGCTCCCTATTCCCTCACCATCCACCCATCCTTCAGCTGCACGATGCGCTTGCTGTACTTGGCGTTCTCTTCCGAATGGGTCACCTGCACGATGGTCGTCCCTTCGCGATTGAGCCCGCGGAACAGCTCCATGATCTCCCGCGCCTGGGCCGAATGCAGGTTGCCGGTCGGCTCGTCCGCCAGGATCAACTTCGGCCGGGCTACCACCGCCCGCGCCACTCCGACCAGCTGCTGCTGCCCGCCGGAGAGCTGGTTGGGGTAGAGGTCCTTCTTGCCGACGATCTGGAACCGATCGAGAATGTCCGCCACCATGGCCTGACGCTCCCCCTTGGGCACGTCCCGGTAGGACAGCGGGGTCTCGATGTTCTCGTACACGGTCAGGTCATCGATCAGGTGGTACTGCTGAAACACGAAGCCGATGTAGGTCCGGTTGAGCTCGGCGCGCTGCTTCGGCTTGATCTGATCCACCCGCTGGCCAAGGAATTCGTACCCCCCGCTCCACCCGGCGTCCAGCATGCCCAGGATGCCCAGGAGGGTGGACTTCCCCGCCCCGCTCGGCCCCATGACGGTGACGAAATCTCCCTCGGCGATCTCGAGGTCGATCTGTCGCAGAACCCAGGTCCGGGTCGGGCCGGTCTGATAGAATTTTTCGACGTTGGTGAGCTGAATCACAGGGCCCGGGGGCTGTGGAGTGAGGCGTGTCGAGCAGAGGTCGCTCGCGCTCGGATCAGGAAACTAACGGGTCGGGCGGGCTATTCGCTGCGCAGCGCTACCAGCGGATCCACCCGCGCGGCCCGACGCGCTGGAATGAGGCTCGCCGCGGCCGCCACACCACCCAGAAAGAGCACCAGCGCGCCGAAGGTCGCCGGATCGGCGGGGGAAAGGCCGAAGAGCTGGCTCTGGAGCAATCGCCCCGCGACCAGCGCCAGAACGGCGCCGACCGCCAAGCCCATTGCCGTGAGGCGAAGGCCCTGCGCCAGGACCATCCGGGAGACCGCGCCGGGATCCGCGCCCAACGCCACCCGCACCCCGATTTCCCGGGTACGCTGACTCACGGTGTAGGCCATCACGCCGTAGAGGCCGATGGTCGCGAGCACCAGGGCAACGACGCCGAAGAGCGCGAGCATGCGGCTGCCCATCCGCTGTCCGATGGTGGCGGGAATGATCTGCTCGGCCATGCTCCTCGGATCGAGGTAGGGGAGGTTCGCCTCCGCCGCGGCAAGCTCCTTCCGGAGCGGCTCGATCAACGCACGCGCCGGGCCGGTGGTCCGGACGTGCAGGGTGAATCCGGAGGAGTAGCGCTGCGCCAGCGCATGGTACAGGAACGGGTAGGGGGTTTCGATGATCTGCTTGTGCTTGGAGTCCTGCACCACCCCCACCACGGTGTAGGTTCGATTCCATTGACGGAACTGCTTCCCCACCGGATCCTGGCTCGGCCAGAACCTCCGACCAAATGCCTCGCTCACGACGGAAACATCCCGAGCGCCCTTCCGATCCTCCACGCCGATGGCCCGTCCGCGCACGATGCGAAGACCCATGGTCTCGAAATAACCCGGGGTCACCCGGGCGTACTGCACCGACATGTTCTCGTCTTTGGCCGGTGTGTAGCCGTCCACCTCGACCCCGGCCGAGGAGCTTCCGCCGAAGCCCAGGGGAACGAAATCACTGGCTGCGGCAGCCCGGACGCCGGGCAGGGCCCGGGCACGCTCGAGGACGCGGTCGAGCAATGCGCCTCCGGCGGAATCGGGAACCCCGGCCAGGTGGAGATCGGAGGAAACCAGCAAGAGCGTCTCGGGGTCGCGGAAGCCCAGATCCACCCGCTGGGCCCGCTGCAACCCCCGGAGGAAGAGACCGGCGCACACCAGCGCGACCAGCGAGAGGGCCACCTGCCCGGCCACCAGCATTCCACGCAGACGCCCCCGCCCGCTGCCGGAAGGCAGATCCTTGAGCACCGGAATCAGGTCGGGACGAGAGGCCCTGAGGGCGGGAGCCAACCCGAAGGCAATGACGGTACCCAGGGTGACGGCGATACCGAAACCGATGACGCGCACATTGCTGAAGCTGGTTTCGAAATCGATCGGATAGGGCGCGGCGGGTGTGAAACTCCGGACCCCGTTCCGGCCCCAGTAGGTCAGCAGCATTCCCGCCAGCCCGCCCAGGCCACCCAGCACCAGGCTCTCGGTCAGGAGCTGGCGCACGATCCGGCCGCGCCCCGCTCCGATCGCAAGGCGCACGCCCAGCTCTTTCTGCCGGGATGTTGCCCTGGCCAGGAGGAGATTGGCGACGTTCGCGCAGGCGATGAGCAGCACGAGCCCCGTCACGCCGAGGAGTGCCGCCATGACCGGAAGGAGCACCGCCGAGGCTCCCTCCGATTGCAGCGATTGCACCAGCGCGAGGTTCTGCTCGCCGGGGAAGAGGGCGTCGAGCTCCCGGCCGACCCGCTCCATGTCGCGGGAGGCGGCGGCGAGCGAAATGCCCGCCTTGAGCCGCCCGATCCCATCGAGCCACTGCCATCCGCGATCCTCCCAGGGCCGCGCGCCGTCGAGCACCGACCGGGTGGTGACCGGAAGGTAAAGATCCATGTTCAGCCCGACGTACGCGCCGCCGAATCGGGGCGCCGCGACCCCGATGACGGTAAAGCCGTGGCCATTGAGCGTGAGCACCCGATTGAGAACGCCGGAGTCGCTCTTGAAACGGCGCTGCCAGAACGAATATCCCAGCACCGCGACCTGGGTTGCCCCGCGCTCCTCCTCCTCCCGGAAGCCCCGGCCCAGGTGCATCGGCACTCCGAGCACATCGAAGTAATTCGCCGAAGCGACCAGCGCCCAAGCCCGCTCGGTCCCGCCGTCAATTCGGAGACCGACCTGCTGCAGATCGAAGACGGAGATCCCCTCGAACGCGTGGGACCGCTCCCTCCAGGCGCGATAGGACGGATAGGAGATCGACCAGCTTCCCCCGCCTGGCGCCCGGGTCTGGAGGTAGGCCAGCCGATCGGTATTCCGGACGGCGGGGAGCGGGTTGAGCACCCAGCGGTCGGTCCAGGTGAAGATCGTGGTCACCGCCCCGATACCGAGGCCGAGCGAGAGGATGGCGGCCGCGGAAAATCCGGGACCTCGGGCAAGGCCCCGGAAGGCGTAGCGGAGGTCGGTGAATAGGGTTGTCATGGCATCACTCCGCCCGGAGCGCCTGGAGGGGATCGACCTGCGTGGCGCGCCACGCCGGCCGCCAGCACGCCAGCACCGCGATCCCCGCCAGCAGGATTCCGACCGCCGTGAAGACCATCGGATCGCCGGGGCTCACACTGAAGAGCACGCCCCGCATGAGGCGGGTCAATCCCAACGCGGCGGGAAGCCCGATTCCAAGTCCGAGCAGGGCCAGTCGAAGCCCCCGGCCCACCACAAAGCGACGAAGGCCACCGCTGTCGGCGCCCAGAGCCATCCGGATGCCGAGCTCGCGGGTGCGCCGGGTGACCAGATAGGACATCGTCCCGTAGATCCCGAAGGCGGCAAGCCCCAGCGCGATGCCGCCGAGCGCCCCGAGCAGGAGGGCCATGAAGCGCACTGGGGACACCATCTGCGCCAGATCGGCCTCGAGCGTCATCACGTCCTCGACCGGCTCGTCGGCGTCGACGGTGCGTGCCACCGCCTTCAGCGTGGCCGCGGCGGTTGCGGGGTCGCCATGGAAGCGCATCATCAGGCGGAACGGCCGCGCTGAGTCCTGGGCGGCGGAGGTGTAGAGCAGCGGTATGCTCCCGCGGCCGAACGGGTGGTTGGCCACGTCGGCCGCCACACCAACCACGGTGAGCCAGACGCCACGGTCGATCTGGAGCCGCTTGCCGATGGGCTGGCTCCCGGGCCAGTACAGCGACGCCGCCTGATGGTTGACTACGACGACCGCCGGAGCTCCGGCTCGATCGGTTGCCGCGATACCCCGGCCCGACAGGATGGGGATCTGCAGCACCCGGAAATAGTCGGCAGTGATGGCGTTGCCATGGCCCGGGCCGCGGCCCATCGGCACCGGGTCCGCCGCGCCTTCCAGCCGGACGCGGGTCGCTGTGCCGACAAATGAATTCAGAAAGACCGGGCGCTCGATCGCGGCCGACTCCACCATCGGCTGGACCCCGAGCCGCTCCAGCAGTTGATCCTGGAGAAGGCGGATCTGCGCCGGGTCCGCGTAGCGAGGGCTGGCGAGCTGGAGCCGGGCGGTGAGCACGCCGCGGGGATTGTAGCCGAGGTCCTTCATGTTGCGCTCCACCAGGAACGACTTGATCATGAGTCCGGCGCCCACCAGGAGCACGATGGCCAGGGCGATCTGCGTCACCGCCAGCGTGCCGCGCAGCCGGCCGTCACGACGTCCCGCCGTGACGCCCGCCGCGCCGGTCTTGAGCGCTTCGTTCAGGTCGATGCGGGAGGCGCGGATGGCCGGGACCATCCCGAATCCGAGCCCCACCAGGAGCGACAGCAGGAGGGTGTAGAGCAGAAAGCGCCAATCGGTGCCCAGCTGGATCCAGAACGGCATGGCGCTATTGATGAGCCCGGTGACGAAGCGCACGCCCCAGAGGGAGAGGAGGAGGCCCAGCATCCCGCCGGCCAGGCCGAGCAGGGTCGACTCCGCCAGCACGTGCGCCGCGATCCGGCTCCGGCTGGCCCCCAGGGCCACCCGGACAGCGAGCTCCCGGGCCCGCGCGGCGGCGCGGGCCAGGAAGAGATTCGCGAGATTGGCGCAGGCGATGAGGAGCACGAATCCCGACGCCCCCAGCGCGAGCAGGAACGCCTCGCCGCTGGTGTCGTGGGAAATGTCCTGTTTGAGCGAACCCACCGCCGCCGTCCACCCATGGTAGGTGGCGGAATCCTGCGCGGCGAGCCGGGCGGAAATGCCCGCCATCTCCGCCCCCGCCTGCGCCTCGGAAACCCCGGTCTTGAGCCGGCCCACCACGCTGATCGCGCGCTCGGAGGACCGGGTAAGCTGCTCCTCGCGGGCCATCGGGAGCCAGAGTGAAGCGAATTCGGGAAACCCGAAGCCTGGCGGCATGATACCGACCACCGTGCGCACGACCCCGTTGACCCGCACCGGCTTGCCGATCAGGGTGGTGTCCCCGCCGTAGCGGCGGATCCAGAGCCCGTAGCCGAGCAGGACGACGCCAGGGGCGCCGGGAGCATCGTCCTCGGCCGTCAGCGGGCGCCCGAGAACCGGGGCGACGCCGAGGATGGAGAAGACGCTCGCCGTGATCGCGGCGCCGCCCACCCGTTCGGGCTCGCCGTCACCCGCCAGCGCGTAGGCCTCCTCGTGGTAGGCACCCAGCCCGCTGAAGCTCCGGGCGCTCTCCCGCCAGACCTGGAAGGTGGGCCACGCCGTGCCGACGCCGCAGCCATCGCACAGCTCCCGCGCGTTCTCCTCGCTCACATCCATCAATCGATTGGATTGGGGAAATGGCAGGGGCCGGAATTCGATGGCGTTGACGAAATTGAATATCGTCGCGTTGGCGCCGATACCGAGTCCCAGCGAGAGCACCGCGACCGTGGCGAGGGCGGGTGCCCGCGCCAGGGATCGGGCGGCGCGCGGGAGCTCGGCGAAGAGGCTCATCGCGGCTAGTGATGCACGTCGACGCGGGAACTCTCTTCCTCCTCCACCACCTTGCCGTCGAACAGCTTCACTTCGCGATCGGCCCACCGGGCGTAGCGCGGGTCGTGGGTCACCATGCAGATCGTGGCACCGCCGCGGTGCAGCTCGCGCAGCAGCTCCATGACGGCCTCGCCGTTCTGGGAGTCGAGGTTTCCGGTGGGCTCGTCGGCGAGGAGGATGGCCGGCTCCCCCGCGACCGCGCGCGCCACCGCCACCCGCTGTTGCTGGCCGCCCGACAGCTGGGAGGGATAGTGCTTCATGCGGTGGGCCATCCCGACCCGTTCCAGCGCGCTGGTTACCCGCTGCTGGCGCTCGGACGAGGCCATTCCGCGGTAGGTGAGCGGCAGCTCGACGTTCTCATACACGGTGAGATCGCCGATCAGGTTGAAGGCCTGAAAAATGAATCCGATCTGCCGGTTGCGGACCCGCGCGCGCTCCGACGGAGTTAGGCTCTCGACCGAGTGCCCGGCCAGGGTGTAAGTCCCCCCGCTCGGCGTGTCGAGCAGGCCCAGGATCGAGAGCAGCGTGGTCTTGCCGCACCCCGACGGGCCGGAGATCGAGACGTACTCTCCCTTGGCAATCCGGAGGTGGATTTCCGACAGGGCGTGAGTCTCCAGCTCATCGGTGAGGAACACCTTCTTGATGCCGTCGAGGTTGATCAGAGTTTCGCCAGGTGCGGTGGACATTTTGAGATCCTTCGTTGTGGGGGCAGCAGTTAGAGACCAGGTGCTAGGGACGAGGGGCGGGGCGTCGGGTCGGGGCAACGAGGTGACCTCGCCCCCAGCCCTAAACCCGGCCCCTATTTGATCCGTACGCGATCCACGTTGTCCCACCGCGACATGTCCGACAGGATCACCACGTCGCCGGGGGCAAGGCCGTCCTTGAGCTCGACACTATTCACCGAAGTCCGGCCGACCCGCACCGAGATCCGCTGCGCGTAGCTGCCGCCTTCGATGACCTTGAACAGGCCGACGGTCGACTCGCTCTGGCCGTAGGCCGGCCGGCCGGTATAGAGCACGTTCTTGAGGCGCGCGATCTCGATCACACCGTCTACGCTGAGGTCGGATCGGGCGCCCGCCGGCGGGGCGGCGTCCAGTGCGACGTCCACCGCGACGGTTCCGTTGGAAGAGGCGGGATCGATTCGGCTCACATGCCCCGCCGCGATTCCGTTCCGCGTGTCGATGGCGGCCTTCTGGCCGATGGCGAGGTCCTTGGCCTGGGTCTCGGGGATCCGCAACACCGCCTTGAGCCGGAGCGGTATGGGATCCACCCGGGCCAGCGTGGTTCCCGCCGTCGCGTACTGACCGCTCTGGAGCGGCACCTCCCGGAGCACCCCGTGAATGCCGGCGCGCACCACCATCGACGCCTTGAGCCCGTGCTGGAACGCCGCGATCGACCGGATCCTCGCGACCTGCTCCTCCTGGACCTTGATCTGGTCGGCGATGGTCGAGGTCAGAAGCTTGAGGCGCTCATCCTCGATCTTGACCCGCTCCGCCAGCGCGTCGGCCTTGTCCTGGGCCTGCTGCTGATCCAGCGGGATGATGAGCCCCTGCTTCAGCAACTCCGCCCCGGCCTCGGCGCGGCGCTTGGCGTCCTGATACTGGGAGCGCAGGTCCGCGACGATCGAGGCCTGGTTGAGCCGATTGCTGTTGAGGTTGGTCCGGAGCTGAACCAGCTGGGACTCGGCATCGGTAAGCTGCCGGTCGGCGTTGAGGGTCTGAATCTCGACGTCCGGATTACTCAACTCGAGGATGATGGTCTCCGGCTCGACCGGCGTGGTTCCGGGCAGGAGATGGATCTTCTCGACCCGTCCCGTGGTGACGGCGGTGATGAACCGGGTGTCTTCCGGGACCAGCGTGCCCGGGCCGCGTACCTCCAGCACCATCTCGCCGCGCTTGACCGTATCCATCACGATGGTGCCCCGCTCGACCGTCGGCGCCGCCGGCTGGAGGCTCATCGTCGCCACGGTTATCGCAATGAGGGCCACCACGCCGATCCCGCCGAAGATCCACTTCTTCCGGTTTTTCTGGGGTTCGCGCTTGATGTCCATGGTCCGGACATAGGTAAGAAACATGCCCGGTCAAAATCTAAGCTAATACGTTGTCGGATATACGTTTAGCTTTCCAGCAGCAGTCTGGTTCCGGGACCTCCTGTTCGATATTGGGATTTCTCCATCCCACAGGCGGACGCTCTGGGGGACGAGGGCTACCGCGCCGACTCCGCCGAGGTTCGCGGCGGCTTGGGGCAATCGGGCCACGGGGAAATCTGGCCGTTCTGACCCAGGGGCATGATGCGCCGGTCGCGCGGCACGGTGACCGGATCCTCCGAGGCGAGGTAGGCGAGCATTGCCGTGAGCGTGGCGTTCCGTTTGAGATTCGGTTCGATCACTTTGTCGTAGGTGTCCCTCCCGGTATGCCAGGTGTAGGTGCCGTAGTCCGCGCTTTCAGAACCCAGGCCGAACCCCGGTGCCCCGTAGCAGGCGAACGAAGCATTGTCCGACCCACCACCGGCCGGCCCGCCGGGGAATCCGAGAGTGATTCCCTGGCTCAGCTCGCCGGGGAGCCGGCTAACCCATCCGGCGATGTTGCCGCCGGCGCCGATCAGCCCCGATGCGCCGAAGTTCACGATCTTGCCGGTACCGTTGTCCTGATTGAACTGCGCCTGCAGCCCCTTCACGATCTCCGGGTGATCTTCGGCAAAGGCACGGGAACCCACCAAGCCAAGCTCCTCCCCGCTCCAGTGCCCCGCCAGAATGGTCCGCCTGGGCGCCGGATAGGTCGTGGCCAGAAGGCGCATCGCCTCGAGCATCGTGACGGTTCCGGTGCCGTTGTCGGTGGCGCCGGAGCTCCCGTCCCAGGAATCGAAATGCGCGGAGAGCAGGACGTACTCTTCCGGCGTCCGGGTTCCCTTGATCTCGCCGATCACGTTGAACACCGGCTGCTCTCCCAGGGACTCCGCGTCGGCGGCAATCCGAAGCACCGGCCCCTGGCTCCGCTCGGTGAGCCGGTAGAGGAGCCCGTAGTCCTCGCAGCTCAGGTCCGCCGTGGGGATGTTCTTGGTTTGGGCCATGAAGATCCGGGTAACCCCCCATCCCCCGGTCCAGGTCGACGTGATGATGCCGAGCGCACCGGCATCCTCTAGCCGCTTGGCCAGCGCCTTGGCGGCCGGCCCGAACCCGATAGTCCGCGACTGCCACGCCCTCCGCGCCGCGGTCCGCTCCCGGTTCATCGCATCGAACGCCTCCTGGCCGCCCCACCGGATGAAGCTCGAATCGGGACGGCAGGTGGGCTCGGCACGGGAGGCGAGCACGAACCTGCCCTTGATCTGTTGAAGCCACGCAGCAAAGGCCACGGAATCGCCCGGGTCGGCGAGAATCACCGTCGCACCCTGCACCGGTTTCCCCCTGGTGCCGGGGCTCCAGGCCAGAATGGTTCCCTCGAGACTCCGGACCCGCGGCGCGATCAGGTCGAGGTGACTGGGTCCTCGCCGCCACGCGGTCCAGGTGCCGAACTTCTCACTCCGGGCGGTGATGCCCCACTTGGCGTAGCTGGCGCGGAGCCAGTCCTGGCCCGCCACGATCCCGGGCGAGCCGAAGAGGCGCGGCCCGATCGAATCGGCCAGCGCCTGCATCAGGGTCATCACCTGGGAGTGCTCCATTCCTTCGGTCCAGATCTTCCGGAGAACGGCATCGTCGGTGGGAAAATTCTGCGCGGCGAGCGGGGCCAGCCCGGCAAGCAATGTCAGGACGACTCCGAGGTGGACGACCCGTTTCATCACCGGCTCCAGTGGGTTGGGAGGAGGTCCGCGGACTCCGCGCGGGCTTACTCGGGATAGTAGCTGCCGCCGTCCCGCGCCATCGCCACGAGAGCGGGCGCGGGAGCGAATCGGGGCCCGTGAAAGGCGGCCAGCGCCTCCAGCGTCTTCACCACCTGTGATGCGCCAAGGCTGTCGATGAAGCGCAAGGGGCCGCCGCGGAACGCCGGATAGCCGATGCCGAAGATCGCGCCGATGTCGCCGTCGCGGGCGGAGCGGACGACCCCTTCCGCCATCGCGAGCGCCGCTTCGTTCAACATGATGTAGATCAGGCGCTGTTCCAGCCGGGCCGTGTCGACCGACGCCAGCGGAGTCACGCCGAGGAGTTTGTAGGCTGCCGGGTCGGGGTCGGTCTTGTGCCCTTCGTGATAGAGGTAGAACCCCTTCCCCGCCTTCCGGCCCAGGCGGCCCGCCTCGACCATCTTGAGGACGCCGGGACTCGGCGTCATCCGGTCGCCGAATGCGGCGTGCATCACTCCGCTCGCCTTGCTGCCGACGTCGATCCCCACCTCGTCGAGCAGCGTGATCGGGCCGACCGGGAATCCGAACCCCGTCATGCTGCGGTCAATGACCTCGATCGGGGTCCCCTCCGCCAGCAGCAGGCCCGCCTCGTTCATATAGGGCGACAGAATTCGATTGACCCAGAAGCCGGGCCGATCCTTGACCACGATCACCGTCTTGCCCATTCGCCGCCCGAACTGCACGGCGGTGGCGATGGCGTGGGCGGTGGTGGCGTCGGTGGGGATGACCTCCAGCAGGGGCATCCGCTCCACCGGGGAGAAGAAGTGCATGCCCAGCATTCGTTCGGCGTGGCCGGCCCCCTCGGCGATGCTCGCGATGGGGATCGTGGAGGTGTTGCTCGCAATCACCGCCTCCGGCCGGACCGCCGCCTCGATTTCCGCCATCACCTTCCGCTTGACGCCGAGATCCTCGAAGACCGCCTCGATCACGACGTCGGCGCGCTCGAACCCCTGCCAGGCGCCGCTGCCGGACAGCAGCGCCGACTTCCGCTCGTACTCGAACCGGGTGATTCGTTTGCGGGTGAGCTGGCCCCTGAGGATGTCGGTCGCGGTCTTGAGCCCCTTCCCCACGCGGGGAAGATCGGCGTCCTTGAGCCGCACCTCGACGCCGGCCTGGGACGCCGCCGTCCCCGCGATACCGGCGCCCATGAACCCGGCGCCCACCACGCCCAGGCGGCGAACCGGACGCGGAGCGGCGGTGCCGGGACCGACCCCATCGTCCTTCTTGAGGGCATTCTGCGCGAAGAAAATGCGGACCAGGTTGCGCGAGACTTGGCCTACGGCCAGCTCGCCGAACCGCTGGGCCTCGCAGCGAAGGCCCGCCTCCATCCCGTGCTCCATCCCGGCTTCGACCGCCTCGAGGGCGGCGAGCGGTGCGGGATAGTGTCACCGGACTTCTTCAGGACCGTCGCGCGGGCCTGACGGTACACGATGCGGCGGCCGATCGGGTTCCGGTCCAGCAGCAGACCGCCGCCGCGGGAGCGGAGCGGGACCCCATGCCGCGAGAGCCGGTCCGCCGCGGCAAGCGCAGTCGAGCGGAGAATGCTGGGCGGCACCAGCTCGTCCACCAGGCCGAGTTTGAACGCCTTGGCCGCGCGCTCGGTCTTTCCGGCGAGGATGATGTCCAACGCGGCGCTCACTCCGATGAGCCGCGGAAGCCGCTGGCAGCCGCCGGCGCCGGGCAGGATCCCGATCTGCACCTCGGGGAGGCCGATCACCGTCTTGGGGGAATCGGTGGCAACCCGCCAGGCACAGGCGAGCGAAAGCTCACAGCCCAGGCCGACGCAGGCGCCGTGAATCGCCACGACGATCGGCTTGGGGAACCGCTCCAGGCGATTGATCATCTCCTGCCCCGCGCGGGAGAGCGCGGTCCCCTCCTCGGCCGTCCTGATCCGGGTGAATTCCTGGATATCCGCCCCGGCGACGAAATGGTCCGGCTTCCCCGAGATGAGCACCACGGCGCGCGCCGCGGAATCGTCCTTGATGCGGGCGAGCAGCGATTCGAACTCCGCGATGATCGGCGTGCCCAGCATGTTGACCGGCTCACCGGGCACATCGAGGGTGAGGACCGCGATGCCGTCGGTGACGGCGAGGGTGAACGCGCTCACCCGAGCAGCTCCAGCACCATGGCGAGCCCCATCCCGCCCTGGGCACAAATGGAGATGAGCCCGAACTGCACGCCCCGGCGCACCATCTCATTCGACAGCGTGGTAACCAGCCGCGCGCCGGTCGCGCCAAAGGGATGGCCGATCGCGATCGAGCCACCCATGACATTGGTGCGGTCCCAATCCACCTCACCGACCGGGGCGGAGCGCCCCAGCCGTTCGGCCCACGCCTGTGCGTTGGAGAGCACTTGCGCCGCAAAAGCCTCGTGGATTTCCACCAGGCCAAGCTCGCGCCAGGTCAGGCCGGCGCGGTCGAGGGCGGTGGGCACGGCATACGCGGGGCCCATCAGCAGCTGCCACCCCGGGTCCACCGCGGCAACGGCGTAGCTGCGGATGGCCACCAGTGCGCGGTATCCCAGGGATCGGGCCTTCTCCTCGGCCATGACCAGGACCGCGGCCGCGCCGTCGGTGAGCGGGGAGGCGTTCCCGGCGGTGATCGAGCCGTAGCGGCGGTCGAACACCGGTTTGAGTTGGGCCAGCGCCTCGAGGCTCGAATCGGCCCGGACACCGTTATCGCTGGTGGTGATCTGATCCAGGTCCGGTCCGCCGAACCAGGGTGCGATCTCCGCGGTGAGACGGCCATCGGCGGTTCCGGCGGCAGCGCGCTGATGGCTGAGCAGGGCCAGCCGGTCCTGGGCGTCTCGAGAAATGCTGTTTTCCTTCGCCATCTTCTCCGCGGACTGCCCCATCGACTCCCCGGTGGACGGCTCCGCAATGGCGGGGGAGACCGGTGTCAGGTCCTTCGGCCGCACCGAGGCGAAGAGCTTGAGCCGCTCGGCCAGCGACTTGGCCTTGCTGGCGGCGATCAGGATCTGGCTCATCCGCTTGGAGTGGAGAATGGGGATGTCCGAGAGCGATTCGACCCCGCCCGCCAGGACGACGTCGGCGTGGCCGAGGAAGATCTGGTCATGGGCGTTGGTAACCGCCTGCCCCGCCGAGGCGCAGGCACGGTTCAGGCTGTACGCAGGGATGGTGCGGGGAAACTGGGGGAGCAGCGCCACCTCGCGGGCCACATTGGGCGCCAGGACCGAGGGGATGACCTGGCCGAAGATGACCTCGTCCACTTCGCGGCCATCGAGGTTGGAGCGGTAGAGCAGCTCGCGGGCGGCGTGGCGGGCCATCTGCACGCCGGTGGCATCCCGGAGCACCGTGCCGCTGCGGGCGAAGGGAGTCCGGAGCCCGGCCACGACGACAGAACGTCGCACGCCGCTACTTTCGCTGCGCGAGCACGCTCGCGATGGCACTCCAGCGCGCGTTGTCCACCGCCTCGACCACTTCGCGGCCGTGCAGGATCGTCAGCGGTGCAACCAGCTTCGCGAGTTCGCCGGAGCGGAGCAGATGGGCGGCGCTCGACGGGCCCCACCCGAAGGCTTTCTGGGCTTCGAGGAAGGTTTCCAGCATGAGCAGGCCGGCCGGCGCGACCGCGTCGAGAATGCTCGGCATCCGGTCACGGTCGAGGTAGTTGAACACCATCACGGTGTCGAACTGCCCGAGGTTGGGCCAGGCGCCCTCGAGGTCGGCCTCCAGCCAAGTGACCTCGAGGCGCCGGGTCTTGGCCTCCTTGCGGCCGATTTCCAGGCTGGCGGCGTCCCGGTCCACCGCGGTGACCTGGGCGCCCAGCGCCGCCGCGGCCAGGGCGTGGCGGCCGCTGCCGCTGGCCAGGTCGAGGACCCGGCTGCCCGCCAGGATCCGGTGCGCGTGCCAGGCGAACCAGCTGCTGGGGCGCTCCAGTTCGGTCAGATCGGGCGAGTCGGAGTAAACTCCTACCACATGACTCCTTCGGTTCGCGCCACGCTTGGCGACCTGGCCGCCCGCCCAGCCGATGTGCTGGTCATCGGCGGCGGCAT
>JBGPEJ010000002.1:0-39391 GCA_041482775.1 Gemmatimonadota bacterium | reverse complement strand
CTTCGGTAGATCTCGTCCGCGACCACCCAGGCCTCGTGCTTCCGGGCCCAGGCGGCGATGGCCTTGATCTCGGGAAGCGTGTAGACCGCGCCGGTCGGATTGCAGGGCGAGCAGAGAATGAGCCCCCGCACCAGCTTGTCGGTGTGCCGTTCGAGATCCTGCGCGCTGACCTTGAGGCCCCAGTCCGCCGCGCCGGGGAGCGGAACCGGCTCAGCCCTGGCCAGGTGCACGATCTGCGGGTAGGACACCCACGCCGGGCTGGGAATCAGCACCTTGTCCTTGGGCCCGAACAGACTGAAGCAGGTGTTGAAAAGCGCCTGCTTGGAGCCGGAGCTCACCACAATGGCGTCGGGGTCGACCGCCCGCCCCCCTGAAAGCTGGGAGAGGTTCTGCGCGATGGCGCGGCGGAGCTCGCTCAGCCCCACGTTGGGCGGATAGTGAGTGTGTCCGTGCTGGATGGCGAGGATGCCCGCCTGCGCTGCAAGCGCGGGAGTGTCGAAATCGGGTTCGCCGATTCCGAGATCGAGGACGTCCTCCCCCGCCGCCTTCCGGCGCTTGGCCTCGGCGCTGATCGCCACCGTCTCGGAGCCCCGAAGGTGCGAGATATTGGGTGAGAGGGGATCGGGGAGCCGGAACTCGTGCGTCATGGCGAGAAGATAACCCCGCCACTAGGTTTCGTCCCCCGGCAATTCGGCCGCTGTTTGACAATCGAGGCACCCGTGTCGGATCTGGACGCCGCCGCCGTCGCATCCCGCGGCCACAATCTGGTATTCCTCGCGCCCCCCTCGCCCGCCTGGGCGGAACCGGTGCTTGCAGGGGTCGTCGACCGCCTCGCCGCGGCGGGAAAGGGCCTCGTCCTGGCTCTGACCCCGAGGGAGGCGGTCGACGAGTGGGCCCGATCGGCGGAACGCATCGCGCGCGGCCGCGGTCTGCGCCTCGCCGGCGCCAACACCCCGGGCCGCATTGCGCATCTGCTGCAGTCCGACGCGGTAAACCTGCTCTTTACCACCCCCGACACCGCCCTCGAGCTCGTACTCCGCTCCGTTCTCAAGATGGAAGCGGTATCCGGCATTCTTCTCCTCTGGCCCGAGGCGTGGGAGGGCGACGATCGGCTCGCCGGCCTCCTGACCGACGCCCCGAAGGAAACCCAGCGCATCGTAGTGAGCGCGCACCCCGCCGGTTCGGCGGAGGTGGTGGAGCGGTATTGCTGGCGCGCGCCGGTGGCAGATCTCCTCGGGCCCGATGCCCCCGGCCCCGTCGCCCCGGTGCGCGGCACGCCGGTGGCCTGGCGGCGGCGGATCGAGGCGCTGACAGACCTGACGGCGCAGCTCGACCCCGAATCCATCGCCGTGTGGACCGCCGATGCCGCCGATCACGAGGCCATTGCGCACGCCCTGGCGGCCGTCGGAGCCCACGCCGCGATCACGACTGGAACCCCGGACCGTTCCGCGCTCGTGCTGGCGTATGATTTGCCCTCCCCGGCCGGGCTCCGCGAACTGGCCGCCGCCGGCGACCTGGTCCTCCTGGTGCCTCCGGGCACCGAGGCCTACGCCGACCGGATTGCCCCTCGGCGCCGTCCACTGCATCTGCTCGGCTTGGTGGAACGGGCCCGCACCGCCGCCGAGAGCGCCCGGCGGACCATTGCCGAAGGGCTGGAGCACGGCCCGGCCCCCGGGACGCTCCAAACCCTCGCACCGTTGTTCGAACGGCATGAGGCCACCGCGGTGGCCGCCGTCCTTTATGAGCTGTGGGACGGGGCCCGCGGGGCGGCTCCGCAACCGGCGCCGCGGGCGCCGGCCGCCGCGCCGGGCCGCGTCTGGATCGGAGTCGGCCGCCGGGACGATGCCACTCCGCATGACCTCGTCGGGACGCTGGTCAAGGAATGTGGGGTGCCCAAGGAGGCCATCGGGAAGGTGGAAATCCGGGAAACCTTTTCGCTGGTCGAGCTGGGTGCCGGTGCGGACGCGGCGGAGGTGGCGGAGCGGCTCGCCGGCAAGACGATCCGCAAACGACGGCTGGTGGCGAGGGTGGATCGGGGAAAGGCCGCGAGCGGAAAGCGGTAGCCGGTCAGCGCTTCCTATTGAGCAGATCGCGCAGCGGTTTTCCTGGCCGGAAGGTCGGAGCGGTCGAGGACTTGATGGCGATGGCCCGCCCGGTCCGGGGATCGCGGCCGTTTCGCGCGGCGCGGCTCTTGGTTTCGAACTGGCCGAAACCGGTGATCTGCACCCGGTTTCCTTTACGCAGCTCGCCCGGCACGATCCCGCCGGCTCCGAACAGGGTATCGACCATCTCGGCGGCTTTGGCCCGCGACAGCGCCAGACGCTTGGCCAGCTCGGTCACCAGCTCATGCTTCGTCATCGGCCGCCTCCCGCCGCACGCTGATGCTGTGGTCGAGCGGCGGAATATAATGCCCCCCCGCTCGCTTGACCCGGCTCCGGCGCTCCGCTATCGTCGGAGGCCCACGCGGCCCGCACCTCTACCGTCGGGACCATCCGGATGTACAACCTGGCGCGCCCGGGGACCATCGAAGTCATCGCCGGAGTCATGTTTAGCGGCAAGAGCGAGGAGCTCCTCCGTCGGGTCCGGCGCGCGCTCATCGCCCGGCGCCGGGTACAGGTCTTCAAGTCACATCTCGACGAGCGGTACGGCGGCGTGTACCGGGTTTCCAGCCACAGCGGAATCGAGTTCGAAGCCTTCCCGGTGGACAGCGCCGCCGAGATCATGCGCCAGACTCGCCCCGACACCGAGCTGGTGGCAATCGACGAGGCGCAATTCCTCGACGGGGGGATCGTGGAAGCGGTCACCGACCTCGCGGCCCGCGGGGTCCGGGTCATCGTGGCCGGGACCGACACCGATTTCCGCGGCGAGCCCTTCGGGATGATGGGCCACCTCATGGCCATCGCCGAGCACGTCGACAAACTGAGCGCGATCTGCGTGGTCTGCGGCGACTTGGCCTGCCGCAACCAGCGCCTGGTGGACGGCAAGCCGGCCCGCTACGACTCCCCCACGATTCAGGTGGGCGGAAGCGAGGCCTACGAGGCACGGTGCCGCCGCTGTCATCGGGTGCCGCGCCAGGATGAAGACCAGACCGCACTGCTCTGAAAGCGGGAATCCTTGCTCCACACCGCGCTCACCGGTAACGTCGCCTCCGGGAAATCCACGGTCGCGGCGCACTTCGGCGCGTGGGGCGCCACCGTCATCGACGCGGACGCCATCGTGCGGCGGCTGCAGGAGCCCGGCTCCGCGGTCTTCGATGCGATCGTCACCCGGTTCGGGGCGGGCATCCGGGCGCCGGGGGGCGCGCTCGATCGCGCCGCGCTGCGGGCCCGGATCCTGGCCGACCCGGCGGAGCGGCGCGCCTTGGAGGCGATCGTGCATCCCGCCGTGGACGCCGAACGGCAGCGCCTGCTGCTCGACGCCGCCGCCGCCCACGCCGAGATCGTGGTGAGCGATATTCCGCTCCTGTTCGAAGTGATGGACCCCTCCCGGTTCGACGCGGTGGTCCTGGTGTTCGCGCCGGAGTCCCACCGGCGGGAGCGGCTGCTTCGCGAGCGCGGCCTGCGCCTCGCAGAGGCCGACGCACTGATGAATGCCCAGCTTCCCGCCGCCGAAAAGCGGACCCGCGCCACCTTCGTCATCGAGAATGACGGCAGCCTCGATCAACTGCGGGAGCGCGCCTGGCTGGTGTGGCGAAAGCTCCTTACCATCGCGCGCGCGCGCGCTTGACCCTGCCCCGGCACCGGGGTATCCTCTAGCCGGCCATTCCCCGAGGATCATGCGGTGGCGGACATTCCCGACGGGCTCCGATACACGGCGGACCACGAATATGTGAAGGAAACCGGCGAGCCCGGCGTCGTGACTGTAGGCATCACCGATTACGCGCAGGGCGAGCTCGGCGATGTGGTCTTCGTGAATCTCCCCAAGGTCGGCCAGAAATTCACCGCGCATCAGGCGTTCGGAACCATTGAAGCGGTGAAGGCAGTGTCGGACCTCTACTGCCCCGTCGCCGGGACGGTGACGGCGGTGAACGCCGGCCTGGACGCCGACCCCGCCTCGGTAAATCGCTCGCCCTACGACGATGGCTGGATGATCCGCCTCAAAGCCGACGATTCCACCCAGCTCGGCGGCCTGCTCACTCCGGCGGCCTATCGGGCCCACGTCGGCGCCTGAAATTCTCCGTGCAGACCGTTGTCCGCTGAATCCACCTCCTCCGGCTCGTTCGTCAGCCGGCACCTCGGTCCCCGGGAGGCCGACGTCGCATCGATGCTCGGCGTGCTCGGTCATCCCACGCTCGATGCGCTGATCGACGCCGTTGTCCCCGCCGGGATCCGGCTCCGCCGCCCGCTGGCGCTTCCCCCCGCCCGCTCCGAGCCGGAATCGCTTGCGGCGCTGCGCGCCATGGCCGGCAAGAACGAAGTCTTCCGCTCCTACCTCGGACTGGGGTATCACGACTGTCACGTCCCCGGCGTCATCCAGCGGAACGTGCTCGAGAACCCCGGCTGGTATACCGCCTATACGCCGTATCAACCCGAGATCGCCCAGGGACGCCTCGAGGCGCTGCTGAACTTTCAGACCATGGTCTCCGACCTGACCGGGCTGCCGATCGCGGGCGCATCACTGCTGGACGAGGGCACCGCCGCCGCCGAGGCCATGGCCATGACGCTGGGGGCCGCGCCGCACCATGACGATCCGGTCTACTTCGTCGATGAGTGGTGCCATCCGCAGACCATTGCGGTGGTCAAGACCCGCGCCGATGCTCGCGGGGTCAAGACGGTGGTGGGGCCGGTGGACGGATTCACCTTCGGGCCCGGCGTGGTCGGCTGCCTGGTGCAGTATCCCGATACCCTGGGCGCGATCCGCGACTTCGCTCCGGTGGTGGAGCGGGCCCATGCCGTCGGGGGGCTCGTCACGGTGGCCACCGATCTCCTGGCGCTCGCGCTGCTGCAGCCGCCGGGAGAATGGGGCGCCGACATCGCCGTGGGCAATTCGCAGCGGTTCGGCGTACCGCTCGGCTTCGGGGGCCCCCACGCCGCCTTCTTCGCCACGCGGGACGCGTTCAAGCGCCTGATCCCGGGGCGGCTGATCGGCGTCTCCAGGGACCGCGACGGCCGTCCAGCGCTCCGAATGGCGCTGCAGACCCGCGAGCAACACATCCGCCGGGAGAAAGCGACCAGCAACGTCTGCACGGCGCAGGTCCTCCTGGCCGTCATGGCGAGCATGTACGCGGTCTACCACGGCCCGGAAGGCATCCGCGCCATCGCGGACCGGGTGCACGACCACGCCTCCCGCCTGGCCGCGGCGCTGCGGGGGTTCGGGCTGCCGCTGGTGAGCGACACCTTCTTCGACACGCTGGCGGTCGATGTCGAGATGGCCACGTTCTCCAAGATTCAGCTCGCGGCCAGGGCCAAGCACATCAATCTGCGCGCGATCTCGCACACCCGCATCGGGATCGCCCTTGACGAGACCGTCACCGAGCACGATCTCCACGATCTGGTCGAGGTGTTCTCCGCCGGGCTCGGCCGGCGCGGATCGCTGCCGATGTCCGGCGCCGGTGTGGCGCCGGGGATCCACGCCGCGCTGCGGCGGACCAGCGCCTACCTCACCCATCCGGTCTTCCGGGCCCACCGCTCCGAAACCGAGATGCTTCGCTACATCCGGCGGTTGGAGGCGCGCGACCTCTCGCTCACCGCGGCGATGATCCCGCTCGGCTCCTGTACCATGAAGCTGAATGCCACCGCGGAGATGGTGCCGGTGTCCTGGCCCGGCTTCGCCGCGCTGCATCCGTTCGCCCCGCCCGAACAGACCGAGGGCTACCACCAGCTCTTCACCGAGCTCACGGCCTGGCTCGCGGAAATCACCGGATTCGCCCGGGTGTCGCTCCAGCCCAACGCCGGGTCCCAGGGCGAATTCGCCGGCCTCCTGGTGATCCGGGCCTATCACCGGGCCCGCGGGGAGGCCCACCGCACCGTGTGCCTGATTCCGCAATCGGCGCACGGGACCAATCCCGCCAGTGCGGTCATGGCCGGGATGAAGGTCGTGGTGGTGAAGACCGACTCCAAGGGCAACATCGACCTTGCCGATCTCCGGACCCAGGCCGAGGCGAACGCCAAGCAACTCGCGGCGCTGATGGTGACCTACCCCTCCACCCATGGCGTCTTCGAGGGCGGAATTCAGGAAATCTGCGAGGTGGTGCATCGCTATGGCGGCCAGGTCTACATGGACGGCGCCAACATGAACGCGCAGGTGGGCCTCACCCGGCCGGCCGACATCGGGGCCGACGTCTGTCATCTCAACCTGCACAAGACCTTCTGCATCCCGCACGGTGGCGGCGGCCCCGGCATGGGGCCGATCGGCGTCGCCGCGCACCTGGCCCCCTATCTCCCGGGCCACCCCCTGGCCAACAGCCCGGCCACCGCGAGCGGCACCGTCTCCTCCGGCCCATGGGGAAGCCCATCCATTCTCCCGATATCCTGGGCCTACATCGCGATGATGGGGCCCGACGGGCTCACCGACGCTACCAAGTACGCCATCCTCAACGCCAATTACGTCGCCAAGCGGCTGGAGGGGCACTACCAGACCCTCTACTCCGGCAACCGCGGGCTCATTGCCCACGAGTGTATCCTGGACTGCCGCCCGTTCAAGGCCTCCGCCGGCGTGGAGGTGGAGGATGTGGCCAAACGGCTGATCGACTACGGCTTCCATCCGCCGACCGTCTCCTTTCCGGTGGCGGGAACCCTCATGGTCGAGCCGACTGAGAGTGAGTCCCGGGAGGAGCTCGACCGATTCTGCGACGCCATGATCGCGATCCGTGGGGAAATCCGCGAAATCGAGGAGGGCACCGCGGACCGGGACGACAACCTGCTGCACCACGCGCCGCACACCCTGCAGCAGGTCGCGGCGGATGACTGGCCCCATCCCTATTCGCGGGAGCGCGCCGGTTTTCCCTCGGCGGAGACCCGGGCCCACAAGGTGTGGCCCACCGTGAGCCGCATCGATGGCGCCTACGGCGACCGGAACCTCGTCTGCGTCTGCCCGCCGATCGAGGAGTACGCCGGGCAGCGGTGATGCGCTGGACCCTGCTGGTCGATTCACCCCGCCCCGGCTGGGAGAACATGGCGCTCGACTCCGCCCTCCTCGACGCTGCCGCCGGGGAGGGCGGAATGTTTCTGCGGCTCTACCGATGGGAACCGCACTGCCTCTCCTTCGGCCGCCATGAGCCGGCGCTCGAGCGGTACGACGCCGAGCGCATTCGCGCGCTCACGCTCGACTGCGTGCGACGGCCCACCGGAGGCCGGGCGGTGTGGCACGCCCGGGAGCTCACCTACGCGGTGGCGGCGCCCCTTGCGCTGTTCGGCGGGCTGCAACCGGCCTATGCGACGATTCACCAGGTGCTCGCCGCCGCACTCGGGGCCCTCGGTGCCCGAGCCCTCCTCGCTCCCCGCCCGGCGGTCTCCCAGGGCCCGGGCGCCGGCCCCTGCTTCGCCGCCTCGGTCGGCGGGGAGGTCCTCATCGAGGGCAAGAAGGTCGTAGGCAGCGCCCAGCTCCGCCGGGAGCAGTCGTTCCTCCAGCACGGATCGCTCCTCCTCGAGGACGACCAGGCGCTGGTTCGCTCCCTGGCCCGGATGCCCGACACCGCCGCCGGCGCCGACGCCCCGCTCTCCCGCCTGCTCCGGCGTCCGGTGGAATTCGACGAAGCGGCGGCCGCGGTGATCGCGGCGGCCACGGCGGCCTGGGGAGTGCCGGAGCGGCCGCGGCAGCCTCCCCCGGAGATCCTCGCCGCCGCCGCGCGGCACGCGGAGGGGTTCCGTTCGCCCCGCTGGACCTGGCAGCGCTAGCGGCACGGTTATTATCCGGGAGTCATTCCGACGACATCTCGACCCCCGGGAGGTGCTGGTGGTTCCCCAACGCCTGCTCGTCGTCGCCCTGTTGCTCCTGGCGCCCGTCTCGGCAACGGCCCGGCAGCGCCCACCCGATCACGGATCGATCGTGATCATCCTGGGGACGGAACCCTCGACCCCGATCCCGACCCTCCTGGGTTCCTCCGGCAACGACGCCGTCTCCGACCTCCTCTTCCTCCGTCTGGCCCGGCCCGGGCGGGGCCGCGGCACTGCCGATGAGAAGACCTTCGAGCCGCAGTTGGCCCGGAGCTGGACTCGCCGGGACTCCCTCACTCTAGCCTTCGATCTTGACCCGAGGGCCCGGTGGCACGACGGCGTGCCGGTAACCGCCCGGGACGTCGTCTTCAGCTTTCAGCGCATGCGCGACACCCTGGTGGATCCGCAGCGCGCGCTCCTGCTCCGCTATCTGACCACGGTGACCGCCGAGAACGACCATCGGGTGGTGATGCGATTCCGGCGGGTATATCCCGAGCAGTTTTACGACGCGACCTTTCAGGTTCAGCTGCTCCCGGCGCACCTGGTTGACACCATCCCGCCTGCCCGGTTTGCCGGATCGGCCTTCGTGCAGCATCCGGTCGGCAACGGGCCCTACCGCTGGGTCCGGCGCGAGCCGGGCCGGCAGCTCGAGCTCGCCGCCGACTCCGGCTTCTTCCTCGGCGCTCCCAAACTCGATCGGGTGGTGTTCCTCCTGGTGCGGGACCCCGAGGCGGCGCTCAACCTCCTGCTCGACGGCACCGCCGATGTCTATGAGGGTCTGGCCCCGGTGTCGGGGCCGCTGCGGCTCGCCGCCACCCCCGCGATGCGGATCCTCGCCGCCCCATCGTTTGGCGTTTCCTATGTGCTGTTCAACCAGCGCGCCTACGGCGATCGATCCCGTCCGCACCCCATCCTCGCGGATCCCGAGCTTCGCCGCGCGCTGGCAATGGCGATCGATCGGGAAACCCTGCTTCGGAGCACCTACGGTGCCTTCGGACGCCCTGCCGAGGCGCCGGTGGCGCAGGCCCACTGGACCCGCGGGATGGTGCCGAAGGGCCCTTCGTACGACCCCGCCGGCGCCAGGGCGTTGCTGGCGCGGCGCGGCTGGATCGATCGCGACGGCGACGGGGTGCTCGACAAGGAGGGTGTGCCGCTGGCGCTCCGCCTCAATGTCCCGACCAGCAGCGCGCCGCGCATCACCATGGCACCGCAGATCCAGGAACAGTTGCGCCGGATCGGCGTGCGCCTCGAAATCGTCCGGCTCGACTTTCCGGTTTGGCGGGAGCGGAGAATCAAGGGTGAATTCGACCTCGACCTGGCCGCCGCCACGATGGATCCCAGCCCCTCGGGAATCGTCCAGAGCTGGACCTGCGCCGGCCGGAGCGGCAGCAATGTTGCCCAGTACTGCGATCCGGCGGTCGACTCTCTGCTCGACCGGGCGATGTTTCCCAGCCGCCCCGGGGAGACCGAGTGGCGGGCCGCCTATGCGGCGCTGCAGCGCGACGTCCCCGCCATTTTCATCGCCTCGCCGGCGGTTCCGTTCGCGATCCACACTCGGTTCCGCAACGTGACGCTGCGGCCCGAATCGCTCTACGCCGACCTCTGGCTCTGGTCGGTGGATCCGGGCCGCCGGATCGCGCGCGACCGGTGAGTCCCTGGCTGGTCCGCCGCGCTCTGCAGGCTGCCGCCACCTTTGCGGTCGCAATCCTGCTCCTCTTCGTGCTGATGCGGGTGGCCCCGGGCGACCCGCTCGCCCGGCTCAACGGTGATCGCGCCGTCTCTGAGCAGGAAATCGCCCGGCTCCGGGCCCGGTACGGACTCGACCAGCCGATCCTCGCGCAACTGCGCACCTTTCTGAGCGGCGTGGCGCGCGGCGACCTCGGGGTGTCGATCGAACACTATCCGGAACGGGTCACCGCGCTGCTCGCCAGCCGGCTCCCCGCGACACTCCTTCTGGGCGGAGCGGTCCTGCTCCTCAACTTCACCCTCGGGGTGTGGCTGGGCGTCCGGCAGGCGGTCCGGCGGGGATCGCGCTTCGACCGATGGATGACGCGGCTCGCCCTTGCCGGCTACGCCACGCCCAGCTTCTGGCTCGGCCTCGTGCTGGTGGCGTTCGTGAGCCTCCGGTGGCACCTCCTGCCCGCGGCCCAGATGACCGATCCGCTGCTCCCGGCCGACGCCTCCGTGCCCACCCGGGCGGTGGACGTGCTGCGCCATCTCATTCTCCCGGTCCTCACGCTGTCGCTCACCAGCATCGCGATCACCATGCGGCACCAGCGCGCGGCGCTGCTCGCCACTTTCCGGCTCGATTATGTCACCGCCGCACGGGCCCGGGGGTTGAGCGAGCGGCACGTGCTCTGGGGCCACGCCTGGCGCACCACGCTGGTGCCGATGCTCACCCTGCTCGGGCTCTGGCTGCCGATTCTGGTGTCGGGATCGGTGTTCGTCGAGTCGGTGTTCAATTGGCCCGGCCTGGGATCGCTGGCCGCGGAGGCCATCGGCGCGCGCGACTATCCCCTGCTGCTCGGCACCGCGATGCTCGGCGCCGGCGCGGTGGTCGTCGCCGGCCTCCTCGCCGACATCGGCTACGCCCTCGTGGATCCCCGAGTGCGGCCCTCATGATCGGCTCCTTCACCGACCTCTTCGAGCGTGCCTGGCGGCACCCCTCGGGGCGCTGGGGGGTGTTCGCGCTTGCCGCCCTTGCCCTCGCGGCCATCCTCGCGCCCGCCGTCCTCCCCGATCCCGGGGCAATGCCCGATGTGGTCGCGGGGACCACCTCCCCCTCGATCGCCCATCCCTTCGGCACCGACCAGCTCAACCGCGACATCCTGTCGCGCGTCGTGAGCGGGGCCCGGGTCTCCCTCTCGGTGGCCGGGCTCGCGGTGCTGGTGTCGCTCACCCTGGGCACCTGCGTCGGGCTGCTGGCGGGCTACTGCGGCGGGTGGGTCGATGCGGTGCTGATGCGCATCGTCGACGCCGCCCTCGCCATTCCACGGCTGTTCGTGATGCTTCTTCTTCTACTCGTCTGGGAGCGGATCCCCCTCCCCGCGCTGATCCTCATCCTGGGCACCACCGGATGGTTCGCCACCAGCCGTCTGGTCCGCGGCGAGGTGCTGCGGCTCCGCCACGAGCCGTTCGTGATGGCCGCGGAAGGCCTGGGCGGCCGGGCCGGGCGGACTATCTTCCGCCACCTGCTTCCCAACGCCGCCGGGCCGGTCCTGGTGGCGGCCACCCTCGGCGTGGGCGACGTGATCCTGCTCGAAGCCGGCCTCTCGTTCCTCGGCCTGGGAATTCAGCCGCCCACCCCTTCCTGGGGCGGAATGGTGTTCGACGCCCGTCCGCTCATCGTCACCGCGCCCTGGACCGCGCTCTTTCCCGGCGCGGCCATTGTGGTCACCGTGCTGGCGGTGAACCTGGTGGGCGATGCCTTGCAGGCCGCCCTGGACCCCCGCAGCGCATGAGCGATCTCCTCGAGCTCCGGAATCTCACCGTCGAATTCCCCGTGGGCCGTGGGCGGGGGCCGGCGTTGCCGGTGGTGGACGTGAGTCTGAGCGTGGCCCGCGGCGAAACGCTCGCGCTGGTCGGCGAATCGGGAAGCGGCAAGAGCCTCACCGCGCTGGCGATCCTCCGGCTCATTCCGCCGCCGGGGCGGATTCACGAGCGCACCCGCATCCTCCTCGAGGGAATCGATGTTCTCTCGCTCGAGGGCGAGGCGCTCCGCGCCGTCCGGGGCCGCCGGATCGGGATCGTCTTCCAGGACGCCATGACCAGCCTCAACCCGGTCTTGACCGTGGGGGAACAGATCCGCGAGGCCGTCACCGCCCACCGGAGCATGCCCCGCGCCGAATCGCGCGAGCGCGCGGTGGCGCTCCTGGCCGAAACCGGGGTGCCTGACCCGGCGGTGCGCTACGGTTCTTATCCCCACGAGCTGTCCGGAGGGCTGCGCCAGCGGGTGCTGATCGCCATTGCGCTCGCCGGAGAGCCGGACCTCCTCATCGCCGATGAGCCGACCACCGCGCTGGACGTCACCGTGCAGGCGCAGATCCTGGAGCTCCTCGACCGGCTCCGGATCGCCCGCGGGATGGCGGTGTTGCTGATCACCCACGACCTCGGCATCGTGGCGGGCCGGGCCGATCGCGTCGCGGTCATGTATGCCGGTCAGATTGTGGAGGAGGCCGCCACCGCGCGCCTGTTCCGCTCGCCGGCGCACCCCTACACTCGCGCGCTTTTCCGGGCGATCCCGAGATTGGACGCCGCGGTGGAGCGGATGCAGGCGATTTCCGGCAGCGTTCCCCTCCCCCATGAATGGACCTCGGGCTGCCGCTTCCAGCCCCGTTGTCCCGAGGCGCTGGCGCGCTGCGCCACCGAGGCACCACCGCCCATCCCGCTCGCGCCGGGGGAATGGACTCGCTGCTGGCTGGCGGAAAAGGGCGCTCGATGACCGCCCCGCGCCCGCTGCTCGAGGTTCGCGACCTGGTCACCCGCTACGAGACCGGCGGAATGCTGCGGGGCCCCCGCCGGGTGGTCCACGCGGTGAACGGGGTGAGCTTCGACATCGCCCCCGGCGAAACGCTCGGCCTGGTGGGCGAGTCGGGCTCGGGAAAATCCACCGTCGGCCGGACGATTCTCCGCCTTACCCCCGCGTCGGCCGGGAGCGTCCGCTTCGACGGCGTGAACGTGTTGACGCTCCCGGCCGGCCCGCTCCGCGCCATGCGCCGGCGAATGCAGATTGTCTTCCAGGATCCGTACAGCTCACTCAATCCGCGGATGCGGGCGGGCGTGGCGGTGGCCGAGGGGCTGGAGATCCACCGGCTCCTGCCGGCGCGCGAAATCCCCGGTCGGGTGGCCCGGTTGTTCGAAGAAGTGGGGCTCGATGCCTCCTACCGGGCAAAGTTTCCCCACCAGCTGAGCGGCGGCCAGCGCCAGCGGATCGGGATTGCCCGGGCCCTTGCGGTGGATCCCGCGCTCCTGGTCTGCGACGAGCCGGTGTCGGCGCTCGACGTCTCGGTGCAGGCCCAGGTGCTGAACTTGCTCGCCGATCTGCAGCAGCGCCGCGGCCTCGCCTTTCTCTTCATTGCGCACGACCTGGCGGTGGTCCGCCAGCTGGCCCACCGGGTTGCGGTGATGTACTTCGGCCGGATCGTGGAGCTCGCATCCACCGAGGACGTGCTCCTGCGCCCGCTGCACCCGTACACCCAGGCCCTGCTCTCCGCGGTGCCGGAGCCCGACCCCGGCCGTCAGCGGGCTCGCATCGTGCTGGCCGGGGAACCGCCCAAGCCGACGGCGCCGCCGCCGGGCTGTCCCTTCGCCTCCCGCTGCTTCCACCCGCGGAAGGATGCGCGCTGTATCACCGAGCTTCCGGTGCTCCGCCCGATCGGCCCGGCGGTCGTGGCCTGCCACCACGCGGGCCTCTGATTCCCTGACTCCCTGACTCCCTGGTCCTCATGCCACGCAAGCCTGCCAAGTCCACCAAAACCAGCAAGCCGGCCAAGGCCGCGAAGCCCGCCAAGAAAACCAAGGCGCCCAAGCCCCTCGACCTCTGGCTGATCGATGCCTTCACCGATGCGGTGTTCAAAGGCAACCCCGCCGCCGTCTGTCTTCTCCATGAGCCGAAACCGGATGACTGGATGCAGGCGCTGGCGCGGGAGATGAACCAGGCGGAAACCGCGTTCCTGCTCCGCGGCGACAACGGATTCGACCTCCGGTGGTTCACCCCGACCATCGAGATGGATCTCTGCGGCCATGCCACGCTGGCAAGCGCGCACTTCCTCTGGGCCGAGCATCACTTGAAGTCCGGTGCGTCGGCGCGATTCGCCACCCGGAGCGGGCTCCTCACCGCCAGGAAGAAGAACGGTTGGATCCTGCTCGATTTCCCGGCGACGCCCGCCGCGCCCTGTGAGCCACCGCCCTACCTGCTCGATGCCTTCAAGTCCCCCGGGATGCCGGTGCTGCGGAGCCAATTCGACTACATGATGGTTCTGGCGGATCCCGCCAAGCTGCGCAAGCTCACCCCCGACTACCGCCTGATTCGAGGCATCGAAACCCGCGGGGTCATTGTGACGGCGCCCTCGGACCTGCCCGGGGTGGATTTCATCTCCCGCTTCTTCGCCCCGGGCGCCGGCGTCGACGAGGATCCGGTTACCGGCTCAGCCCACTGCACCCTCGCGCCCTACTGGGCCGGCCGGCTGGGGCGGAAGGCGCTGGTTGGGCAGCAAGTGTCGCCGCGGGGGGGGACGGTACGGGTAGAAATGCGCGGGGATCGGGTACAGCTCGGAGGACAGGCGGTGACCGTGCTCAAGGGCTTCTTCGCGGCCTAGGCCGCGCGTAGCGCGGCCACGCGGGGTCCCCGGTCAGGCGCAGCCCCAGAGCGCCGGGATGATCAGCCGCTGCCGCCGCTGCACCAGCGGATTTCCCCGCCCGGGAACCAGCAGGTCCAGCTTGTTCCCCCAGGTGACGATCAGTGAGGCGGTGTCCGGCTTCCCGCCCGCCGCGAAGTGCAGGACGCGCCGGACGCTGTCGCCGGCGCGGAGCGGCTCTTCGGGCACCCGGTCGATGGCGGCGCACTCCTTTCCGCTGGCGTCCCGCAACCGGTAGTGCAGCAGCCCGGGCCATTCCGGCGCCTGCACCGCATTGCTGCGGAAGCGCACCGTCACGCCGAGCAGGGGACCCGGCTGGACGTTCACCACCGACACATGCAGGTGGCAGTCGAGCCCGCAGAATCTGATCTCCGTGCCCGGGGTGAGATCCTGGGTCGGGGCCACGATCAATCCCGCAATCCAGAACAGGGCGTAGAGGCCCAGCATGCCGCCGCCGATCCTCGCGGCCATCCGCCGCACCGGGGGATTCTTCTTGCGCCAGAACCAGATCCAGATGGGCAGCGCCAGGAGCACCACGCCGGCCGTGCCGACCAGCAGCAGCGCGCCCAGAAACTCCGGCAGAATCAGCACGTCGCGAATTGCTGAGAGCATGAAATCCTCCCCGATCAGCGGGATAGCCTGAGATGGGCGGCGGCGGGCCGGGCGGCCACGCCACCGAACCGGCGTTCCCGCGCGCGGACTTCGGCGATGATCCCCTCCATCTCGCGCGGAGTAAAGTCAGGCCACATCGTGTCCCGGAAGAACAACTCGGCATAGGCGGATTCCCAGAGGAGGAAATCCGAGAGCCGGTGCTCGCCCCCGGTGCGGATCAGCAGATCCACCGGTGCCACCGCCGCCCGCCCGTGATCCACCTGCGCCAGCAGCTCGGTGAACCGCGCGCGGTCGGCGGGACCGGGCTCCTCCTGCAATCGGATCGCCGCCCGCACGATTGCGTCGCGCGCCGAGTAATCCACCGCCAGACGGAGCCGGAGCGCCGTCCCTCGCGCCGTCTGGGCTTCGGTTTCGGAGATCTCCTGGAGCAGGGGTGCCGGCAGACGGTCCCGCCGGCCGATGACCTCGACCGCCACTCCATTGGCCACTGCGCGGGGCCGCTCGGCGCGGAGGTAGCCCCGAAAGAGCCGCATCAGCGCCGTTACCTCGGGCATCGGGCGCGCCCAATTGTCGCTCGAAAAGGCGTAGAGCGTGAGGACCCCGACGCCCAGGCGCGGCGCCGCCTGCACCAGCGCCTCGGCCGCGCGCGCCCCGGCCCGATGTCCCTCCGGCCGGGACAGCGCACGCCGCTCGGCCCAACGTCCATTGCCGTCCATGATGATCGCCGCGTGGAGCGAATCACTTTGCCTCACAAAGCTTCTCCCCAAAAAAAGAGACTCACGATCCCGCCCGGGTCGAGCGGATCAGCCCTTCCATGTGGGCCAGGTAACGCTCCAGCGCTTCCCGTCCTTCCCGGGTCAGCCGGTACTCGGTACGGGGCGTCCGCCCCGCAAAGGACTTGAGACATTCGAGGTATCCGGCCTCTTCCAGCCGCCTCGCGTGCACGCTCAGATTGCCGTCGGTGGCGCCCAGCAGGTGCTTGAGCTCGTTGAAGGTCAGCGACTGGTTCACCGCGAGCGCGCTCACGATGGCCAGTCGCACCCGCTCGTGAATCAGGCGGTCCAGTTCGAGCGAAGCGCGCGGCGCGGCGTCACCCGGAAGCGCGGCCAGCCGCGCCGGGGGCGACGGAGCGGAGCCGCGGTCGGCACGGGCCGCTGCGCGCCTAGCCACCGTGTTTCCTTGCGATCAGGAGCCCGAATCCGATCTGGAGCCCTCCGAATCCCAGCGCCATCAGTGAGTTCCCCCATGATGCGGGCGTCATGAATGCCACTACGCCCAAGCCCATGAAGCTGATGCCGAGGAGGGGAACGACCGGAACCGAAAGCGCCCCAGCCGTCGTCACGGCGGTACCGTAGAGCAGCAGCCAGAGGCCGGGAAGCCGGTCTACCAGCCCCGAACGGAAGAAGACCGGGGTCAGCGCGGCACCGGCCAATATCGGGGGCACGAAGGCGCGGACGAAGAGCTTTCCGGCCCTCGTAAACAGCGGCGTACGGGTGGCCTCCGCCTTCCGGACCATCGCGGCACCGCCCAATCCGAGGGCGACGATTGCCTCCGCCAGCCAGACCGCCAGCCATTCGGCACCAGAGCCCTGCCGGGACGCGATCCAGCTCGCAATCAAGGCAGTGACCCCCATGGCCACCCCGCCCCATCCTGGGACCGAGGTGACCGTCCCCGCCCGCTCCATGGTGTCGCGGATGAAGGTCAGGTCATCCAGCGCCCGGTGGTGCAGCGGGATGGGGGGCGAGTCGGCTCGGGCCGGGCGGGGGGAGGCTGCCATATTCCCCAGGATACGGTCGGTGCCGCGATCTGTCAAGTACTTTGTTTAATAAAGTCTCTAGTCGCTAACTCCTGCTCCTGACTCCCTAGCCGCTAGCCCCTACCCGCTCCTTTCCTTAACACCTCCCACCACCCCCCGTCATGCCCACCATGAACCGCCGCGTGGCTCTCCTCGCCTTGGGACTCGGCGCCGCCGCTCCGACCGGAGCGCAAATGGCGCCGATGACCCCCCGCGACAGCGCCCTCCATGTCCTCAATCGCCTTGCCTACGGCTCCACGCCGGGCCTCGCCGATCGCATCGCGCGGGAGGGGGTGTTGCGCTGGGTCGACCGCCAGTTGGGGGTGGACCGCGCCGATGATCCCGGCCTGAAAGACGTCCTGGCCCAGTTCGATCTGCTCCAGTCCAGACCGGAAGACCTGCTGCGCAGCTACCTGCTGGTGCAGATGGAGCGGCGGCAGGAGAAGCGCGACGCCGCGGCGGACAGCATGATGAGCCCCGACGAGCGGCTCCGCCGGCTGCCGCCCGAGGCCCGCGAGCTCCGTGCGCTCGGGGCCGAGCTTCCTCAGCTCGTGGTGGTGCGAGCCACCGAATCGGACCGGCAACTCGCCGAGATCATGGCGGACTTCTGGACCAACCACTTCAACATCTTCGTGGGAAAGAACCTCGACCGGGTCTACCTCCCTTCCTTCATCGAGGAAACCCTCCGGCCCCGGATTCTGGGGAAGTTCGAGGACCTGCTGATCGCGACGGCCAAGAGCCCCGCGATGATGGTCTATCTCGACAACGCGGAGAGCGTTGCCCCAGGGAGCCAGCCCCCGGTACCGGACCGGATGGCGCGGGAGCGGATGCGCGGGTTTGCCCGTGGCCGCGGGGGGCGTCCCGGATTCTTCCCGCCCATGCCGTTTCCGCGGGGCGGCGCGGTGCGTCCTCCCGCAAATCAGCGCGGCGCCACCGGACTCAACGAGAACTACGCCCGCGAGCTGATGGAGCTCCACACCGTGGGGGTCGACGGCGGCTACACCCAGAAGGACGTCACCGAGGTGGCGCGCATCCTCACCGGGTGGAGTGTCGAGCGGCCGATCCAGGGCGGCGGCTTCGTGTTCAACGACTGGGCCCACGATCGCGGGCGCAAGACGGTGCTCGGGGTCGAGTTCCCTGCCGGCCACGGACAGGACGAGGGGATGAAGCTGCTCAAGCTGCTGGCGGAGCATCCCAGCACGATGCACTACGTGAGCGGCAAGCTGTGCGCCCGCTTCGTCAACGACACCCCTCCCGACGGCTGCATCGACGACGCGGTCATGGCATGGAAGCGGAGCGGGGGCGACCTGCGGGAAGTCGTGCGCGCCATCGTCCGCTCACCCGATTTCTGGGCCGCGGAGAACCGCGCCAGCAAGGTCAAGACGCCGCTGGAGTTCGTCGTGAGCGCGGTGCGCGCGGTGGGCGGAGTGCCTGACAGCACCCCGCGCCTGGCCGGCGCGGTGGCGCGGCTGGGCCAGCCGCTCTATCAGCACGTGGCGCCCAACGGATACGGCGAGCAGCAGGAGGACTGGGTCAACAGCGGGGCCCTGCTCAACCGGATGAATTTCGCGGTCCAGCTCGCCGCCAACCGTCTGCCGGGCGTGCAGGTCAATCTGGACCTGGTGCTGCCGCTCGCGTCGGAGCGGGAGGCGCTGGTGGCCGCGGTGGACCGCCTGATCCTGGGTGGCCGGATGTCGGCCCAGACCCGCAAGGTGATCCTGGACCAGCTCGCCGATGTCAACGATCCGGTCCAGGCGCGGGCGCTGGCGGTGGGCCTCGCCCTGGGCGGCCCGGAGTTCCAGCGCCAATGAGCATTTCACGAAGGGTCTTCGTGCGGGGCGGCGCCCTCGGGCTGGTGAGCTTCGGGCTCGATCCGCTCTTTCTCGGCCGGGCGGCGTACGCCGCGGGGGCAAGCGGGAGCTCGCGCCTCGGAGCCGCGAAGGGCCGCACCCTGGTCTGCCTCTTCCAGCGCGGTGCCGTGGACGGTCTCAGCATGATCGTGCCCCACGGCGAGGAGCAGTACTATCGCGAGCGGCCTCGGATCGCGATCCCCCTGGAGGCCGTGGTGGATCTCGACGGGCACTTCGGGCTGCATCCGCAGCTCGCCCCGCTCAAGCCGTTCTGGGACGCGGGAGCCTTGGCCGCGGTGCCGGCGGTCGGCTCTCCAGATACCACCCGCAGCCATTTCGACGCGCAGGACTACATGGAGTCGGGAACCCCCGGCGTCAAGTCCACCGGGGACGGCTGGGCCAATCGCTATTGCCAGCACGCCCACGACCGTGAGCACGCCGATACTCCGTTCCGCGCCGTGGCGTTCGGGCCCCAGCTCCCCAGGATTCTCGCGGGATCGGCCCCTTCGCTCGCCATCGACGACCTGCGCGCCTTCGGCGTGCGCGCCCGGCCGGACGCCGCGGACAAACTCACCCGCGCCTTCGAGGCGCTCTATCAGGGTTCGGCCACCGGGCTCCTGGCCACCTCGGCGGAGGAGAGTTTCGAGGCCATCCGGATGCTCAAGACCGCCAACCCGTCGGTGCTCGCCGCCGAACACGGGGCGGAGTATCCGCGGGGCCGGCTGGGCCAGAGCCTGCAACAGATAGCCCAGTTGATCAAGTCGGACCTGGGGCTCGAGATCGCCTTTGCCGACATGAGCGGCTGGGACACCCACGTCAACCAGGGCAGCGACCAGGGCCAGCTGGCGCTGCGCCTGACCGAGCTCGGCGCGTCGCTCGCCGCCTTCGCCACCGACCTGGGCGAGCGGATGCGCGACGTGTGCGTGCTCACCATGTCGGAGTTCGGCCGCACCGTCCGGGAAAACGGCACCGGCGGCACCGACCACGGCCACGGCACCGCCATGCTGGTGCTGGGTGGCACCGTCAACGGCAGGCGCATCGCGGGGCGCTGGCCGGGCCTCGATCCTGCGGCACGCTACGAGGGCCGCGATGTGGCGGTCACCACCGACTTCCGCGATCTCTTCGGCGAGATCTTGACCCGCCACCTCGGCGCCCGCGATCTGAGCGCGGTGTTCCCGGGGTATCCTTCGGCACCGGACCGATTTCCCGGCGTGATCAGGGCGTAGCTCGTTTCCTGGAAAAACCAACGGGGGGCGTTTCCGCCCCCCGTTGTTCATTCAGCAATTCCCGGAGGCGTCTCCGCCCCCGGGTCCCATCGACTACGGGTGGAAGTTGGCGTTGTTGTCGGTTTCGGTAATCGGCAGCGGGATGCAGGTCTGGCTCCCGATCGGAGCGAACCCCGCCTTGAAGTACGTGGCTCCCGGAACCGGAACGAACTTGACGGCCGCGGGGTTCCGGCGCAGATCGCCGAGCCGCTTGTCCTCGAGGAAGAACTCGAGGCCGCGCTGGGTCTCGAACTCGGCCAGCACGCTGGCGTCGTCGGTGGCCCCGGTGTAGGCCGCCTGGGCGTTGGCCGCCCGGCGAGCTTGAATGAGCGCCAACTGGGTCGCGTTCCCCTGGGCCTCGGCCGCGATATAGTCGGCCTCCAGCCGGGAGGCCAGCCGGATCGGGCTGGAGAAGGCATTGAACTTGTCCTGAATCACGTACGGCAGCCCGCGATCGACCGGATAATTCGAATCCTGCGGCAGCAGGTTGGACGGCGCCAGCCGCTGCGGAACTCGCGGATCCACCACCCTCCACGCCGGTGAAACCGCAATGGAGCCACGGTCGGCGGTGAACTGCCACAGCCGGTTCCCCACCCGGGTCCGGTTCGACAGGTCGTCGAAGTAGGCCAGGGTGTACGTGAAGCCGGCCGGCACCCCATTCGCGTCAGCGAGCGCGCCCGCCTTGTCGCCCTTCTGCAGCTTGGCCCGCGCCTTCCCGACCAGCGCGGCGTTCGCCATCGACTTGGAGTCGGTGGTGTTGGCGGCGTTGCCGATGTCGATCGCCGACTGGAAGTGGGCAATCGCGGAATCGAGCATGGCGGCGGTGGTGAGTGGCGGACCACCCCGGATAGTGCCCTGGCAGAAGTTCTCCGCCATCATCAGGAACGACCAGGCCAGCGCGAAGTGCGCCTTCTGGTTGTTCACGTTCGATGTCGGAGTCGGCAGCGCGATGTTGAGCACCAGATAGGTGGACGACGCCGACTGGGACAGCGGGAACCAGACGTCCGTGCTCAGGCTGCCGTTGGTGGGGTCCACCGCCCGGCGGCCGAATTCGTTGCGGGTGGGGAAGGTCTCCGCCACGTCCGCCTCGCCGACCATCCAGGCGGAGTACATTGCGAGCCAGCCATAGGCCGCGGCCATGTTCTGAATGGCCGAATTGGCCAGCACGGGAGCGTCGTTGACCGGATCGAGCGCGGTGGCCTCGATCACGGTGGGATCCTTCACGACCAGATAGTCCGAGCAGCCCGCGAGGCCCGCCGCCACTGTGGCGGCGGTCAGGGCGCGGGAGAGGATCATTCGCATTGCCATTGCCGTCTTCTCCCGGTTAGAACGTCAGGTTGAGCTTGACGACCACCCGGCGGGCGGGCGGAATCGTCAAGAAGTCTTGGCGGCTGAAATTGGTCGTCGCGGCCGAGAGCAGCTCCGGATCGAAGCCCTGGTAGCCGGTCCAGGTGTGGAGATTCTGCCCCGACACCGTGAACGACGCGCTCTGCGATCGGAAGTACCCGGCCCACTTGCTGGGCAGGGTGTAGGTCACCGAGACCTCCCGCAGCTTGGCAAAATCCGCCTTCTGCACGTAGCCGTCCCGCACCTCGTTGACCGTAGCCGTGGGCGGAAAGGCGCAGGTGGCACCGGGGCATCCCGGAGCCTTGCCTTCCCGGACGAACGCCGGCTGGCCGGCGGTCGGGTTCCCGTACCGGCGGAGCCGCTCCAGGGTCGAGAGCACGGTCGGGTCGAGGCGGTTGTTGCTCCGGACCAGCTGGGTTTCCCGGAAGAAGTCGGTCAGGTTGTAGAGGTAGTTACCGGTCTTCCAGTCCAGCAGCGCGTAGAACCGCAGGTTGCGCATGAGGGTGACATTGGTCGAGAAGTTACCCTCGAGGGTCGGAAGCACCGGCCCGATGCGCTCCAGCGAGTCGGAGACGATCACGATCTTGGTCACCGTGTCGATCGACCGGATCCGGTTGCCTACGAACATCCCCGGCTCCGAGCCTTCCTGGAATCGATTCAGCGTGCCGAACGCCGGCACCCCGCCCATCGACACGATCTTGCTGTTCAAGGTGCTGAGGCCCAGGCGCATGTCCCAGCTCAGGTGCTTCTTCTGGATCGGCTGCGCCGTGACCGCCACCTCGATTCCCTGGTTCCGCAGCTTGCCGATGTTGACGAACGGCGTCTGGGTAAAGCCGAGTGAGGGGGGCAGCGGCTTCTGCAGCAGGAGGTTCTTGCTGGTCTTGCGGTAATAGGTGACCTCGAGGCCGACCCGGTCCGAGAACATGCCGGCGTCGAATCCGGCCTCGTACTCCACGCCGCGCTCCGCCTTGAGGCTGTCGTTGCCGGGGCTCGACGGCACCGCACCGGCCTGCTCGGTGCCCGCCAGGATGAACGGCGCCGGACTCAGGGTAACCAGCGAAGCGCCCGGCGTGGGCGACCGCCCGGTCTGACCCCATGCTCCACGGAGCCGCAGGGTATTGATGAATCCCATTCCGCCGTGCCAGAACGGCTCCTCGGAAATCACGTAGGAAACGCTCGCCTTGGGCAGGAAGAACCACTCCTTGGTGTTGCCGAACGCCGAGTTGGCGTCGATCCGCGCGCCCAGGGTAACGTAGAGCCGGTCGTTATAACTCCCCTGATACTGGCCCAGGAACCCGACCTGCTTCTGCCGGATAAGCCCCTGCCCCGCGCTCTTCGACGAGGTCGCGGAGACGGTGTTATTGGAGTTGACCGTGATCCCCTGGCCGGTGGCGAAGACGTTCTCGTCGCGGGTGTCGATGATTTGGAAACCGGCCGAGAGATTGTGACTCAGGTGGCTGCTGGTGCTCACCTTGACGTTGCCAAGGTAGTCGATGGTGTACCGCTCGATCCCTTCCCGGTTCTCGGAAATGTCCCCGGTATTCGAGATCCCCTGGAAGCTGCCGCGGCTGTTCTTGGGCAGGAACCGGCGGATTTCGTCGCGCAGCCAGTCGGCCCCCACCGTCACCCGGTTGGTCCACCAAGACATCGGAGTCCAGACAGCGGTGCCCGTCGAGATGGTGCGGTGGGTCATCTGGTCGTTCTCGATCGACTGGATCGCCGAGACATCCCGCGCAAAGCCGAAGAAGCCGTTGTTGCTCTCGACTCCGTCGTCCCGCACCGAGAGCGGCGAGCCCAGCAGGCCGCCGCCGAGATAGCCGTACACGTTGTTGTCGTTGTCGGGGAGGACGAAATTGGAGCGGGTCATCCCTACCCCGACCGTCAGCGACAGCTTGGTCGAGGGAATCCAGTTGAAGTTGACCCGGCCGCTCCGCCGGTCGAAGCCGTTGTTCGGGGTGGTGCCGTCCTCGGTGCCGTAATCGCCCGAGACGTAGTACCCGAAATTGTTCCCGCCGCCGGTCCCGGTCCAGGAGAAGTCCTTGGTATTGCCGTGGCGGAACGCGCCCTGCCGCACCAGTGGATTGTCGCTCACCAGGTCGGCGGTGGTCTTGCCCCGGCAGAGCGGACTCGGACTGGTCGGGGCGATCAGCGCGGTGGTGCAGAAGGCGTAATTCGCCGGCGGAACGAAGTTCGGATTGATGTTGTCGTATTCCAGGCCCACCGTCTGGCTGAAGCGGGAGCCCTGCTTGCCCTTCTTGGTGATGATCTGGATGACGCCGGCGGAGGCGTCGGCGCCGTAGAGGGTTGCCGCGGCGGGCCCCTTCACCACCTCGATGGACTCGAAGTCCCTCGGGTTGAGCTCGGAAAGCCGGCCGGTGGCCTGGCCTCCGGTGAAGAACAGGTTGCCGGTACCCGCGGCGACCCGGATGCCGTCGACGTAGATGATCGGCTCGTTGGAGAGCGAGATCGAGGCCGGACCCCGGATGCGGATCTGGGAGTTGGCGCCCGACGTCCCGGAGGCGAGGGTCACCGACACCCCCGGAATCCGGGACTGCAGCACCTGCTCGAAGGTCCGGACCGGCGCCGTGTTGGTGATGTCGCTCACCGAAATCTCGGAAACCTGGGCGCCCTGAGCGCGGCGCTTCTGGTCTCCTGCCGTCCCCGAGACCACCACTTCCTCGAGGGTCACCACCGAAGTGGTCAGCGCAAAATCGGCGACGAGCTGCTGCCCGGCCGCGAGCGTGACGCTCTTCTCGACCGCCCGGTACCCGATGCGGCGCACTTCGAGGGTGATGGAGCCCGCCGGAACATTGACGATCCGGTACAGGCCCTTGAGATCGGTCACCCCCTGCAGGAGCCCGCCGGCAACGTGAATGCGGACGTCGCCCAGCGACTGCCCGGAGGCGCCGTCGGTGACGGTGCCGGATATCGTGCCGGTCCCCTGCGCCGCGAGCCACCGGGGAGCCGACAGCGCGGCACCTACGGCGAGTAGGACGGCAAGGAGAACCCGGCGGCTGGCAAGATGCCTCATGGATCGATCCTCGATCTCTTGAGGTGGACGAACACCCGCCTCCCAGGGAGACGGGCTGGAAACAGATCGGGTTTTCAGGGTCGAAGGTCCGGAGGGAGTGGCGCGCGAAGGGGTTTCGCAATCTCCCCTCGCCGGTCCATCCCTCAGTAATGAGAAATTATATCAGTTTCCGTGCCGACCCGTAAGGGGGGTAACCCCTTGAGTTTGCTGCCTGTAGATAGAGGCGCTCGACCCCGTGAGGCGTTACGACACGCGGCCCCGACACGTCTTGTGTCGGAAGGACACGCCGCCCTACCGGCTGGGGAGAGCCGCGAGTGCCCGGCGGTAGCGCGTCAAATCGGCCTGGTACTCCGGCACCGACACCAGATTCCGGATCTCCGAGGAATCAGCGTGTCCGTGACGGTGCCAGCGATGGCCGCACGCAGATCGCCGGCCAAGGAATGCCCCGGCAGTCCGGGGTTGGGCACGCCCGCCAGATCGAGCAAGGTTGCCGGGAGGTCCCGAAGCGACGCGATGGATGGAATCCTTGCCCCGACCGGTATCCGTCCCGGCGCCACCATGAACAACGGGATGTGGAGCACCGGAAGGAAGAGACTGTTGCCATGGGTGAGCACCCCATGTTCGCCGAACAGCTCCCCATGATCGGAGGTCACTACGATGATCGTGTTGGCCAGGCGTCCCCGCGAGGCCAGCGCGCGCAACAGTGCGTCGATTTGTCCGTCGAGATACGTGATGGCTCCGTCGTACGCATCCAGATTGGTGCCCAGCTCGTCGATCGAAACCGGGGGCGGGCCGTAGGCCTGCTGCAGCAGCTTCCAGTGGCGATCCACTGGAGGGTCGACCCGGCCCAGGGAGAGGGTGCGATGCATCACGCGCCGACGGATGGTGTGGGCGAGCGCCTCCACACCGCCTGCGGCCATGCCGAGGCCGGCCGCGGCGAGGAGCACCTCTCCCGCGTGCTGGCGGACTGTTAGATTCCCTGGCCACGCCTCCGGAGGCCCTGGTGACCATTCTCTACGTCGCGCTCGGCATTCTCGCCGGCATTCTCGCGGGCCTCTTCGGCATCGGGGGAGGCGTCATCATGGTGATCGGGCTGGTCGGCGTGATGAAGCTCCCCTTCCCTACCGCCACCGGCACATCCCTCGGCGCGATGATCCTCCCGGTGGGCATCTTCGGCGCGCTGGAGTATTACCGCCGGGGGCACGTCGACGTGCGGGCGGCAATACTCCTTGCCGTGGGCCTCACGCTCGGCGCCTGGCTCGGCGCGCGGATCGCGCAGCAGGCCCCTCCCGCGGTCGTGCAGCGGAGCTTCGCCGTCTTCCTCGTACTCATGGCCGTGCGGATGTGGGTGACGGCGAGCTGAGCGGACGCCTCAATACGCGGGAGAGGTTGTCCCGGAACCGGCTGAGAACGTAGGTATCGGCGGGATCACGCGAGAGATCCCTGGTCTCACCGGGATCCTGCCGCAGGTCGTAGAGCTCCTCGCTGTTGTCACCGTTCCGGATGTACTGGTGGTCGGTGGTCGTGAGGGAGAACATCTCCGCCCCGCGGCCGATCGGGTACCACCCCTGTCGAACGAGGCCCCGCTTCAGCGCGGAAAACACGGTGTCCGCACCGCCCGGCGCCACCCAGTGCGCAGCCAGTGAACGGCCGGGAAACGGCGTCCCGGCAGAGAACCCGAGGAGATCCAACACGGTTGCCGGAATGTCCCGAAGGCTGACGGCTTCCCGTGCCCGGGCTCCTTTCGGTATTCGGGGCGACCAGACAATCAAAGGCACGTGGAGGCTCGGAAGGTAGAGACTGTTGATGTGCTCGAAGAGGTGGTGTTCCCCCACCTGCTCACCGTGGTCCCCTGCAATGATGACCAGAGTGTTGTTCAGAACACCCCGTTTCCCTAGTTCCACCAGCAGGCGACCCACCTCGCGATCCACATGGGAGATCGCCTGCTCGTAAGCCCAGGCATGGGTCTTGACTTCGTCGGGGGTGAGGGTCCACTTCTCGGCGATCCAAGCGTTGGCACCGGAGTGCAACCCGACCTCATGCTCATACTTGGTCCAGCGCGGCCCCGGCCAGAGAATCGAGCCGGAACGGCCCTTCGGGAAGTAGGGCTCGTGCGCGTCGAACAGGTTGACAAAGGCGAAGAATGGCCGGCCTTTTTCCCGAGCCTGCCAGGCCAGAAAGTCCTCGGTGACATCGGCCGCGGTGCGGCGGTTGAGCAGCTCGTGGTAGCCCACCAGCCGGCGCAGCCAGGTGGCCCCGGCCAGCGCGCGCCCGATGCTGGAGCTGAGAATCGTCTGTCCGAGATTCGCCTGGAAGTCGTCGTAGTGGATGAAGCCCCGGGCGAGCCCGCTGGCCCGGGTCGCGAACTGCAAGTTGCCCACAAACCCCGCCGTCAGATACCCCTTCCCAGCCAGGTACTCCGCCAGCGTGGGGTAACGGTTGTCGAGCGGAACGCCCCAGTTTGCGGATAGCTCGCTGGGCAGCCGACCAGTGAAGAAGCTCGCATGGGACGGCAGCGTCCATGGCGCGGGGGCAAAGGCCCGCTCGAACACAACTGCTTGGCGCGCGAAAGCGTCCAGCTCGGGCGTGGTCGCGTTCGCCGGGTTGTCGAGCCCGGTGCTCTCGTCACGAACGGTGTCGAGGATCAGGAGGAGCACGTTCATGGCGCCGGCCGGCGCCGCCGCGAGGGCGCGCTCGGCCTCCGCCTCCCGACGGGTGGCCGCTCCGCGCAGGTTGATCTCCGCGTAAGCAATGAGGCCGACCATGGCCAGCGCCGTTGGCGGGACGATGACGAAGAGCCGGCGTACCCCGGGACGTCCCGCCAACCGCGCGGCCTGCGAGCCGATACCCAGCGCCAGAAGCAACACCGCTCCGCGGTGCAGTGACTCGACCAGAAAGCCCGCGCTCGCCGCCAGAAGCGCGACGAGCACACCGACTGTAACGTCTGCACTCCCCCACCGCGGCCGCCACCGGGCCAGCCCCATCGTGCCGAGCGCCGCCGTGGTGGCAAACATCACATTGGCGGCGGGAGCCATCCAGATGTAGTCGGCGCTGAGCCGCACCGTTACGCCGGCGCGAAGGGAGAACTGCACCAAGATGATCTCGATGAGGCCGGCCAGGAGACCGAACCAGACGGCCAGCAGGAGCAGGCGGAGCGGTGACGGCGATTGGATGCGCGCACCGGTGAGAGAATTCCCTGCGGAACCCGGTGGGGTGATGTTGCGCGGCACCTCCAGAATCAATGACCCCCCGCGGCCTTCCCCTTGGCGGCAGGCTTGGCGCGGGACGCCTCCGGGCGCCTGGTGCCGGCCCGCCGAAACACCCGTCCGATGACCGCCCGCGTCCAGGCAATCACGCGCCGCCAGAACATGAGGACGACGCCCACCGCGGCAGCGACTGCGGAGACCAGAGGCATCGTCGTTTCGGGCCCGAAGTACAGCATGGTCATCTCGAGGTCGCGCGTCGTGTAGCCGGAATTACGCCGGTCCACCGAGGGTTGTCAATCGAAATCGCTCCGGCGGCGTGGCAGTTTCGCTCCGATGTCCCCACCCCGTTGCGGACAGGCACGCCACAGCAACGAAACGGGCGCCCCCGAGGGGGCGCCCGTTCGCTGGTTTGACCGGCGAGGTGTCGGTGCTACTGATGCGTCACACCCGACGGACGCTTCTTGTTCAGTGCCGCACCGATCTGTCGAGCGCTGAAGATCGGCTCGCCATTCGAACGAATCGCAGCGCTGCTCGCCGCGGGGCCCGTCACATCGTCGTCAATCGGACCCCCGAACGAATAGAGCTCTTTGACCAGGACACTCAATTCCTTCGCGGGCACCGGCTGATGCCGCGGCGTGCCGGGCCAGAGACACAGGATAGACGGGCAAGCAGCGGCTCGCGGATCACCCGGGCCGCCAACGCTGTAGGAAATGGCGGCTGTCCCAGGTGCAGGCCAGTTATATGGCGTTTCCCGGCGCCGATTGTAGAAAGGCAGGTCTCCCATGCCCATATCTTCGACCTCAAGCTCGTATTGCAGCGCGGCGAGCAGCGCCGGCTTCCCTTCCCCGCCGGTGAGCGCGGGCAAGCCACCCCGGTTCACTCGCGTCTTGTTGATGAGCGTCGCCGCCTGCGCGAAGCCTCCCGGGCCCTTGATGAGCCCCTCGGCCCAGAGCAGGTCGTTGACTTGTTGCGAGTAGACCGGGTTCTGGCACCGGTTGGTATTGCCGAAGCTGCTGGTGCAGGCAATGTAGCGGACGTGGGTCAGGTTCGACTGATGGGCAGGGCCGCGGAGCGGGTTAAAGCGGAAACTCGGGGTGTAGGCGTAGTCGGTTCCGTGGCCCGCATCCGCCTTGAACGTGGTGGGGCCGTCGTACGCGTCCGTTGGCCCAAATGTGCCATCCCCGACCCGCTTGTCGGTGGCGTTCGGCGACAATTCCACCGCCGTCCAGGGATCATGGTGTACTCGGGAAGGATCCGGTCCGGCGGTGATGAGATGGACTACCCGGCTGTCCACCCGCACATCGCCGAAGTTGTTACCCCAACCCTTGACCCAGTCGTAGAGCACGCCGCCGTCTTGGAAGAAGGTGAAGTCGAAGCCTGCCCCGGAGCTCACCCCTTGGGCGGCGTACGTGGCCACCTTGCCCCAATCGGTCGCAGCGTCATTATCCGACGCAGTCGGGCAGCCGGTCAGGCATCGGGCAAACATCGCCAGCGCCTCGGCCTGGGCAGTGCGGGCTACCTGGATGAGTTGGGTGCTCGAATACTGAATGCCGTTCACCGTCCCGAACCAGGTGCTCGGGGCCTTGGCGAATGGGTGTGCTGCCAGAAGGTCGATGGCGTGCTGCAGGAAGGCGACGGCCGAATCGCGCATCTCCGCCCTGGGTCGGAATGGAATCGTGGTTGGATTGGAGATGTCGGTATTGTCGGTCACCACGAAACCCTTGTCGTAATTCAGCGCGATGCCGGCGAATACCACACCCTGGAGCAGCACGCTGGCTGCCTCGGCCTGATTGGTGGCTTCATCGCCACCGAGATCCAGGTGGTTCTTCCGGATCGCGGTGAGCACGTCGTTGACCGACGACAGCATGCCGTAATAGCCGTACCACAGGCCCTCGACCCACAACCGCTTGGGATCCGAAGTGTTATTCACCCAACCGCAACGCTGCGGACAGTTCGCCTGGAAGGTACCAACCGGCCCGTATGAGCTGTAGTACCGATTATTCATGTTGTTCCAGGAGGACGAATAGTTGTCCGCCATCATGTCCAGCGTCTCCGCCCCGTAATAGGTCCCACGGGTATTAAACCAGTTGCGCATGGCGCCCGTCACCAGCCCGGCGACGGCGCCCGGGTCGGAGAAGGCGCGGGCCGCGTCAGGTGCGTTGGGGTTCGCCACCTCGAGGCTCTTGCAGCCCAGAGTGCCGATCGCCGCTGCGACTGCCGCGAGCCGATACCACTGCATCAGCTTACGCATGAATGATGTCCTCATGAGAGTCGGGTCGGAGCCTCAGAACGCGATTTCCACAACGGCCGTGAAGGTACGGTAGTGTGGGTATGAGAACCAGTCGATCCGGAATTGGTACGGATCGCCGTCGAGACCGGCAACTTCGGGATCGTATCCGGTGTACTTCGTAAACGTAAGCAGATTCCGGCCCACTATCCCGAGCCGCACGGCGTCAAGTGACCCGAGCCCGACCTTGGCGAGTTGGCTGCGAATCAGCGTGTAGTTGACCGAGAGCTCCTTGATCTTCGCGTACGTGCCCGACTCCGCATAGAAATCGAGCGGCGTGAGCGAGTTGTACAACGCGCCGAAGTAGTCCTGGGACTTCTTCGAGGCGGCGGGCACCGCGCGCTGATCCTCGATCGAATCGAAGTTATTGATGAACTTCCACTGCCGGGTTCCGTTGTAGATGTTGCCGCCCTGGGTCCAATCGAGCAGTCCGTAGACGCTGAACCGCTTGTAGTTGAACGTCGAGCTGAAGCTCGCGTTGAAGTCGGGATTGGCATCACCGATTTTCACGGTCGTGGTAGTGGCCTTGCAGTCGGCGATGGTGCCCTTCGAGCATTGCACATACTTGATCAGCCGCTCGGCGGACGGGCAGGCGGCCCCCGTGGCGAGGTTGATCTTGGTTTCACCGCACTGCCACGACGCCTTGCTGACGACGTAGCCTCCCTCATTCACCACGAAATTTGCATCGGGACAGGTGGTGGCCCGGCACGCGGCGAACGAAGGATTGGCGTACAGATCGCTGATGTTTCGGACGAACTTTTCGCCGTACATCACACCCAGCGAAGCCCCCTTGCCGAGAAAGAACACCGCGGGCTGCTGGCCGAAGCTGTTGAGTTTTTCCGGCAGCGGGTAGTCGGTAATGACCTGCCGGGTCCGATCGCCGACCAGGTTCACTACCCAGGCCATGTCGCGATTGTTGATCACCTGATAACCGAGGCTGAGCTCGTGCGTCTTGGACTGCAGCGCACCCACGTTTTTCCACTGCTGCGTGAATCCCACCACTGAGGGCAGGCTCACCAGCTGGATCTGGTCCTTGGTCTCCTTACGGGAGAAGGTGTACTCCAGGGTGAACCGCCCGCCGCCCATCTCGATATTGCCGCCGACTTCCAGCTCGGCCGAGTGGGCCGGACGCAATTCCTTGTTGCCCAGCGTGGTCTTGCTGAACGAGCCGCTGGAGACGCTCAGGGTCTCGTACTGGTAATCGAATCCGGGCCGGAGGCCGGCGGTGCCGTAGGAAGCGCGGAGCCGGATTTCGTCGAAGCCCTTGATCTTGAGGTCTTCGTTGGCGCGCCAGGCCCCTGACAGCCGGTAGTAGTAGGACATTCGCTGATTCGAACCGAACAGTGACGACTCATCCCGCCGCACCAACCCGTCAAGGATGTACTTGTCCCTGATGTCAAACGTCGTGATGGCGAAGGCATTGCGGTTTCGGATCGTCTGGTCGGATGAACCCGCCGTAATGGTCGATGGATCGGCCGCGGCGCCTTCCGGCACCGATTTCACGACCAGCGCACTGGCCGAGAACGAAGTCTGCGAAGAGGTCTGGTCCTCGTAGATGTAACTGGCCTTCGTGGTGTTCGTGATGCCGGACCAGGTCTTGGTCGCGGTCAGCGTGGCGCCGGTGTTGTAGGTCCGTCCGGTGAAGGATCGCCGGTTCAGGGAGCCCGGGCCGGAGGATCCGTCGGCGAACAGGACGCCGAACGGCGTCAGGTCGTTATAGTCGTCCCGCTCCTGGTCGAAGTTGTAATTGGCTTCGGAAGTCAGCCAGTCGGTCATCCGCCAGCGCATCCTCCCGCCGCCGGTGAAGCGGCTCCGATCGGCGTTGCGCTTGATGACCGAGAGGTCATACAGTGGATTCCCGGAGTTGGTCCAGTTGTCCGGGATCGCGGCGCGGAATGGGGTGCCGTCATCGTTTTTGGCGAAGAGGTCCACCACCGGCGGGACGAAGGTAATTTCGAAGAATGGCCCCAGCTGGCCGGCCTGCTGACCGCGCGGATCGGTGAGCGGGTTGTTGTTCGAGCGCCCGTAGAAGGTGCTCAGCTCGAAGTCCACCCGGGGGGTGAGCTGCTGGTCCACGTTGAGCCGGAAATTCTGCCGGCCGAAACCCTTCAGCCCGAAAATGACACCCTCGGTGTGGGTGTTTTCAAACGAGGCGTTGAAATTGGTCGCGCCCCGCCGCTGCCCGATGGACAGGTAGTTCGTGTAGAACATGCCCGGGTGCAGCACTTCTTTTTGATGATCGTGGTAGACCGGCCAGGGCTGGTCCTGGATGTGGTCGGGCTTGAGCTGAACGGCGCCGGACGCGTCCCGGTCGAAGGTCTGGACCGTCGCACCGGTGGAGGTGAGAGAGTCTTTCAGCCGGTACGCATGCGTCTGCGTGGCGGGAATCTCCTTGCTCACCCAGGAGGCGCCGGCCTCGTTCCGCACCGTGACCAGGAGCTTCCCGTCCGCCAGATTCTTGCCCCGCTTGGTGAAGATCTGGATGACACCATTGGCGGCGTCGGAGCCGTAGAGCGAACTGGCGGCCGCGCCCTTGATGACCTCGATTCGGTCGATGTCTTCGGAAGCGATGTCGGCCAGAGTCGCCCGGCTGATCGTGCCGTCAATGATGATCAGCGGCTGCGAGGAGCCGGAAATGCTGGTCGCGCCGCGAAGCCGGATCGACGGAGCCCCAGCGGGGTCGCCACTGGCAGTCTCGACGCGTACCCCGGAGACCTTGCCCGCGAGCGCACCGAGGGCCGTGGTGCCAGGGACGTCCTGGATTTGATCGGCTGAAACCTTGCCCACCGCGAAGGGAAGCTTCTTGGTGGACGTGGCCTCATTCACGCCGGTCACCACCAGCTCATCGAGGCGGAGCGGATCGTCCTTGAGGGTGAAGTTCACCTCCTGCCGGCCCGCGTTGAGCGTGACCGCTTTGGTGGACGGCGCCTTGCCCAGGTACCGTGCGACCAGGGTGAAGGACTGCCCTTTGGCCCGGTCTGCCGAGACGACGATAGTGTAGGTCCCATTCGAAGCCGTCGTGGCCCCGAACGAGGCAAGTTCGCGGAGAATGACCTGGGCGCCCCCGAGCGCCTCCCCTCTCACGTCCGTGACCTTTCCCGTGATCGTCGCCTGTGCCTGGGCTTTGCCGGCAACTAGGGCGAGTAGGGCGGCGACGGTGAACGCCGAGCTCCTCTTCATATGATCCCTCGGGTGAAGGAAGTGAATCAGAATGCTCTCCGCTGGCCTTGAAACCCACCGACCGATTGTGGGCGAAACGCCAAACCCCGGGGAGAGGGCAGAAACTTCAATATGGATTCGTTCGGACGCTCTCGAAGCACGAAGCATGCCTCCCGGGACTGCGGCGCATACGCATTTCAGACAATCGCTTACGTTGCTGTTGGGGTCCCTGCCGTGTCAGTCGGACACACCGCCGGAAACGCCACCCGTGTCCCAAGGACACACTCGCTACCACCGAAAACCACCGGCTCAGCGGGGGTTGCGCCACGAATTCCGCCGAGCTGGGGTTGAACTTGTTCTGGTCTGAGGCTGGGCCCTAACCTGCTGCTCGCATCAGTTTTGCGCAAGTTCGCACCCCCGGGCAGCCGGGGGGCCACTTCCCCGGGCGGCCCGAACTCCCTAGACTCTTCACCAGCTCCGCGGCTTCAACCCGGGGCAGGAATCGAGGACCCATGGCTCCCCCCCTCGCACGGCTCGGCGGCGTTCTCGCCGTTATCGCAGTGGTTGGGCTGGCAACGTCGGCACCGGTTGCGGCGCAACCCGGCGTCGCCGGCATTATCGGCCGGATCTTTGACGAGCGCACCAACGAGTCGATGGTCGACGCCCTCATCCTGATCGATTCGGTCCGCCGGGAGGTGGCGATCTCGAGCCAGGGCCGGTTCGTCGTATCGAACCTCTCGCCCGGTCGTCACCGGGTCGAGATCCGGGCGATCGGCTACCGGCCCCACGTCCTCGAGGTGACCCTGGTTGAAGGGCGGGTCCTCGAGCGGCAGTTTGCCATGGTCTTCACCGGCGACAAGCTCCCCGAGCTCGCAGTCGAGGCGCGTAACTCGAAGCTGCTCTCCCGCTTCGCGGAGTTCGAGAAGCGTCGGGCGAGCGGGATGGGCGCCTACATCACGCGGGACGAGATCAAGGCGCGCGGCTACATGAACATGGGCGACGCCCTTCGCACCATCCGAGGCGTCAAAGTCGACTGCGGCGTGGTGGAGTGCACCATTCACATGGTCCGGGCCACCGCGGGCTGCTTCCCCGCCTTCTATGTTGACGGCCGGCTGGCGCGGAGCTTTGCCGAGACCACGGCCATCAACGACGTGCAGGGTATCGAGGTCTATCGCGGCGCGGCGGAAATGCCCGCCGAGTTCACCGGCGCCGGGGCCATGTGCGGCGTAATCGCCATCTGGACGAGGGCGGCACCTTGACGGCAGGGAGTCAGGGAGCCAGCTGGTTGACTCCCTAGCTCCCTGGCTCCCTGACTACCACCTCCCGCACCCCCACCGGCACCAGCGCTTCGGTCGTCTTGCCCCCCGGCCAGCGCACCCAGACTGCCATCGGCTGCGCCCGCGCGCCGAGCACTGCCACGGCCCCATCGACCGACCAGTAGTTAGAGCCGGAGTGGATCTCCCGTGCCGGGCCATCTCCGTCGGCGTACCGGAGCCGGATCTGGGCGCCGATCGCCAGTGGGTTGCCGGGCCGGCCGATCAGTCGCACCCGGAGTCCCGGCTTCGCCGACAGGTTGTGATAGAGCTTGACCTCGGACCCGTTCTGCGACACCGCCAGATCCACCCGGCCGTCGCCATCGTAATCCGAGGCCGCGGCGCCCCGCTGATCCCCGTAGATCACGATGCCGGATCGCTGGCCTGACATCGGAACGAAGCTCCCCTTGCCGTCCCCCAGCAGGAGCAGCCCGCGCCCCGCGTCAAACCGCGGGGTGCCGACCTCGGTTTGCGAGAAATTCTGCCCCAGGAAGAGATCCTCCCGGCCGTCGCCGTCGAAGTCCGCGGTCACCGCCGCGAAACCCGGGGCGAGCTGCGCCTCGGCCGGAAGCGGGTGCGCCTCGAAATGGTCACCCCGGTTGAGGAAGACGGTCTGTTCCATCGTGGTCTGCTGGATGCGCACCGCCCGCGCGAACGCCGGCCCGATCACCTTCTCGATCGGTGAATCCGCGAATTCCGCGAAGGTGGGGATCCGCCGCCGGAGATCGGGCATCGCCCAGGCCAGCCGAGAAAACGGCGTGCTGGGGGCGATGGCCTTGATGCGGGGGTCGTACTGAGCGGTGAGCAGGCTCACCTCGCCCGAGGCTCCGAAGTTTCCGACGTAGAGATAGAGCGGTGAGGCTGAGTCGGCGGGGAACGGCGTGTTGCGCCCCCAATTGGTGGCGACCAGATCCATCCGTCCGTCACCATCGAAGTCCCCGGCGGTGAGCCCCCGCCAGCCGCCCTGGAGGCCGGCCATGCTCCACGCCCGGGTCACCGGACGGAAGCGTCCATGATCGTTGTGGAAGATCCGCACCGGCCCCCACTCGGTCGCGAGTGCGAGGTCCGGCCACCCGTCGCCATCGAGGTCGGTAAAGACGGCGGCCGATACCAGCCCCACTTGTCGGAACGCTGCGTCATTCGCGGTATCGAGGGTGAAGCGCCCACCGGCGTTGCGATAGAGGTGCGAGTTCGGCGGGACCGGATAGGATCCGGGAAGCACCCGGCCGCCGACGAATAGATCGAGATCGCCGTCTCCGTCCACATCGGCGAGCGCCAAGGGGCCGACGCTCATGGTGTCCGGCCCAACGACGATCGAGGTCCCCGCCCGCGAACCTCCGGCACCGAGCTCGACCTGGATCACCCCCGGGACGGTCATCGCGCCCGCCTGGGTCTTCGCCCGGTAGGAAGATTGTCCGACCAGGAGCGCCATTCCCCCCCGAGCTGGAAGCCCCAGCGCGGTGGTAAAGTCAAGGCCGCTCGGCTTGATCCCGAGGGGAATCCGGGTAAAGCGTCCGCCGTCGTTCCGGTACCACGCCAACTCTCCGCCGGCACCGTCCGGAATGACCAGGTCGTCCCGGCCGTCACCATTGAGATCCAGCCAGCTTACCCCTGGGCTCAGTTGACTGAGCTGGAAGCTGAGCAGCGGCTGACGCACAAATTCGTTGAAGAAGACTTCGGCATGGCGGGCGCCCAGCATGGCTGACGCATCTTCAAACAACGGCGGGACCGGTGCGGGCCCGACTTTCACCGGTTCTGTCTTGACCGCCGCCGATTCGCGAACTTCATAGAGGCGCCCGGGCCGTGCCGCCTTGATGAGGGAAACGGCGCCGCTCCGCCAGCGCACCCTTATGGTGACTTCGGCGGCACTGCCGGTCGCGAAGGCGTACTCCTGATCGGAGCCGGACAAGTAGAGCCCCCCGGCGGTGACTTCGCGGGACTGCTCCGGCACTGCGCCACCCAGCACCTCGATCCGGGCGCCGATGCCGGCGGTGTTGGGCGGATTGCCGGCGGTCCGCACCGCGATGCGCGGCTCGGCGGCATCATTGCGCATTACCGCCACCGGGTCGTTGAGCCGGTTTACCACCACGTCGAGGTCGCCGTCGCCGTCGAGGTCGCCGGTGGCCATGCCGTGGGAAATGTCGTCCTCGATTCCCCATCGCCACTTCGTGCTGGCATCCTCGAAGGTCCGGTCCCCCTTATTGCGGAATGCCACATTCTTGAGCTTGAGGCTGGGATAGAACTTCCGCTCCTGCCTCCAGTCGAGCCCTGTCCAGGTACTCTTGAGCTTCTCCTGGGTATCGGCGTCCATCAGATCCCAGGTGTGCACATTGACGATGAGCAGATCTTCGTAGCCGTCGAGATCGACGTCGAGGAACAGCGCCGACCACGACCAACCCGAGGCGGCGACGCCGGCGAAATCCGCGATCTCGGCAAAGGTCCCGTCCCCGCGATTCTGGAGCAGCACGTTGCGCTGCCACTGGGCCCGCTCGGAGTATTCGCCCACCGCCTTCTGCACCGCGGTATGGGTCGGAATCTGGGTCTTGCGACGGTAGGAGTCGTTGGCCAGCATGTCCACCTGGAACAAATCCACCAGGCCGTCGCGATCGATGTCGGCAAAGTCCACCGCCATGTTCGAGTTGGCGGTGCGGCGGATGGCCTGCTTCGCAATCAGGCGGAAATGCCCGGCGCCGTCGTTGATCCAGAACTGGTCCGGGTCCTCGAAGTCGTTGGCGACGTATAGATCCGGGGCGCCGTCACCGTTGACGTCGTAGAATCGGGCGGCGAGGCCGAAGTCCTCGGGCTCCTCCTTCAGGGGTGCGCCGGTTTCGTCCAGGAACCTCCGGTTCCCGGCGATCGGCTCCCTGGTAAAGTGGCCCTTGCCGTCGTTCAGGTAGAACCAGTCGGGGTCGGCGCGTTGCACGAGAATCACCCCATTCAGGTCCTTGCGCTCCTGTAAACGGAAATCGGCCCGGCGTTCCGGGATCACCTCGAACTTGCCGCCGGTCTTCTTGACCACCTGGTCGAACGCCCGCTCCTGGGGTGAGAGCACGTCGAGGACGGTCCGCGCCTTGTAATTGGCAACGTAGAGGTCGAGGGTGCCATTCCCGTCCACGTCGGCGAGCGTGGCGGTGGTGCTTCCCCGCCCTTCCGGGACGAATCCCGATTGCGCGGTGGCGTCGGTGAAGTGTCCCTTGCCGTCGTTGAGGAAGAGGCTGTTGCGCCCGCCCATCGAGGTGACGATGAGATCGAGATCGCCGTCGCCGTCCACGTCGGCGAACACCGCGCCGGTGGAGGGGCGGTCGCCCAGCGCCACCCCCGCCTCCTTCGCCACCTCGTGGAACTTCCAATTCCCGTCATTGAGGTAGAGGGCGTTGGGTCCGTCGATCCGGCAGAGATAGATGTCGGGACGGCCGTCCCCGTTGACGTCGCCGATGGCCACGCCGGAGCCATGCATCAGGTGGCGATTCTGGTAGGCGGCCGAATCGGAGACACGATTGGCAAAGGTGATTCCGGTAACGCTCGCGTCCAGCCGGGTGAAGCCGTCGATTTGCCGGCCGGCTCCGCCCAGCTCGCGCCACCGGTAGCCGGTCGCCTCGTGCCAGGGACCGGGTGGAGAGGTATGCGAGCAGCCTGCGAGAAGGACCGTCCCGACAATCCGGCGGACCCCTCGCCTCACGCTCCCTTCCTGGTGTGAACCCGCTGGAGGAGAATCCGGCCGATGCACCGCCCCTGCTCTGCGCCGGCCAGATTGCTCGACATGTAGTGGATGCCGCCCAGGTACCGGGACAGCGCAACCTCGTAGGCGGCGGCCCGGAACGAGGTGAACCGCCGGGGGGCGTGGCCCAGCGGGACATGGGTGGCATCGACGAACGGCACGCTATCGCCCAGCAACGCGGTCAGCACGTCCGCGGTGGCTCGGGACTGAATCGCGTGCCCCGAAGCGAACTCCGGGAATGGCGGCGTCAGCAGCAGCGGGTGCCATTTCGGGTCGATGTATCGCTGGATGTAGGTGACCGGGCGGAGCAGGCTGAGCTCGTACTTGAGACGCCAGCAGACGATGAAGGCATCCGCCATGGCGATGGCCGCGAGGGCGTACACCTCGACGGCACGTTCGGGCGACAGCTTTCGCTGGGTCGCCAACTGGCTGATGATGCCGAGCCAGTGGCCCGCCGGTGTCCCCGACTCGCCGGGATTGTCGGCCCAGAAGTAGGCGATCTCCCGCTCTTCGTCGGTCACGTGGAGCCGTTTCTGGTAAACCGAGTCCACCATCCGGTAGAACGCCGATCCCTTCTCGCTGGAGAATTCGTTGGGCGGCCGCGCCGAGCAGCTGTCGGGCGAGGGGAGGACGAACGGACGGATTTCACCCCAATAGGGCTCCACCGGCTTGGTCACGTTCACCCCCGGCACCAGGCTCGTCCCCAGAGGTTTGGGCCGATTGACGGTGAGTGACCGGTCACCGATCTCGCCCGGCCGGGCCGCCGCCGTGGGATTGTCGAACTGCACCAGGTCCCGCTCGGCGGACATGTTCTGCGACCGGTACTCGGCCTCGGTGGCGGTCGGCACCCAGTATTGGGGGCCCTTCTTCAGGGTGAACGGGCGTCCCCGAGTCGCGGCGTAATTGTCCTTGTCCGCCCAGGCCAGAATGGCCTGTCCCAGCTCCGCGCCGTACTCCTTGGATCGGCGGAGGACCAGTTCCGAAACGCCCTGGGTCGACCGCGCGGTGACCAGCGAGTCGCGGAGTGCGCGAATGGCCACCCCGGTGGACGCGAACCCGTCTCGATATATCTCGAGTAGCACGGTCGATTGTGCTTCCAGCGCCACGGTGGCCGGGTCGTACCGTTCCTCCCGCCGAGGCTTTGGGAGCGATTCGAGCCCGTTCAATTGCCCCGCGAGACTGCGCAGGCTGTCGGAGAACGCCGCCCAGCCTTCGTAGAGCGCGATGGCCGCGTACGCCGACACCCGCGAGGCGACCGGCGGACTCAGCCGTTCGGCCCGGGCAAGCGCGTAGTGGGTGGCGGTCCAACGCGCCACGAAGCCCACGTCGGCGGTGGGAAGCGATCGGCGGCAGGCCCCCAGCGGTGACAGCACCGCCAGCACCAGCAATGCGGTGCGAAATGAGACGCGCGGTGATGTGAGCATGGTTCAATCCAGGTAAGCGGCGGACCTCGGGATTATAATACCGCCTCGATCCCTTTCCGAGCGAGACGCATGCGATTCCGAGTACTACTGGCTGCCGCCCTCGTCGCCGGGCTTACCTCCGCCCACGCGGCCCACGACCTGTTCCTTCAACTCG
>JBGPEJ010000001.1:0-43407 GCA_041482775.1 Gemmatimonadota bacterium | reverse complement strand
GAGCCGGTTGATCGATTCCCCGTGCCGGAAGATGAGCCAGCAGAACAGGGGCACCGGAAGTACCATCGCGAGTCCCAGCCGCCAATCGAGGCTCACCAGCACGATGCCGAGCCCGATCAGCATCACCAGCGAGAGCGAGACGTCCACCACGCCGAAGGCCAGGAACTCCCACAGCCGGTCGGTATCGGCGGACACGCGGGTGATGAGCCCGCCGGTCTTCTTCCGCGCGAAGAACGAGAGCGAAAGGCTCTGCAAGTGCTCGTAGAGCTCGGTCCTCAGGTCCCGCGCCACCCACTCGCCCATGATGGCCATGAGCCGGAGGCGCACCACCGCCGCCGCCTGGCGGAGGAGGTACACCACGGCCATGGTCGAGACCGCGAGCCAGGCCAGCAGCGAGGCCCGGCCCAGCGGCAGCGAGCCGGAGCGGGCCGGCGTCACCAGCCGGTCCAGCACATAACCCGCGAGCCAGGGCGGGATCAGGCTCACCAGGGTGATCAGCGTGGCTGCGCCCATGCCGAGGGTCAGCTCCCGGCGGTAGGGCCTCAAGTAGGCGAGCAGCCGCCAGATGACCGCGGTGGGCCGTCCGGCCACCAGCGCCTGCGCGTCCCGGACCGGGCGGGCCACCGCCTCAGCGTACTCGTGGTCGGGGTCGGTCGAGGCGACGGTCCGCTCGGCGATTCCTTCCTCGAGCACGAAGCGCAGGTTCTCCATCGCCTGGCGCTGCCGGTGGCTGTAGCGCACCACCACGAGCGGTGGGTCGCCGGGGTCGCCGAGCAGGGTCAGCGTGGTCGCCGAGAGTCCGGGGTTCTCCCGCACGGCGGTGAGGCGCTCGCGGGGGAACGAGGTGAGCTCCCACTCCCGGGTGTCGACGCGCTCCCGCGCCACGGCCACCCGGGCGTGGCCGATGGCCAGCCAGGATGCCGCGAGCTCCAGGCTCGGGCCCAGGTCGGAGAAGGCATAGAGCACGACCGGCGCACCGTGCCACTCGGCCTCGATCTGCCGGCGGAGCTCCGCCGGCAACCGGGCCGGCTGCCCCGCGTAGCGGGTTACGATGGCCTGGTCGAGGGTTGGTTCCGTGATTCCCATTGCCGTGATCCTCGTTCGTGGTACCAACGAAAAGCCTTCCGGGTCCCTGGAGGCACCCGGAAGGCGGAGGATCACGCGATCTGATCGTTACCTAGGGTGCTTGAATCCTCTGGGCGGCCGCAACGCGGCTCCCGAAGCCGCCGGCGCGGGTATCCGAGGCGTCCGGGCGCACGTCGTCCCGGATCGCTCGAAGCCCGAGCTTGGCGGTAATGGGGCACAGGTAGTTTCGCGTCACTCGAAAGACCCTTGGTGCGAGAAATCGGCGTGGTGCCGGTGCTTCTGCTCCAGACAATGTAAGAAACAGCGGAGGCAGGATCAAGAGTCGGGGTACCGGGAGGGCTACCCGGCGTGAGTTGGTGGCGAGCCGGTTCCGGGGGTATGATCGGGTGGACGGGCACCCGCGGTGGGTTGGTGGACGAGAACAGGATTCGGAGGGGGTGATGCTCAACATCGGCTGGGTCGAGCTTATCGTATTCCTGGTCTTCTGGACCGCACCGACGCTCCTGGGAATCTGGATCTTGCTCCGAGTCAACGAGTTGGCGCGGGGCCAGCGCGAGCTTGCAGCCGCGCTGGCCCGCGTGGAGAGCCAATCGAGAACCGGCCGAGCTCCCGGCGCCACCTAACCCGCGGTTCTCGCCGCCGCGGCCGGGACGCTTACCCTTTCCAGGGCATTTCGATGTGCGGAATCGCAGGGTACTGGCACCGCGATGGCCGACCGGCCGACCCGGTCGTGCTGCCCCGGATGCTCGACCGGCAACGCCACCGGGGACCCGACGACCGGGGCACCTGGACCGGCGGACCGGTGGCCTTGGGCCTCGACCGGCTCAGCATCCTGGACCTGAGTCCCCGTGGACACCAGCCCTTCGTCACCCCGGACGGCAGCAGCGCCCTCGCCTATAACGGCGAGGTGTACAACTGGCGCGAGCTCAAGAAGGAACTGGAGCGGGAGGGAATCCGCTTCACCTCGCATTGCGACACCGAGGTGGTGCTCCACGCCTTGGACCGCTGGGGCCCCGAGGCGGCTATTCCCCGGTTCAACGGGATGTTCGCGCTGGCCTGGTATGATCACCGGTCGGCAGCGCTCTGGCTCGCCCGCGACCGCGCCGGCATCAAGCCGCTCTACCTGGCCGACACCGGCGGAACCGTGGTGTTCGCCTCCGAGGCCAAGGCGCTCTTCGCCCATCCGGCGGTTCCCTGTCGTGCCGATGTCCACGCGCTGGTCACCCAGGTGTACCTCCAGCGACTCGCCGGCGACTGGACCCCGTTCGAGGGAGTCCGGAGCGTCCTGCCGGGGACGATGCTGCGCTGTACCGCCAACGCCACCGCAACCATCACCTGGTTCGACCTGGAGCGCGACCTCGACGTCGACCGGATCCTGCGGAGCCGCGACCAGCCCTTCCAGCAGCATGTGGCCGAGTTTCTCCACCGCCTCGAACGGAGCGTCGAGCTGCATTTGCAGAGCGACGCGCCGGTCGCGGTGATGTGCAGCGGCGGGCTCGATTCGTCCCTCACCACCGCGATCGCCCGGAGGCATAAACCCGATCTGGTGGCCTTCGTCGCCGAAGCGGAAGGACTGCGCGAATCGGAGGCGGATAAGGCGCAACAGGTGGCCGATCACCTCGGCGTGCAGCTTCGGCGGGTCCGGATCGCCGAAGCGGAGTATCCCTGGCTCTGGGCGCTGGCCGCCTGGCACAACGACGATCCGCTCCACTTCCACCAGAACCCGCTGGGGCTCAAGGTGAGTGAGGCGGTGCGGGACGAGGGGTTCAAGGTCTTGGTGACCGGAGAGGGATCGGACGAGCTCTTCGGCGGGTATCAATGGCAGGCGGAGGCGGGGCGAATGTGGAGGCTCAGGCAATGGCACGCGCGGCTGCTCCCCAACATCGGTCCGTTGCGCGCCCTCGGGCGCTGGCTGCAATCGCTGGCGCCGTTCGATCTCGAGCAACTCGCCACGGAACCGTTCGATCGCCGGGGGGAGTGGAACCAGGCGCCGCCGGGCGCCGAGCTGGTGATCGACGGCGGCATGCGGCGGGGCCGGGCGCGGTCACTCTTCGCGCGACTCGAAGCAATCCCCCGTATCGACGAGCGCGCCTTCCTCGCGCGCGAGTTCGACGATTTCTACCATCACCTGCGGGTGCTCCTCACCGCCAACGACAAAATGACCATGGCGGCGTCCATCGAGGCGCGGGTCCCGTTCCTCGAAACCGAGCTCATCGACTACGGGCTCCACTTGGCCCCGGCATCGAAGTACGGGAACCGCCAGGGCAAGCGGGTAGTGAAGGCCGCCGCCGAAGGGCTGCTGCCCCACAGCATCATCCATGCGTCCAAGGTGGGCTTTGCGGTGCCCGATGCCTTCATCGCGGGTTACGAGCCACTGCTCCGCGGCGGCATCGTGCCGGAGCTGTTCAAATGGGGCGGACGGGAGATCGAGCGGATGCACGCGGTGATGCGGGCAACCCCGATGCTGGGCCGCAAGATGGTGGGGATCGAACTCTGGGCTCAGCTCTACCTGCTCGGGAAGACGCCCGAGGAGATGACTGAGCGGCTGCGGGCGGTGCCAAGGGAAAGCTGAATCGGGCGGAGTGGTGAAGGGGCGCGGTGTGACCCGCCTCACCTCCCGCCCGCCAACGCCGCGGCCTCGAACTCTCTCCACTCGGGTGACGCCCTGCGGCGGCGCTCCAGAATCCATCCAGCGCCCACCTCGTGCAGCAACCGGATGAAGGCGCCCCGGGTGAGTCCGCGACCCGCCGGTAGCTGCGCCAGGTCGTGGCCCCAGCTCGTGTTCGCTTCGAACACCACCGGACCGGTCGCCGTCACGGCGATATCCCATCCCATGGCACGGCGCGGCGCCAGCAGGGGGGCGCCGGCGCGCGCCACCTCCAGAACACCCGGCCAATCGGGAATCCGGCAGCCGGTGATCGCCACCTTGCTGGTCGGGTGATGGTCGAAACGCGGTACTCCGCTGCGGTCGGTGGCCGGGCCCACGACACCGGTGTCGAGATCCACCGCCGACGCCAAGTTGCCCTTGTGGAGGTTGTCCACCCCTGAGTCGCCCACAGGTACCTTGAGGCCGGCGGTGTGCACTACCACGCCTCCGTCGACCAGCAGCGTCAGAAGCCGGACGGTCGGCGTGGCACCGGGACGAAACCCCGCCAGGGCCGGGTGGGGGCGCACCCAGCGCTCGATGCGCCAGGACTCCCCGGCAAGGGAAATCAGCCGCTGCCACAACTGTTCGGCGGAAAACTCGGCGCCGGAGAGCAACCTCACCCCGCCCGCGCCGGCCGCGGTTGCCACGAGGATGTCATTCCCCTGCCCGCCATGTTCCGGCTTGAACACCAGGCCACCATGGCCGTGGGCCTCGAGCAGCGTGGCGAGAGCAGCGGCAGTGTGCGCAACCGGCACCAAGTCGCTGGCCGGGGGTGCGGTGACACCGACCCGCCCTACCAGCGCCGGCACCGGCAATCCGGCGTCGGCGAACAAAGCCAACATCTCGGATTTCGGCCGGCCACGAGTATCGGGCCCGTGGCGGTTGGTGGCCCGTTCTGTCAGGCGACGCTCCCGCTGGCTGGTGTAGCTGAGACGTTCAACAGAGGTAAGCTCGGGGCGCCAGAGGCGGTACTGGAAGTACTCGGCGCGGCTCATCCCGGTGGCACGGCGGAGCTCGAGCAGTTGACGGAGCTGGCGCCGGATGGGTACGCCCGCCATTGCCCGGACCCCCAGCAGCTGCCCTACACCCTGCCGGGCGGTGATGAGTGGATTGATCAGCGGAGCCTTCCCCGATTGAGGGCGGGGCGTGCGGGCCCTTCGCGGCCGGTGAAGTATGCGGCCGCCTCACGCGGTGCGCAACGCGGCCCGATGTTGCGGGGGTGCCGTCTTGGGCGCATCTTCAGGAGTTACCCGGAGCCATCCTCCCCTCTCCCGCTCGAGTCTCTCTTGGTCGGCTTGGTCCAGATGCCCTCGCTCTCCCCGTCCGGTCCCTCATGAACAAACTCGCACTCCTCTCCGCCGCGGCATGCGCCGCGTGCACCCCGCTGGGCGCAGGAAATCAGGAAGCGGCGCGCTGGGAACGGCAGGCCCGGAACGTCACCATCCTCCGGGATGATCATGGCATTCCGCACATCTACGGGAAGAGCGACGCCGATGCCGTCTTCGGGCTGATCTACGCCCAGGCCGAGGACGACTTCAACCGGGTGGAGACCAACTACCTGAACGCCATGGGGCGGCTGGCGGAGGCCGAGGGGGAATCCGCGGTGTATCAGGATCTGCGGATGAAGCTCTTCATCGACCCCGACAGCATGCGGGCGAAGTATCAGGCCAGTCCGGAATGGCTCAAGACGCTGATGAACGCCTGGGCCGATGGCCTGAACTTCTATCTCTCCAAGCATCCCCGGGTGACCCCGCGCGTCATCACGCGATTCGAGCCCTGGATGGCGCTCACCTTCAGCGAGGGGAGCATCGGCGGAGACATCGAATCGATTGCGCTCAGCCGGCTCGAGGCGTTCTATGGGAAGCGCCCGGTAAGCCAGGCCCCGGCCGGAGCTGACGCCGAGTCGGTGGAGCCGGCCGGATCGAACGGGATGGCGATTGCGCCCTCCAACACCGCATCTCATCACGCCCTGCTGCTGATCAATCCCCACACCTCCTTCTTCTTCCGCGCCGAAGCCCAGGTAACCAGCGAGGAGGGCCTCAACGTCTACGGCGCCGTGACCTGGGGCCAGTTCTTCGTGTACCAGGGATTCAATGACCGCGCCGGGTGGATGCACACCTCGAGCGGCGTGGACAATATCGACGAGTATCTGGAGACGATCGTGAAGAAGGGCGATACGCTCCGCTATCGGTACGGTACCGAAGAGCGTCCGTTGATTGCGACCAGGATCACGGTGCCCTTCAGAACCGACACCGGCATGGCGAAGCGGGAGTTCACCGTCTACCGGACCCACCACGGGCCCATCGTGCGCGAGGCCGACGGCAAGTGGGTGAGCGTCCGGCTGATGCAGGAGCCGGTGAAGGCGCTGACCCAGTCGTACTCCCGGACCAAGGCCCGGAGCTACCAGGCCTTCCGCGAAACGATGGAGCTGCACACCAACTCCTCCAACAACACGATCTTCGCCGATGCCGACGGGGACATTGCCTATTTCCACGCCAACTTCATCCCCCGGCGCGACACCCGGTTCGACTGGACCAAGCCGGTGGACGGGAGCGACCCGGCAACCGAGTGGCAGGCGCCGCTCTCGGTGGACGAGACACCCCACCTGCTCAATCCGCCGAACGGCTGGCTCTACAACAGCAACGACTCCCCCTGGTCGGCGGCCGGCCCCAACAGCCCGAAGAAGGTGGAGTACCCCGCCTATGTGGAGAGCGGCGGGGAATCGGCCCGCGGGCACCACGCCGTCCGGGTGCTGCGGGACAAGAAGGACTTCACGCCGGCGACGCTCCGGGACGCGGCCTATGACAGGTATCTTACCGCATTCGCCGACCTGATCCCCCCGCTGCTCAAGGCCTACGACGAGAGCCCTGCCGCGGACCCGCTCAAGGCGAAGCTGGCCGAACCGATCAGACTCCTTCGGGAGTGGGACCTGCGGTGGTCGGTGACGTCGGTACCGACCTCCCTCGCCGTCTTCTGGGGAGACGAGCTCGGCCGGCAGGTGGCTCGCGAGGCCCGGACCGCGGGGATGCCGGTCGACGAGTACCTGGCCACCAGGACGACCGCTGCCGAGCGGCTCCAGGCGCTCGCCACCGCCGCCGACACCCTCACCGCGCGGTTCGGGAGCTGGAAGACGCCCTGGGGGGACATCAACCGGTTCCAGCGCTTGACCGGAGACATCGTGCAGCCGTTCAACGACGTGGGGCCCAGCACCCCGGTCGGGTTCACCTCGGCGCGATGGGGCTCGCTCGCCTCGTTCGGGGCGCGGGCCTACAAGGGCACCAGGAAGATCTACGGCACCAGCGGCAACAGCTTCGTGGCGGTGGTGGAGTTCGGGGACAGCGTCCGCGCCCTGGCCGTCACCGCCGCCGGGGAGAACAGCGACCCCAGGTCCCCGCACTTCAACGATCAGGCGGGTCGCTACAGCACCGGCGATCTCCGCGAGGTGTACTTCTACCGACCGCAGCTCAAGGGGCACACCGAACGGGAGTACCATCCGGGAGGGTGAGGCGCGACGGGAGGCCGGGTGGTGGTGCGCCCGGCCTGCGCGAGGCCTTCGAACGGATACGACAAGGAGGTGCAATGTCCAACACGTCTGACGCCAGCGTGCGGGCGATGCGGGCGCTGTGCGGGGAGATCGAGGCGGCGATTGCGGGGGGAAACCTTCCGGCGGACGCCATCGCCAAGCTCAAAGGCGCCATCGATGAAACCCGGACCCGGGTCTGGGCCTCGATGGAAGCGGCCCGCGGCGGAGACCCGTCCTGGGTCCAGGAGTTCTGGCTGCGCCGGGCCGCCGAGTTCTGCTTCAGCATGGTCCAGCGCCTGGAGCGGGGCGAGCTCGACCCGCGCTCGCCCAGGGCCGCCGAGCTGCGGCTCGTCGCGGAGCGGCTGGCCGCTTCCCTCGCTCCGGGGAGCTAGTCCGATCGCAGGGCCGTGTTAGGATCGGCGCGGGTCGCCCGAAAGGCGGGGAACGCGCTGGCGAGGAGGGCGACCGTCAGGAGGAGCGCCGCCACCATCCCGTAGGTTGCCGGGTCCTGCGCCGACTGCTGGAACAGCAGTGGTTGGATCCAGCGGGCGGCGAGCAAGGCGAGGGCCAGCCCCAGGCCCACCCCCGCGACGGCAAATCGCACGCCCTGTCCCACCACCAGCCGCACCACATCCGCCGACTGGGCGCCGAGCGCAATGCGCACCCCGAGCTCGTGCATCCGCTGCGCCACGTTGTAGGTGATCACGCCGTACAGCCCCACCGCCGCCACCAGGAGGGCCAGCACCCCGAACGCCACGAACATGGTGGCGCCCACCTGCCACGACCGGCGCTGCCCGGCCACCAGCTCCTCCAGCGGCCGCACGGTCACATAGGTCTGACCCGGCATGACCTGCTGCAGGCGCTTGCGGACCGCCTCGACCTGGCTCTTCGCATCGCCCTTCATCCGCAGGAGCAGCGCGAAACCTCCCGCGGGCTGGAATTGGATGATCGGGAGGTAATAGTGGAAATGCCGGTCGTTGAGCAGATCCCGCTGAATCGCGTCCTCGGCGACGCCGATGACCGTGGTGCACGGCATAGTGTCGGCGCTCACCCGCATGCACTGCCCGATGGCGTCCTTGCCGGGCCAGAGGACCCGCGCCATCGCCTCGCTCACGACCGCCACGCGCGGGGCGCCGGGGCGATCCGCCGCCGAGAAGGGGCGCCCCCGCAGAATCCGGGTGCCCATCGTCCGGAAATAGTCGGGCGTCGCGGTCTGATAGGTGAACCGCCCCAGCCGCCGCACCGAGTCGATTCCCGTCACGAAGAGCGAAGTGCTCGAGCTGCTCCAGAAGGGAATGCTGCTGACCCAGGACGCATGCTCCACGCCGGGCATCGTCTGTCCCGACTCGAGCAGCCGCCGCGCCAGCAGGACCTGCGCGCTGTCGTCCATCGCCGTGCCGCGGAGGTTGCGGCCGGCGATGAGCACCGGCTCCGCGTCGTACCCCATCCGCAGCTCTCGAACATGGTTGAGGCTCCGGACGAACAGTCCCGCGCCCACCAGGAGAATCACCGAGAGCGCCCCCTGGAGCACCAGCAGCGCGCTGCGGGTGCGCGAGCGGTGGTAGGTCCCCTCGCGCGCCCCCGCCTTGAGGGTGCCGGCCAGGTCGCCCCGGACGGCGAGGAACGCGGGGCCCAGCGCGGTGAGCACGCCCGCCGCCAGCGCGAAGGATCCGGCCACCGCGAGCGTCCGCCAATCGGTGACCACGTCGAGCGAGGTGCCGTTGCGGATGAACAGCTTCCGGAGGGTGGCGCCACCCCATTGGGCCACGGCCACCCCCGCGACACATCCGATTCCCGCGAGGACCAGGCTCTCCGTCAGCGACTGGGCCAGCAGTCGCCCCCGGCTCACGCCCAGCGCCATCCGCACTGCGAATTCCCGCTGGCGACGGATCACTCTGGCGAACATCAGATTGGTCACGTTGGCGCAGGCGATGAGCAGGACGATGACCGCGACGCCGGTTACCCAGAGGAGGGTCTTCGCTTCCAGCCCGGGATCGGGTCCGGCGGCGGTCTTGACCGCCCCGGCGATCACCCTGGGCCTGGCGACCTCCGCCGGAGTCAACTGGGGTTCCAACACCCGTTCCGCGTTCCAGCTCCTGACATACGCCTGACTCAGATCGGCCGACGCGGCGGCGTCGCTCACCCCGGGCTTCCGTCGCACCAGGACGCTCATCCACCCCCAATTATAGGTCGTGAAGTAGGTAGTGGCGTCCCGCTGATTCGGTTCGTAGCCGGCGTAGGTGGTGATCGGCATGAAAAGCGCCGGTGCCTCTTCCTCCGGAATTCCGATGAACCCCTTCGGGGCCACGCCGACGATGGTGCAGGGGATGTTGCGGACCTGGAGAGTCTGTCCGATCACATTGCGCCCGCCGAACTCCGCCTGCCAGAACCCGTATCCGAGCACCACCACCGGGCCGCCCCGCGGGGTCACATCCTCCGCCGGGAGGAAGAAGCGGCCCAGCACCGGGCGGATGTCGAAGAAGTCGAAGAATGACGCACTGACCGAGGCCACCGGCCGCTCGCGTGAGGCGTCCCCGGTTCCGACCGCCAGGGTATGGTCGGAAATGCCGGTGTAGAGGTCGAACGAGCTGGTCCACTTCTTGAAATCGAGGAACCGGGTGTACTCGGTGCCGTAGTCGAAGCGGGTCCGCTCGCGGTCGTTCCACTCCAGGTAGACTCGGCGGACCCTTCCCGGGTCCTTGAGGTAGGGATAGGGCCGGAACATCAGCCGGTCGATGACGCCGAACATCGCCGCGTTGGCGCCGATGCCGAGCCCGAGGGTGAGCACCACGGTGACGGTGAACCCCGGCGACTTACGGAGCCCGCGGACGGCGTAGCGCGCGTCCTTGAGAAAATGCTCAAGCCAGGGCACCGACCAGCGCTCCCGCGCCGCCTCCTGGATCTGCGGCAGGTTGCCCAGCCGCCGGCGCGCGGCGAACCCCGCCTCCTCGGGGTCCGCCCCCGAGGCCTCCGCATCCCGCGCCAGCTGTTCCCGATGGAAGCGGAGCTCGTCAGTCAGCTCACCGTCGAGCCGGCCCCGGCGGATCCAGTCGATGATTCTCGCGAGCCATTCGCGCATGTACGCCTCCCCTACGCGGGCTTCATGACCCGGCCGATGGCCTGCAGGAGCGCGGCGAAGCCGGATTCCCGGGTGCCCAGATGGCGGCGCCCGGCCCGGGTCACGGTGTAATACCGGGCCCGCTGGTTGTTGGGAGTCTGTCGCCACTCCGCCTTGATCCAGCCCTTCTGGCGCATCCGCTGGAGGGCAGGGTAGAGCGACCCTTCCTCCACCTGGATCACATCCTGCGATAGTCGCTGGATGTGCTGGGCGATGCCGTAGCCGTGCATGGCCTGGGCGGTAAGGGTCTTGAGGATGAGCATATCGAGCGTTCCCGGGAGCAGGTCCCGGCGGGATGAGGCAGTCATGCGGGGAATATAGTCATAGGCCGTCTATGGGATAGACGCTCTATGGCCTGGAAAGGTTGCCAGGGCGGTATTATAGGGTCATGCCGTTCCGCCCCTTCCCGATCCTCGGCTTCCTGGTGCTCGGTGCCGCGGGGCCCGGCTCCGCCCAGTCGTCACCCGCGCAGCTCGATTCGATCGTGCGGAGCGTGATGGCGCGGGAGCGGGTGGTGGGCGCCTCGGTGCTGGTTACCCGGGCCGGAAGGGTGCTGCTGCACCGTGGCTACGGCCTGGCCGACCTGGGGCTCGACGCCCCAGCCCGGGAGGAGACCGTCTACCACGTCGTGGGACCGATGCTTCCGTTCACCGGGGTCGCCGTGCTGCAGCTGGTGGAGCGCGGCAGGCTCGGGCTGGACGACGACGTGGCGAAGTACGTTCCCGAATTCCCCATGCAGGGACACCGGGTCACGGTGCGGCAGCTGCTCAACCATACGTCCGGCATCGTCGACTATCACTACCTGGGCGATCCGATCGACGCCACCAGCCGCCAGCCCAAGGCGCTGGATGAGGTGATGGCGCTCTACGCCGGCAAGCGGTGGGTGCACCCGCCGGGCACCCGGTGGGATTGGTCGATCTCGGGGTTCCAGCTGCTGGTGACGATCGTCGAGCGGATTTCCGGGGAACGGTTTGCCGAGTACGTGCGGCAGAATCTCTTCGAGCCGGCGGGGCTCACCGCCACCAGCTACTGTGACGACTACTCGCTGGTCCGGGGGCTCTCCCACGCCTACCGGTGGTTCGGAAGCGGCTTCGTGCCGGCCAATGAAAACGACATGGCCTACAACGCCGATCTCCGATTCTGCAGCACCGTGGGCGACCTCGACCTGCTGTGGGGGGCACTCCGCAGCGGCAAGCTGCTCCGGGCCGAAACCTTCCGGCGGATGCAGACCCCGGAGGGCGCGGCGGTCGCGATGAACCCGCAGGATTCGATGGCCCACTACGGGCTGGCGCTCACGATCAACCACGAGGACACCCACCGCAGGATCGGGCAGCACGGCTCGCTGTTCGGCTACAGCGGGAGCCTCTACGAATTTCCGGGGGACAGTCTCACCGTGGTGGTCCTGTCCAACACCGAGGGTCAGAACGCCTACGCCATCACCCGGGCGCTCACCCGCGCCATCCTGGGGTTGGCGCCGCTTCCGGTTCCCGCGACGGCGCCCGAGCGGGCCCTGGCCGACGTTCCGGTCTCCGCCGTGGAGCGGGAGCGGCTCGATGGGACCTACATTCTCAAGCTCGACCGGCTCGACCCCGGGCTGCACGATTCCTACGCGCAATACCGCCGCACCTACCGGATATTCGACGAAAACGGCCGGCTGATGATCCAGGCATTGGGAGAAGGGCCGGAGCGGCTGCTCAAGCAGGAGGACGGGAGCTTTGCGATGCGGTCCGCGCCGGGGAGCCGGGTCTCGTTCGTCCTGAAGGACGCCCGGGCCGCCGGGCTCCGGCTCGACTCCCAGGGGTTCGGCGTCCCCCTGTCCGGCGCGCGGGTCGGAAACGGCGACCCGGGAACCTTCCATCTAGCGCGGCCGTAGCCGCGGCGGCTCCCGCTTACTTCACCTTACCGCACGCCCGTTCCAGCCGCGCCAGCCCGTCGGCAACCTCGACCTCGCTCATCAGCATCTGCGGCGCGATGCGGATGACGTGCCCATAGAGCCCGCCGCTCCCAATGAGCAGCCCTTCCTCCCGGGCCGCCTCCAGCAACGCGGCGGCCTTTTTCGGGCTGGGTTCCTTGGTGGTCCGGTCCTCCACTAGTTCCAGCGCCTGCAGCAGCCCCATTCCCCGGACGTCGCCGATCCAGGGATGCTGCCGCGATAGCTTCTCGAGGCCGGCGTGGAGCTGGCGCCCCCGCTCGGCGCACCGCGCCGGCACGTTCTCCCGCTCCATGATTTCCAGCGTGGTGTCCATGGCCGTCATACAGACCGGGTTTCCGCCGAAGGTCGAAATGGTCTTCCCCTTCCACGCCGTCGCAATCTCATCTCGGGCAATCGTCGCCCCCACCGGGAAGCCCCCGGCTACGGTCTTGGCCATGACCATGATGTCGGGCTCGACGCCCCAATGCTCGATGCCGAACCACTTGTCGCCGGTCCGGCCGAACCCGGTCTGCACTTCGTCGGCGATGAATAATCCGCCGTGCTTGCGGATGATCTCGGCCACCCGCTGGAAATAGCCCGGCGGGGGTACGATGTAGCCGCCGGCGCCCTGGATGGTCTCGGCAAAGAACGCAGCGGGCCTGCCGCTGGTCATGGTAAGGATGACTTCCTCGACGTCCCGGGCATACCGCTCGGCGCACTCGTCATGCGGCGGCCCGAAGGCGCAGCGGTAACAGTAGGGCGAGAGCGCGTGCTTGACCCAGGGCACCGATCCGCCCAGCGGGGTCCACCCGCTCATGGCGGTGAGCGTCGTGCCCAGAGCGGAGCGGCCGGAGTAGCCGTAGCGGAGCGAGATGATTTCGTCCCGGCCGGTGAACATCCGCGCCAGCATGATGGCGGTCTCGACCGCCTCGGTCCCGCTGTTGGTGAAGAAGGTCTTCCGGAGCTTGCCGGGCGCGATGCCGGCGAGCCGGCGGGCGGCATTGACCTGCGGTTCGCTGAGATAGAGGGTCGAGGTGTGGCCGAGGCGGCCCACCTGCTCGCGAACCCGGTCCACCACCTCGGGGTGGCAATGGCCGATGCCGGTGGTGAGGATGCCGCAGAAAAAGTCGAGGTACTCGCGGCCTTCGGAGTCGGTGACGGTCGAACCGCTCCCCTCCACCAGAACGAGCGGATCCTTGTAGTAAGGGAGGGCTGCGGGAACGACGAATTCCTTCCAGCCGGACCGGACGGCATCGGTCACCGATGTGACGGTGGTGCTCATCTCTCGCTCCTGGGTTCCTGGCTCCGGGACTCCCGGCCCTCGGCGCAGATTGCCCCCTAATATGCCGGTTCTCCGTGGAAACGGTTAGGCGACGCCGTCAGTCGGAGCGCAGCACCTCGCAGGGGTCGGCCCGGCTGGCCCGCGCGGCGGGGAGCCACGATGCCGCCGTGGCGGTGAGCAGGACGAGCGACGACACCGTCACGAAGGTGAGCGGGTCGGAGGGCGCTACCTGGTAGAGGAGGGTGCGGATCACCTGGGTGGCCCCCAGCGCCATCGCCACACCCGCCACGATCCCTACGCCAGTCAGCACCAGGCCGTGTCGCACCACAAGCCACTGCACCTCTCCGGCCTTCGCGCCCAACGCGATCCGGATGCCCATCTCCCGGGTCCGACGCCGGGCGAGCTGCGCCACGACGCCGTACACGCCCACCATGCCGAGTACCATGCCCACCCCGGCGAAGGAAAGCATCAGCACCGTGAGGAATCGGTCGCGCGCCAACGAAGCCGCGCGCACCCGGTCCATGGTCTGGATGGAAGTGATGGCAAGATCGGGGTCCAGCCCGGCGACGATGCGGCGCACGGCGGGTGCCAGCAACGCCGGTTCGTCGAGGGTGCGGACGAGCAGGGTCATGCCGCTCCGCGCTTCCTGCGGGTACGGCGCGAGGAACTCCGGCTGGGAAGGCTCGCTCAGGCTGCCCTGCCGTTCATCGCCCACTACTCCGACAATGGTACGCCAGGTGGACGAGGAATCCGGCACCCGGTCGAAGGCGATGCGCTGGCCGATCGGGTCCCGCCCGGGGAAGTAGGTGCGGGCGAGAGTCTGATTGATCAGGACCACGTAGGGCGCCTCCCGACGATCGGCTGCAGTCAGGAGCCGCCCGCGCAGCAGCGGCACCCGCATGACTTTCTGGTAGCCGGGACTCAGCTCGCGATGGACGACTTGGCCGTCGAGCGCTTCCCGGCCGGCAACCGCGAACTGGCTCGACCACGACGGCGGGCCCAGCGGCACCGCGGAAACGACCGCGGCCGCTTCGACTCCCGGGAGCGCCCGCGCCTCGCGCTCGAGGTCTCCATAGAACGCCAGAATCTTGCTCGTGCTGTCGAACCGGATGCCGGGGAGATCGACCCGGACGGCGAGCACGTGGCGTGAGTCGAATCCCGGCTCGACGCGCTGGAGCCCGAGATAGCTGCGGACCAGGAGCCCCGCGCCCAGCGTGAGGGCGAGCGCCATGGCCACCTGGCTCACCAGCAGGGCGTCACCCCAGCGCCGCGTGCGCAGGGTCCCGCTCGCAGCGCGTCCCTCGTCACGGAGCACGTCCGCCGGCATGCGACGGCCGGCCCAGAGGATCGGCGCAAGGCCGAACATCACGGCGCAGAGCGCCGTGGCCACCAACACGTACGCCAGCACCCGCCAGCTCATCGCGATGTCGTTCACCGGCAGCATCCCCGCCGGCTGGAGCGCGATGAGCACCCGGGTTCCCCACCAGCCGAGGGCGAGCCCGGCCCCGCCGCCCAGCCCGGCGAGGAGGACGCTTTCCGCCAGCGATTGCCGGAACAGTCGGCCCCGTCCCGCGCCGAGCGCCAGCCGGAGCGCCGCCTCCCGTTCGCGCCCCGCGGCCCGCACCAGGAGCAGATTGGCGACGTTGGCGCAGGCGATGAGCAGAAGCACAGCCACCGCGCCGAACATCACGAGCAGCGGGAGCCGGGTGTTCCCGACCAGAAATTCGTGCAGCGGAGTCAGCCCCGCACCCATGTGCCGGTTGGTGGCGGGAAAATCGTGCTGGAGCCGCGTAACCACCTTCTGAAGCCCAGCGTCGGCGCCCTCGAGCGTGACCCCGGGCTTGAGCCGGGCGATCACCCGCACCCAGTGGGCACGGCGGAACCAGATCTGCGTACGGTCGGTCCGGTTCCAGCCCGCGGGTTCCCAGACGTCCACGTCGAGGCCGGGGACGGCGAATCGCGCGGGCAGTACGCCCGCGATCTCGACCGGCCGCCCGCCCAGCTCGACCGTGCGACCCACCAGGGAGCGGTCGGCGCCGAAGACGTCCCGCCAGGCCCGGTAGCTCAGCACCGCCGCGCGGGGCCCGCTTCCCTCCCAGGTCTCCGCATCGCGGAAGGTGCGGCCGAGCTCGGCGCGGACGCCGAGAACGTCGAAGAAGTTTCCAGTGACCGGCTGGGCCTTGAGGAGCCGCGGCTCTCCGTAGCCGTTCAGGGTGATGGTGCCCGCGAAATGCGGATAGGCGGCGACATCGGCAAAGACACCGGCCTGCTCCCTCCAGTCGAGCATGTTGGCGGGCGCCGCGTCCTCCCGGTCCCAGTGGAAGTCGGGGTTCTTCTCCCACAGCATTACCAACCGCCCCGGCTCGGCGAACGGCAGGGGACGGAGCATCACGGCGCTCACCGCCGAGAAGATGGCGGTGTTGGCGCCGATGGCGAGGGCAAGGGTGAGCGTGGCGGCCACGGCGAGTGAGGGGCTGCGGCGGAGAACCCGCAAGCCGTACCTGAGGTCCGCGGCGAAATCCTCGAGCCATTCATGCGCCTGCAAGCTTCGCTCCCGGCGTTTGGCGGATCGGTGAAGGAGGATGCTGGCACGGGGCAGCGGGCCGCCCACGTGCCGCAATGCTTCGGCCCGCGCGGCATCGGGCGCCATCCCGCGCGCCGTCAGGTATCGGGTGTGCTCGTCGAGCAGGGACTGGAGCTCGGCCTCGGCGTCGGCCGCGGCTTCCTCCGGGCGCCTGACCGCGAGTTGGAAGAGCCGCCGCACGCCAGCGCGAATGAATCCCGGCATCATCGGCCGCCGGGAGCTGAGGCGGTGCGGGCGGAGAGCATCGCAGCGAGAGACGCGACCGCGCTCTTGAGCGATTCGGTCTCGGCGCGGAGATGGGCCCGGCCGGCGGGGGTCAGGCTGTAATATCGAGCGCGGCGATTGTTCTCGGTGACGCCCCAGGCGGCGCGGAGCAGCCGCCGCTCTTCCAGGCGGTGGAGGGCCTGGAGCAGCGCGGCGGCCTCGATGGCGAATTCCCCCCGGGACCCGTCTTCGATCCAGCGGGTGATCTCGAACCCGTGCATGGGCCCCCAGGACAGAGCCTTGAGGACCAGGGCGTCGAGAGTGCCTTTGAGCAGAGCCATGGGCGGACGCTCCTCCAAGTTACTATAGTAAGATACTTGGAGGGGCGAAAAGGTTGCAAGGACCCCCGTTCACCACTTGGAGATCACCACCCGCTTGTCGGTGTAGAACTCGATGGCGTCCCGCCCCTGCGCCTTGAGGTCTCCATAGAACGATCCGCGGGAGCCCCCGAACGGAAAGAACGCCATCGGCGCCACCACGCCGATGTTGACTCCCAGCATGCTTATCCCGGCCCGGTAGCGGAACTCGCGCGCTGCCCGCCCGCTGGTGGTGAAGAGGGAGACGGCGTTGCCGTACTGGTTCCGGTGCACCAGGGCGATGGCCGCCTCGAGCGAGGCGGCGCGGGTGAGGCCGATCACCGGGCCGAAGATCTCCTCTCGCCCGATCGACATGCCGGGCTGCACGTCTTCGAAGACCGTGGGCCCGAACCAGTGGCCGGTGGGGAGCTCGGGCACCGTCGCCGCGCTCCCGTCCAGAATCAGCGTGGCCCCTTCCTGCTTTCCTTCGGCGACATAGCCCGCAACCCGCGCCCGATGGGCGCCGGAGATGAGCGGCCCCATCGTCACGGCGGGGTCGAGACCGTTGCCGAGCCGGAGCGATGCCGCGCCGTCCAGGACCCGCTCGCGCATCGGGCGGTAGGCGTCGCCGACACTCACTACGATGCTGCCGGCGAGACAGCGCTGGCCGGTGGCCCCGAAGGCGGAGGCGACCACCGCCCTGGCGGAGGCGTCGAGGTCGGCGTCGGGGAGCACGATCAGGTGGTTCTTGGCGCCGCCCAGCGCCTGGACCCGCTTGCCGTGGGCGGCGGCCTTGGCGTACAGGCCCCGGGCCACGGCGCTCGAGCCGACGAACGAAACCCCTTTGACCTCGGGGTGCTCGAGCAGGGCGTCCACCGCGGCCTGATTGCCGTGGACCACGTTGAGGACCCCGGCAGGAAGGCCCGCCTCGGCGGCCAGACTCACCACCCGTTGATGGGTGAGCGGATCGCGCTCGCTGGGCTTGAGCACCACGGTGTTCCCGGTGGCTACCGCAAAGGGCCAGAACCAGAGCGGGATCATCACCGGAAAATTGTAGGGAGTGACCACCGCGAACACGCCGAGGGGCTGGCGGATGGTTTCGCAGTCGATGCCGGGCGCGATGTTTTCGAGGGTCTCGCCCATCAGGAGCGTGGGGATGGCACAGGCGTGGGTGACGCTCTCGATGCCGCGCCTCAGCTCGCCGATCGATTCGTCCTTCGTCTTGCCGTGCTCCCGGGTCATGGTTTCGGCGAGCTCGTCCAGGTTGGCCTCGAGCAGCGCCTTGAGCCGGAAGAGGACGTTGATGCGCTCGACCGCCGGAACGTCGCGCCATCGGGGAAACGCCTCCACCGCCGCGGTAACCGCCTGGCCCACGTCCGCGGCGGTTGAGAGGGGGACGCGGTCCAGGAGCTCGCCGGTGGCGGGATTGGCAACCGGGAGCGAATCGGCGGACGAAGAGGGAGTCCACCGGCCGGCGATGTAGTTGGGGATCGGCATGGCGAAGTGCTGGCGCTGGGGGCGGCGCGCGGCTCCGCGCCGCCCCCCGCCCGAATCTATTGCCGCGGACGCGCCGACGGTGGGAGGATGCCGTTGGCACGCAGGTACATCGCGGCCTGGGCATAGTGGTCGGCCCAGTCCTGCGCCAGGACGATTACCGCCCGGGCCCGGGTGGCCTTGCGGCCGCCGAAGAACGGCACCGAGTCACCCAGGGTGCCCTCATTGAGCTGGGCGATGACGGTCCCGCAGTAGTCGAAGGATTTCTTGAGGCGGGCCACCAGCTGGTCCTTGGGGGCCGTTGCACCGGCAGCCGATTCCGACGGCGTCGCCGCGCTGCCGGCGATCGCCGCGCAGAGCGTCTCGTTGGACTGCGCCTCGTGGGCGATGATCTCTCCGAAGCTCATCTGCTCCGGAGTCGGCTTGAACCCGTACTTCTCGGCCGGCATCAGGTCGGCGGCACCCGGCATGTTCGCCGTCACCCGCGTCAAGGCGGCGCGAAGCGCCGAGGCGAGCGGACCGGAGCCCGGTTGCTGCGCTGGGAGGGTGGCAACGGCAGTGAGGGAAGCGAGTGCCACCAGGCTCAATACACGCTTCATGGGAGGGTAACCGGAAAGAGAGGAACCGCGAACATACCATCGGACGGCACGGGTGGCGAGCGGGGGCTGGCGTCGTCCCGTGTGGTCAGGGCGCGCCGCGGGACGGTCTTGCGGCGAGGAGGTCGTTGTTCTCTGGGTGCCGGGCCAGCCAGCCCCGCACGAAGGGGCAGGTAGGGATGATCTTCGCGCCGGTTCGCCGAGCGTATTCGACGGCGGCCATCGCCAGCGCGTCGGCGATACCGCGGCCCCGCAGGCTCGGCGAGACTTCGGTGTGCAGCAGATCCAGCAGTTGAGGACCGGCAACCGCATAAACCAAGCTGCCTTCCCCCTCCGGCATCCGAACGACGAAGCGATGGCCCGAGATGTCGTGCTCAACGTTCATGGGTCCATTCCGGGTGGTGCGGCGGGCTGCAATCTACCGACCCGGGAGTCGCCGCACGTGGCCCCAGTCGGAGCCGCTGAGAAGTGGGCGCCCGGGGGGACCTGGGCGCCCATTCCCGGCCGATTTCGCGGGGTTCTGACTCTTGCCGTTTTTCGGAGTTTTTTGGCTAAGATTTGCCAATTTTTGCCGAAAAGTGCCAGTTTTGGGGCCGAAATCGCCTAATTTCGAGGACTCCCAGATGGGGTGCATTCGGGCGCCAGGGGACGCCGCCAACCTGCTCCGGGCCGAGGGCCTCGCCGCGGTCGGTGGCGGGGAACAGGGTGACAGCCGCCGCGATCCGGCAGTACGTTCCACAGCATGAGAGTATGGACAGCGCTCAGGTCGGCGTTCATGGCCGGAACGCTGGCCGGCCTCGGCTCCCGGGTGTTGGCCCAAGGGGGAAGCGGCACCCGCCCCGTCAACGACCTTCCGAATCCCTACCAAACCATCGAAGGCTGGGCCCGGATGCCGCCGGGCAGAATCTGGGGCTCCACCAGCGCGGTCGAGATCGACCGGGACGGCCGAAGCGTGTGGGTGGCGGAGCGCTGTGGCACCAACAGCTGCGCCGGCTCCAATCTCGATCCGATTCTGAAGTTCGATTCGGCCGGGACGCTGGTGAAGAGCTTCGGCTCGGGCATCCTGCTCTCCCCCCACGGGATCTTCGTGGACCGGGACGGCAACCTCTGGGTGACCGACTGCGCCTGCACCGGGACCGCCGCGCAGCGGGAGGCGGCCGCGGCGGCCGGGCCCAAGGGCCACCAGGTATTCAAGTTCAGTCCCGACGGCACACTGCTCCTGACCCTCGGCAAGGCCGGCGGGGCCCGGGAGCCGGAGTACTTCACCCAGCCCAACGACGTGCTGGTTGCCCCCAACGGCGACATATTCGTAGCCGAGGGGCATTCGTCGGCGCCGGGGGCCAACGCGCGGATTCTCAAGTTCGGCAAGGACGGAAAGTTCCTGAAGGCCTTCGGCAGCAAGGGCACCGGTCCGGGGGAGCTGGACCAGCCCCACGCACTGGCCATGGATTCGCGGGGCCGTCTCTTCGTGGGAGACCGGAGCAACAACCGGATTCAGATCTTCGACCAGGACGGCCGATTCCTCGCGGAATGGCTCCAGTTCAGCCGGCCGAGCGGGATCTACATCCGGAACGACACGATCTACGTGACCGACTCCGAGTCGGGCTCGGTTGCTCCGGCGCACGGGGAATGGAAGCGGGGAATCCGGATCGGAAGCGCCAAGGACGGTGCGGTCTGGGCGTTCATTCCCGACCCCGCGGAGCACGCCACCGGCACCAGCGCGGCGGAGGGCATCGCGGTGGATGGGAGAGGGAATATTTACGGCGCGGAGGTCGGTCCGCGCACACTCCGGAGGTACGTCAGACCATGAGCGTCACCTTCAAGGTCAACGGGAAGTCGGCCACGGTGGACGTTGCGCCGGACATGCCGCTCCTCTGGGTGCTGCGCGACGTACTCGACCTCAAGGGCACCAAGTACGGCTGCGGCGTGGCGCAGTGCGGCGCCTGCACGGTGCACATCCGCGGAGCGGCAGCCCGGTCGTGCGTGCTCCCGATCGCCGCGGTGGCGGGGGCGGAGGTCACCACGATCGAAGGGCTTTCGCCCGAGGGGACCCATGCCTTGCAGCGCGCCTGGGAAGAGCTCGACATCCCGCAGTGCGGCTACTGCCAGGCGGGGCAGCTCATGTCGGCCGCGGCACTGCTGGCCCGGACGCCGAAGCCGACCGATGCCGACATCGACGCCGCGATGAACGGGAATCTCTGCCGCTGCGCCACCTACCTGAGGATCCGGCAGGGAATCCACCGGGCGGCGAGGATGGCGACGGCCGCGACGGGCTCCTCCAACCGGGACTCCTGAGGAGGGACCATGACAGCCATCAAGGGGGTCTCGCGCCGGGAGTTCCTTCAGGTCACCGCGGTGGCGGGGGGAGGAATTCTGCTGGGAAGCACGCTCGAGCGCTTCGGCCTCAAGTCGGCGCTGGCGGCGCAGCAAGCCCCGGAACTCAACGCATTCATCCGCATCATGCCGGACGGAATCGTCACCATCATCGCGAAGAATCCGGAAATCGGTCAGGGCGTCAAGACGATGCTTCCGATGATCATCGCGGACGAGCTGGACGTGGACTGGAAGGACGTGCGGATCGAGCAGGCGGGGCTCGACACCACGCGCTATACCAGCCAATTCGCGGGAGGGAGCACCGCGACACCCAACAACTGGTTGCCGATGCGCCAGGTGGGTGCGGCGGGGCGCGCCGTGCTGGTGGGTGCGGCGGCCCAGACCTGGGGGGTTGCCGAGGGAGAGTGCGAGACCGCGTCAGGTGTGGTGTACCACCGCGCCAGCGGGCGGAGCCTTCGGTACGGTGAGCTCCTGACCAGGGCGGCCCGGCTGTCCGCCCCCGCGCTCGAGACCGTGAAGCTCAAGGACCCGAAGGATTTTCACATTATCGGGAAGTCGGTGCGCGGGGTGGACACCCACGCGATCGTGACCGGCACGCCGATGTACGGCATCGACGTCACGCTGCCCGGCATGCTCTACGCCGTGTTCGAGAAGTGCCCGGTATTCGCCGGGACGGTGCGGAGCGCAAATCTGGATGTGGTGAGGGCGCAGCCGGGCGTGCGACAGGCGTTTACGGTCGACGGCGGCACCACGCTCAACGGGCTGCTGGCCGGCGTGGCCATTGTGGCCGACAGCTGGTGGGCCGCGCGCAAGGCACGGGAGAAGCTGGTGGTGGTGTGGGACGAGGGAGCCACCGCCGAGCAGAGCAGCGCGGGGTTCGCCAAGCGGGCGGCGGAGCTCTCCCTTCGGCCGCCGCAGCGGTCCCTCAAGAGCGACGGCGACGTGGACGCCGCGCTCGGCGGGGCCGCCAAGGTGGTGAAGGCGGAGTACTTCTATCCTTTCATCGCACACGCGCCGCTGGAGCCGCAGAACTGCACCGCGCATTTCCGGGACGGGAAGTTGGAGATCTGGGCGCCGACCCAGACCCCCCAGAGTGGGCGCGGACTGGTGGTCCGCACCCTCGGCATTCCGGAGACCGACATCACGATTCATCTGACCCGGTGCGGCGGCGGCTTCGGCCGGCGGCTCAACAACGACTACATGGTGGAAGCGGCGGCCATCGCGAAGCAGGCGGGGGTGCCGGTCAAGCTCCTCTGGACCCGGGAGGACGACATCCGCCACGACTTCTATCGTCCCGCCGGGTTCCACTATCTCACCGGCGGGGTGGATGCCGGGGGGAGACTGGTGGCGTGGCGCAATCACTTCGTTTCCTTCGGTGAGGGGGAGCGCTTTGCCTCGAGCGCGGGGCTCGGGCCGACCGAATTCCCCCAGGGCTTCGTGCCGAACTACGGGCTCGGCAGCTCGGTGATGCCCCTGGGGGTGCCCACCGGCGCGCTGCGCGCGCCGACCAGCAACGGGGTTGCCTTCGTGATGCAGTCGTTCCTCGACGAGCTGGCGCACGCCGCGGGCAAGGATCCCCTGCAGTTCCGGCTGGACCTGCTGGCCGGGGGTCACGCCGCAGCGGACGGCCTCGACACCGCGCGGATGCGCGGCGTGCTCGAGCTGGTGGCGCAAAAGTCGGGGTGGGCCTCCCGTCCCAGGGTCCGCGGCACCGGAATGGGATTGGCGTTCCACTTCAGCCATCGGGGCCATTTCGCCGAGGTGGTGCAGGCGAGCGTGAGCCGGCGCGGGGTGCTGACGGTAGAACAGGTGTGGGTGGCTGGCGACATCGGGAGCGAGGTGATCAACCCCGGCAACGCCGAAAACCAGGTGCAGGGCGCGGTGCTCGACGGGATCGCCCAGGCGCTCCACCAGGAGATCACTATCGAGGGAGGCAGTACCGTTCAGAGCAATTTCCACGATTTCCCGCTGCTTCGACTGATCCAGGCGCCCCCGGTGGAGGTGTTCTTCCGGAAGACGGACTTCCCGCCCACCGGACTGGGGGAGCCGGCTCTGCCGCCGGTGCTCCCGGCGCTCTGCAACGCCATTTTCGAGGCCACCGGGAAACGGGTGCGCTCGCTGCCGATCGGGAAGCACGATCTCACATGGGGATGAGAAGGGGGTCGCAATGGACGTAATGCCCGCGGTCTCGCGACGACGCTTCTTCGGCGGGGTGGCCACCGCCTTCGGATTTCTCACCCTCAAGCCCGGCGCCCGGCTCTGGTCTCTCGGGCAGAACCCGGTTCCCCGCCGCCAGCCGACGGTGGACGAGTACGACGCGCTTGCCAAGCTGGCCAACAACGAGAACCCGTACGGGCCGCCCGAATCGGTCATGAAGGCGATGACCGACGCCTTCAAGTACGCCAACCGCTACGGATATCCGGACGGCGGCATCACCGAGGAGATCGCCAGGCTCCACGGCGTCCAACCGGAGAACGTGCTGCTGGGGGCCGGATCGGGCGAGATCCTCGACGTGGCGTGCACCGCATTGCTGATGGGTGACCGGAAGATCGTGGGGGCCGAGCCGTCCTACGATGTGCTCTACCAGCACGTGACCGCGCTCAAGGCCGACCAGATCAAGTTGCCGCTCCTGCCGGATTTCCGGCAGGACATCCCGGCCACCATCGCGGCGGTCCACGCGAATTACCGGGACGTGGGCCTGGTCTACCTCTGCAGCCCGAACAATCCTACCGGACGGATGGTGACGAAACAGGAAGTGGCCCAGTTGCTCGACGGGATTCCCAACGATGTCCCGGTGGTCATCGACGAGGCCTACTTCCACTTCGTGGACGATCCCAACTACGCCACGGCGATCCCCTACGTGCTGGAGGGGCGACAGGTCATCGTGACCCGGACGTTCTCGAAGATCGCGGCGCTGGCGGGAATGCGGCTGGGCTATGCGGTGGCGCCGAAGGGGCTGCTGCAGCGGCTGCGGCCCTACAGCGTCGGGAGCATCAACGCCATCGTGAAGTGGGGCGGGGTGGCGGCGCTCAAGGACACCGCGTCCCAGGCCTGGGTCAAGCGGGTGACCCTGGAGCTGCGCGGCAAGACCATGGCGGATCTCGCCGCCCACGGTTATCCGGTGGTGCCCTCCGACGCGAACTTCTTCCTGGTCCACGTCCGGCGGCCGGTGCCGCCGGTGGTCGAGGAGTTCCGGAAGCGGGGGGTGCTGGTGGGCCGGCCGTTCACGGCGGTGCCGGAGCATCTCCGGGTTTCGGTCGGGACCGCGGACGAGATGACCCGGTTCATCACCGCGTTCAAGGAGATCTTCCCCGCGGGTAAGGCGTCGACCAACGGCCGTTAGGGAAGCCGGAGCGCCACCAGCGAGGTGTTCTCTCCCACGCCGGTTGCGAAGACGATGTACTGGCGGCCCTGGTGCATGAAGGTCATCGGCACCGCGGTGGTCCGGCCGGGAATCTCGACCGCGCCGACCGGCTTCCCGGTGGCCTTGTCCAGCGCGAACAGCTTCGGCTCCGCGTCGGGCACCCCGCCGCTCCGGCCGGTACCGTAGATCACCAGCGTCTTGGTCGTGATCACCTGTGCCAGCCCCCGTCCGGGTGCTGGTGGCAGGGTGACTCCGGCAAAGAGCGGGGAGGTGCTGGTTACCGGGCTCGTCCCCCCGTTGGGGGCCCACCACGCCTTGTCTCCCGAATTCAGGTTGTAGGCGGTGATGCCGCCGAACGGCTTCGGCTTGAGGATCGAGACCCCGCCCAGTTGGGAGAGCGCGCCGCGCCCCTCGAATTCTCCCCCTCGGCTGGCCGGCGGCTGGTAGCCGGGCGGTGGCGGCAGCGCGCCGATCAATCCACAGTTGTCGCGGGGTGAGCTGTAGCGGAATTCGGAGCAGGGATCCTTCTGCACCTGGATGGTGCTGAGCCCGCTGATAGCTCCGACGTACATCATCCCGGTTTCCGGATCCGCTGCCGCCCCGCCGTCGATGTTGACGCCGCCGCCGGCGCCGGGCGCGTACCAGGAGCACTTGTAGCCGCTTGCCCCGGTGCCGTCGGCGAGCGAGGCCGGGATGAACCAGGGCCCCATGCGGCAGCGCTTGGCGATCTTGAGCGCCGAATCCCTGATGGCCGGGGTGTAGTCGATCAGGTCGGTTTCCAGCAGCCCCTGCTGCGCGTACGGCGCCGGTTTGCTGGGAACCGGCTGGGTGGGCGAGGTGCGCTCCCCCGGCACCTCGCTCGGCAGCACCGGCGTTTCCACGATCGGCCAGATCGGTGCACCGGTCACCCGGTCGAAGACGTAGGCCCAGCCCTGCTTGGTGGTCTGGGCGATGATCTTCCGCGGCCGCCCATCCACCGTGACATCGAGGAGGTTCGGCGACATCGGGTTGTCGTAGTCCCAGATGTCGTGGTGCACCATCTGGAAGTGCCAGCGCCGCTTCCCGGTCTTGACGTCGAGCGCCACCAGGCTGGTGCCGAAGAGATTGTCTCCCGGCCGGTGGCCACCGTATTCGTCCAGCAGCGGCATGCCCACCGGGATGTAAACCAGGCCGAGCCCAGGATCGGCGGAGTAGGTGGCCCAGGCGTCGTTCTTGCCCACCCCTTCGGTCCCGATCTTGGAGCCGTTGAGCCAGGTCTCCGCGCCGAACTCTCCCGGCTGGGGGATCAGGCTGAATTTCCAGAGCTGCTTCCCGGTGTGGACGTCGAACCCCCGGATGAAACCCGGGATGTTGCGAAAGCGGATCGGGTAGTAGCCGTGAATCGAGGAATTTCCCACCACGATGACGTCGTTCACGACGATGGCGGGGGAGCTGTTGGCGATTTCGCCCAGTGTGGGATCGATTCCAATGGTCCCGTCGGCGCCGATCTTCTTGATCGGGTCCCAGATTTCCCCCGGGCGCGCCTGGCGGGCGGGCGCGGCGTCGCTGATGATGAGCGGGCCCGAGTCGTCGACCGCGAGCGGCACCATCGGGAGCCCCAGCCCGGGCATCAGATCCACCACGCCGTTGGTGCCGAACTTGGGGTCGGGGATGCCGGTCCTGGCGTCCAGCGAGGCCAGGTGGTATCCCGGCGTCACGACAATGACCCGTTCGTCCTTGCCGTCGGTCCAATAGGCCAGCCCGCGCCCGGCAAACTGGCGTGGCGCTTTCTGCCACCGGATCCCTTCGTCCAGGCGCCACATCCAGAGGGTCTCGCCGGTGGCGGGGTCGAGCGCCATCGCCACTCGGCGGGTGGTGGCCACGGTGAAGAGACGGCCGTTGGCGTAGAGCGGTGTGGTCCGGTAATACTCGTCGCTGCCGAAGGCTCCCGCGTTCCACTGCCAGGCCACCTTCAGCGAGTCGAAGTTCCTCGCGTTGATCTGGTCGAGCGGAGAATACCGGGTGCTCCAGAGGTCGCCGCCCCACGCCCGCCACTCACCGGGGACGTTGCCGCGCGCGGTTGGCTTCGTTTGGGCCAGGAGCGGCGAACTGCTCAATCCACAGATTACACAGATGGCACAGATGAAATGAACAACCTTGTCAATTCTGTGTAATCTGTGAAATCTGTGGATCAGGTGTTGTCGGTGAAACCGGGAGAAGCGGGGCATGGGCGGATCACCTCTCTGGTACGGAGTCGCGCGCCGTCTTGAGCTCGATCCGGATTCTGGTCAACGCCGTGGAGTCGGCGGGAAGCTCGGCCGCGCCGGCCGGCATCCCGTTCATCCTGAGCAGGTACGCCGTCACCTGGGTGTACTCGCGCCGGGTGAGGGTTCCCGGAGCGCTCTTGGGCATCGACGCCCGGATGTACTCGAACAGATCCGACAGCTGGTGCCCTTCCCACTTTGCGGCGAACACCGGACCGGTATGGGAAGCCGCGGTATGGCAGCTCACACAGTTGAGCAGATAGATGTCCCGTCCGCGCAGCGCCTGGGCTGCGGTATATACGCCGGTCCGGGTCGAGCGGGTCGAATCCCGCGCCCCGGCCTGGGCCGCGGCCGTACCATGCCAGGCCAGTATGCATGCCGAAATCAGGAGGCGCAACCTAGTTCTCCGCTTGGGCCGCGGGCTCGCGGGGGCCGCCCGGCTGCGCCAGCCGCCGCACCAGCCCCAGCATGAGCCATCCCGCCCCCGCAATGATGAGCAGGAGCATGAGCCCGCGCAGCGCGCCCGCCAGCGACACCGCATCGAGCGCCGGCCACTCGAATCGGTACTGCCGGAGGATGGCGCCGCGGTCGAGCATCCAGTGCCATGCCGTATGGGCCACCAGCGCGGAGAGCAGAATGATGCCCACCCGTTCCCGGACCACCCTCGTGAAGAGCCACCCCAGGAGCGGAACCGTCAGCAGCAGCACGAAGACCTGCCCCAGCTCGACGCCGAGATTGAACGACAGCAGCGAGGTGGCCAGGTGCACGCCGGCGAACTGGAGCGACTCCCGGAGCACGAACGAAAACCCGAACCCGTGCACCAGCCCGAAGCCGAAGGCCAGCAGCCAGCGCCGGTCCTGACGCGCTCCCACGATGTTCTCGAACGCCATGTACAGAATCGACAGGGCAATCAAGACCTCGATGAGCGGCGGGAACCAGAGCGCGGTGGGAGCCAGGCCCAGGGTCGAGGCGATGAGAGTAACCGAGTGGGCCACTGTGAACGACGTAACGATCCCGATCAGCGGGCGAAGCTTCCGGAAGGGGATCACCAGGCAGAAGATGAACAGCAGGTGATCGATCCCGTCGAGAATGTGCCGGAAGCCCAGCTTGACGAACTGCAGCGCGGCGTGGTGCCAGCGCGGATCGAGCCGAACCAAACCGGGATCGCCGAGGAACTGGTAGGCGCGCTCGCCGCCGCCGGGCGGCAGGAACCGGAGGACGGTGGTGGTCTGGAGGCCCAGGCGCGCCAAGGCGGGCCGGATGGCGAATTCGGAGCGCGCCGAGTCGATCGGGTACTCCAGCAGCACATCGAGCAGCGCCTGTTTCCAGATCAACTCGGTTTCCGCGGGGAGCGGCGCGCCGGTGACGTGGGAAAGGGCCCGCTCCCAGGACTCGAAGGAACGGTCGGACGGCAGCGACACCCGCACCGCGACGATCCGCGGGTCCTCGATCCGGCGGCCGTTCTCTTGGAGCTCCATGGAGCCGGCAATCCAGAGGTTCGCGGCGTCGGTGAGCAGGAGGTCGCTGCGCGGCAGATCGAGGTAGCCGGGCCCCTTGAGCGGGAAGGCGATGTCCCGCATCGCCTCGAGGGGCGCGCGCACCAGTACGCGCAGGGTCCGTCCCTCCGGCTTGATGAACGCCATCAGCGCCACCCGGACCGGAATGTCGTGCGCCGCCGCCGCGCCGGGCGCCGCAAGGAGCAGCCCTGTGGCCAGCGCGAGTCCGGCTTCCGCCCGGGATATCCGAGAGCTCATGCGGAGATTATACTCTCTCGCGACAAGGAGGGCTCCATGAGGCACGCGAAGAGCCTGCTGTTCGGCGGCTCGCTGGTGGCGCTGATCGCGGCGCTCGGTGTGGGGCAGGCCGCACTCGACGCCGCCACCCAGGGCCCGGTGGTCGAGGCCCCGGCCTTCGAGGTGGACCCGCTCTGGCCCAAACCGCTCCCCAATCACTGGATTCTGGGCTCCGCCATCGGGGTCGGGGTCGATTCCCGGGACCACGTCTTCATCATCCATCGGGGATTTCCGACCCTCACCCCGCGGACCGAAGCGGGACTCGACACCAAGCCCCCGACCGGCGAATGCTGCGCCGCCGCCCCGCCGATTCTCGAATTCGATCCGCAGGGCAATCTGGTCAATTCATGGGGTGGGCCCGCGGAGGGACACGATTGGCCGGAGTCGAACCACGGCATTTCGGTCGACCAGAAGGACAACATCTGGATCGGCGGCAACGGCACCTGTCCGAACGATTCGACCGCCAGCGCCGCCTGCCCGCGGGGCACGATCGACTCCTTCATCCTCAAGTTCAGCCACGACGGCAAATTCCTGATGGAAATCGGGAGTCCGCACCAGACCACCAACAGCAACAGCCTCACCAGTTTCGGACGGGTAGCCAAGATCTCGTTCGATCCGGCGGCCAACGAAGCGTTCGTCTCCGACGGATACGGCAACAAGCGGGTGGCCGTTCTCGACATGGACAGCGGCAAGATCAAGCGGTACTGGGGCGCCTACGGGCACAAGCCGGAGGACGCGAGCCTGGGCCCCTACAACCCCGATGCGCCGCTGGCCCAGCAGTTCCGCAACCCGGTCCACTGCGCCGAGCCGAGCCACGACGGCCTGGTCTACGTCTGTGACCGGCCCAACGACCGGATCCAGGTGTTCAAGAAGGACGGCAGTTTCGTGAAGGAGCAACGGATTGCGCCGCGGACCCTGGGCGACGGGTCGGTCTGGGACATTGCCTTCTCGCGCGATCCGCAGCAGAAGTTCATCTATTTGGCCGACGGCAAGAATGAACGGGTGTACATCATCGACCGGCAGTCGCTGGAGATCCTGACCAGCTTCGGCGACGGCGGGCGGCAGCCGGGACAGTTCTTCGCCGTGCACAGCATCGCGACGGATTCGAAGGGCAACATCTATACGACGGAGACCTACGAGGGGAAGCGAGTCCAGAAGTTCGTGTATCGGGGGATGCGGCGGGTCACCACCAAGAACCAGGGCGTGCCGTGGCCCCGGCGGTGACCCTCCGCTAGCGCTCCCGGGAGCGCCCTACGGCGCGTTGCCCTGGCTGGAGGGCGGCACCATCCCCTTGAGCCGCAGGTAGGTCACGATGTTGCCGTAATGCTCGTTGTCGTGGGTCACGTTGAGCATCAGGAATCCCAGCCGCGACATCTTGATCCCGAACAGCTCGGCCGGCGCCGAGAACGCCCAGTCGGCCATCTTGTAGATCGGGTCGCAATAAGCGAAGGCGTCGTTGAGCGCCTTTACCAGGGCGGCCTTTTCGGTGGTCTTCTCGAAGTCCTGGGTTGCGGGGCTCTTCTCTCCCTTGGCCGTCGAGCACATGGCGTAGCTGGCGTTGGCCACGTGGCCGATGAGCTGGCCGAAGCTCCGGACCGCCGGAGTCGGCTTGAACGAATAGTTGGCCTCCGGCATCTGTTCGGCCGACTTGACGATGAACCCCTTGGTCATCTCATAAAGGGGCGCAATCGCCGAGATCCCCTGGGCGGCGGCAGCGCCGGGAATGGCGATCAGTGCGAGCAGTGTGGCGACACGGGCTTTCATGGCTGCTTTCTCCTGATTCGGGGACGGGTGAGCGCGCTCATTGTCGCGCGGTAAGATCGCATTCGAAGAAGACGGTGTCCACCAGCTCGTCGGGGCGATAACGGGGGATCTCCACGAACCCCATCCCGCGATAGAGACTCTGCGCGGCCAGCATCTCGGGGAGCGTGCCCAGGCGCACCAGACGATAGCCCATCCGTCGGGCGTCGGAGAGGAACCGTTCCATCAGCGCCCGGGCCACCCCGCTCCGCCTCGCGGCGGTCAGCACGAACATCCGCTTTACCTCGGCTACCTCGGCGTCGAGCGGCCGGAGGGCCACGCACCCCGCCAGCATCCCCTCAAGGCGCGCGAAGTAGAGCCGCCCCCGCGGCGGGGCGTAGGGTCCCGGGAGCCGGTCGACATCGTCGCGAACGGTCTCGGATCCGGGGTGGTCGCGGAGCGCGGACGCGTGGGCCAGGATCAGGAATCGGACCGCCTCCAGGTCCTCGGGAGACTCGGCGGCCACGACCTCGATCATCCCGGCGACGTCCTGGGGATGCGTCCCACGGCCTCAAAATACCCGGAGAGCCGGGAGGAGGAAGGGTGTCGGCGGGACTACTCGGAGTGGGGGCGGAGGGTGGTCCGGGAGGGGTGGACGGCCGTGGTCCAGCGCCCGCTGATCGGCGGGACGGGGTCGCCGGGAAGATCCCCCTCGTCGCAGTTGATGGCCTGGTCACGGGGGAACACTGCCACGGTGAGCGACCCCAGCCGCAACGCATCGGAAATCGAATACTGAAGCGCCAGCTCCGCCCCGATCTCGGCCCCGGGGGTCAGGTCGCCCAGGTGCTGCATCACGATGCCCTGGGAGCCCCACTCGGCGGGGTCGGCCAGCGCCACCGTGACGTTCTTCGCGGGCTGCACGCCCAAGTTCTTGACCTGAACCTTGACCGAGGTGCGCTCGCCCGGGCCCACGACGGGAAATCCCACGTGGACGAAGGCCAAACCGGAGCGATGCGGCGGGTACTGCAATGAGTGCCTCCTCGGGACCAAGGCAATGTCTCGCGGAGCGACCGGGGGGGACAAGCTAGAACATGTTATAGGTCTACGACCTATAACATGTTCTAGGTAGGTACCTAGAACATGTTATAGGTAGGGGGAGGGACCCACTTGCCCTCCGGCGGCGGGGGTGCAAGGTTATGCCTCGCTTTCGGTCACTCAGCAGGTTTCCCACATCATAAGCGAGCGCGCTATGCCACTTCCCAATCCCAAGGACCATCGGATCCCCCTCGAGGCGGCCGCGGCCCAGACCAAGAGCCACCGCGACAGTGCCGGGAAGGACGCCGTGAAGGGCGGCCTCTTTCTGCGCAAGTCGGTCGACGAGCTGCTGGCCCAGCCGGGTGTTGCCGGGGTGCGGTTTTACTTCGGGCGCAACGCAACCAACGCCCCGACAGTCATTCTGGCCGGAGTGGATCAGGCGGGGAACGATCTGGTCAACGGGGTTCTCCTAGACGAGCACTTCTACTGCCCACCATTCTGCGGCACCGCCAACCCGCTCAATTCCTAGAGGCCCTTGGCGCTTCCCTGGGAGCTGTACGCCGGAGCGGCGGCGGAGGCGCTTCCGCCTCTCGCGGCCCTGAGATACGGGCGGTCGCTGCCGACCGCCCGCCGGTGGATTGCGCTCTGGGCCCTTATTCTGTTGGCGGCCGATGCGATCATGCTCGCGCTGGCCCTCGAGCGACGGAACAATCACTGGGTGCCGTTGCTATCCACCCCTCTGGAGGTGGCGGCGCTGCTGAGCGCCCTGTCCTGTTGGCATCGCGACGGAGTCCTGCGACAAGCGATTCGGTTGACCATCCCCACATTCGCAGTGATCTGGGTGCTTCTGCTCGTGTTCGTGGAAGGCACGAGCAGCTTCAGCCCGGTCGCTGGCCCGCTCAAGGCTCTGCTGTTCCTTGCGGTGAGTGCCACGACCCTGCTGGTGCGGATTCGACGTGAAGAGGGCAACTTGGCGGCGAATGATTGGTTCTGGGTCTGCCTCGGGTTGTGCCTGCGGTTCGGATCCTCGGCCGGGCTTCACCCGATCGCCCGGATTCTCCTCCCGGAACATTCCGAGCTAGTTTCCTCCGCATACCAGATCCAATCCCTGGTCGACGTCGTCGCATTCGTCTTCATCGCCCGAGGCATGTTGTGCCCGATTCCGCCTCCACCTCCACCCTCTGGTGGACGTTCGTCGCCGGGATCCTGGCCGTCGCCATCCTCCTCTCCGCCCTCGGCGCCGCGCTGGTGATCTACCAGCGGCGCTACGTGGCAATGCACCGCGCGTACGCCCACCGACTTCTGGAAGCGCAAGAGGAGGAACGGGCCTGGGTGGCCCGGGAGGTGCACGACGACGCACTGCAGCGCATCGCCCTCATCCGGCGCGAGTGCGACGAGGTCCGCACCACCCCGCCGCCGCTGAGCACCGAGCAGTCCGGCCGGGTCAGCGCCATCCAGGAGGAAATGCTGGACCTGGGCGTCTTCCTCCGCGGCCTGGCCCACCGGCTGCACCCGGCGCTGATCGACCGGGGCGGATTGCACGCCGCCCTGGGCGGCCTGGCCGGCGAGGTCGAGCGCGCCTACCACGTGCAGGTCGAGACCCGGCTGCCCGACGGCCCCACCCAGCTCGACGCCCACCGCGCGCTCGCGGTGTTCCGGATTGCCCAGGAGGCGCTCCGCAACGTCGCCACCCACTCGGGAGCCCAGCAGGCCCGGCTGTCACTGGCCGAGGGAGCATCCGGAGCGGAGCTCGTTGTGGCCGACGAGGGCCGGGGCTTCGAGCCCCGGGAGCGGCGGCCCAGCGACGGCCTCGGGCTGATCGGGATGCGGGAACGGGCGACTCTGGCCGGCGGCACCCTCACGATCACCTCGGGGCCGGGACGCGGCACCACGGTGCGCGCGGTGTTCCCGAAATGACGGCCAGACCGCGGCTCCTGCTGGTGGACGACCACCAGCTGCTGCTGGAGGGTCTCCGCCTGGCGCTCCAGGATCAGTACGACATCGTGGGGACCTGCACCACCGGAGAGGCGGTGCTCCCCGCCTGCCTCGAGCTCAAGCCCGACGCGGTGCTCCTCGACCTGAGCCTTCCGGACCGGAGCGGACTGGAGATCATCGCCGACCTGCGGGTCGAGTCGCCGGAGACCAAGGTCATCATCGTCACCATGCATGCCGACCGGATCATGGCCGACGCATCGCTGCAGTCGGGGGCGCACGGCTTCGTGCCCAAGGACGCCGGGATCACCGAGCTTCAAATCGCGCTGGAGGAAGTGCTGGCCGGCCGGCGGTTCGTCTCCGAGCTGGTCCCCAAGCATGCGACCTACGCGGGGTCCGCCGATATCGGCTTCGGGTTGTCGCAGCTCACTCCCCGGCAGCGCCAGATCGTGCGCATGCTGGGGGAGGGAAAGCGCACCGCGGATATTGCCCGGGAGCTCAACGTGAGCCCTCACACGGTGACCTTCCACCGCGTTGCGGCGCGCAAGGCACTGGGCATGGACTCGGAGTGGAGTCTGGTGCGCTACGCCATCCTGATCCGCATGAGTGAGCAAGAGGAACGGAAGGCCCGGTCGTGAGATTCCGTCGCACCAGCCTGGTACTTCTCCTGTCCGCCGTGCCGCTCCCTGCCCAGGCGCCCACCGTCACCCTGGGGCGGGGTCCGTTCAACGGCCTCAAGGCGCGCGTCGTGGCCATCCGGTTCTTCGAGAGCGCCGGCAACGTGCCCGACCGGAAGAGCCGGGTCGTCACCACCACCTTCGATGCGCTGACCACCCGATTCATCAACCTGGAGCTCGAGCTCGAATACGCCAAGGCCGCCAAGCGGACCGAGTTCGATGTCCAGTGCCGTTTCGAGGGGCCGGACGGGAAGCCCCGAACGCCGCTGATTCACGGCGCCATCGAGCCGGGATGGGTGGGCTCGTATCACACCTCCGGTTGGGGCTCGCAGGATCGGGGGCAATGGCCCGAAGGGAGCTACCAGGTGTCCTGCCTGGAAGAGGGGCAGGTGGTGGCGACCGCCGGCTTTCAGGTGGTGAAGAACGCCCCCGCGGTCCGGAACCTGGGCGCCTCGATGACCCACCTCCGGTTCTTCCAGAGCCTGGCCGAGCGGCTGCCGCTGGAAATCCGGCAGTACGGGAACCGGTTCGACGCGCGCACCGCGGGCTGGATCAAGACCGAGTTCGGGCTGGTCTACCCGCAGGTGGCGACTCCGGTGAGCTTCATCGTCGAGTGCGTGTACGTCTTCCCCGACAACAGTATTCATCCGGTCAAGGTGGAGCGGCAGGTGCCGGCCGGATGGACCGGTTCGGTCCACACCCAGGGGATCGGATGGAGCGCGCCCGGCCACTGGCCGGTGGGCGTCTACCAGGTGTCCTGCTGGAACAACGGTGAGAAGATGGCTGCGGGAAGCTTCGAAGTGTTCGACGGCGGCGCTCCCCTCGCGGCGCCGCCGGGAAGCCGGCTCCGCTTCTTCCGGCGGAAGAGCGGTGATGCCGCGCCACCCGCCTACGCCGCGAGCTTCGAGGCCGGCTCGGCCGACACCCTCTACGCCGAGGCGGTGATGCCGGTGCGGTCGGCGGGGGACTCGACCACCTTTGCCTGCATTGCCACCGATCCGGCGGGGGTGACCATCGGCTTCCCGATCAAGGGTGACCTGCGCGAAAAGGACCGGGCGATTGCCGGGACCGATCCGGTCGGCTCGGCCGATGCACCGCGGCTGCGCGGCGCCTACCGGGTTGAATGCCGGATCGGGCCCAAGGGCGCGGTGACGGATCGCTTCGAGATGACGGGGAAGCCGGACCTCCCCGAGTTGGACGCCCGGTTCCTGGCCTCCGCGATTTACGAGGGGGGTGACGATCCGCCCGGCGACGAAGCGGTGGCCGACGTTTCCTTCCGGGCGCCGCAGGTCCGCTCCTTGTGGGTGGCGGCGCTGCTCGACCATCCCACCGACCCGGCCGCCGGCGCGCTCAACTTCTCCTGCCGCATCACCGGCGCACGCAACACGCTGCTGGCCGACAGCGGTCCCCAGTCCCTCCCGCTGGCCCAGGGGAGCCGGGCCATCACCTTCCTCCGGCGGATTCCATTGCTGCCCCGGCAGAAGTGGGCGCCGGGGCGCTACTCGCTGGCGTGCGTTTCGGGGGGGATTGCCTTCCTGAAGACCGCGGTCGATCTCACGCGATAGGAATCACCAGCGTAATCACGCTCCTGCCGGGAGCGACGAAGTTCACGCTGTCGCTCGCTTCCGCCGCGAAGGGCTGAATGATCCGGCGGCGCAGCGCGCCGTTGGTCTGGTCGCCGGTAACCTCCCCGTTCGCCGCTGCGCCGTGGAGTGAGACGCGGAGCAGCTGCTCCCCCGCCTCGTTGTTCACCGCGACCAGGATCAGCCGTTTGTTGACTTGATCCCGGAACGCCGTGACGATCACCTTGGGCTTGGCGCTGGTGGCGGCGATGCGGAGCGCCCCCGGCTTGACCCAGTAGGCGTAATGCCCGATCGCGAAGCCCATCCCGGTCGTCAGGATCGCGCCGGTGCCCACGTCCACCAGGGCAATACTGCTGTGGTCGGAGAGGAACGCGATGCCCCGAGCGGCGAAATGCTCGGCGTTGGACTTCGAGTCCCAGAGCTCGTTCATGCCGAAGAACGCCGATCCCCCGGCGTACTCGAAGTTGTCGTGGATGTGAATGGCGCGGGCCAGAATGGTCTCGATGGCGTCGAAGTTGTAGTCGGCGTTGCCGGGGCCCTCGGTGATTTCAGTCATCCAGATCGGAACGCCGTACTGCTGGCCCAGCGCCTTGAGCTGCTCCATCTCCTGCCGGGCGGCGGGATCGGGCGTCCCGTTCCCCGAGGTCTCCAGAATCCGCCGCGGGCTGGAGTACACCGAGCCATACGGGTAACCGTGATATCCGATGGCGCCGACGTACTGCCGGGCGGCGGGGTCGGCGAGAATGGCCTGGGCCACCTGGTAGGACCGGGCCATCGTCTCTTCGTTGGGGACCAGGAACTTGATCGAGGCGAAGCCCGCCGCGCGGAGCCGGTCACCGACCCGCTTGACCAGGTCCACCACTTCCTGGGTGGAGCCGCCGGCCAGCTCGGTGTTGCCGCTGGTGGGCTCGTTGAACAGGGAGATCAGCTTGGGCGTCTGGCCGTAGGCGTCGCGCCAGTGCTGGAGGGTCACCAGCACGTTCTCCGCCGCCTCGTCGAGGTAGCGGGAGTAGTCCGCGGTCCGGATCGGCAGCATCCAGGAGAGTTTGTACGGCAGGCTGATGAACGGTCCCAGGGTCAGGTCGCTGAACCCGTACGCCGCGGCGGGAATCAGGACCTTGCTCCGGATCTCATCGGGCCCGGTGTAGTTGAACCCCGCCGGATTGGCCACCATCGGATCGGCGTTGTCGTTGGCGCGCTGGCCGAAGAGATCGGTGGCGTTGGCCGGCGTTTCCACGAGGCCGAAATCGATTGTGCCGAGCGAGAGCCCCAGATCGCCGTAGACCACCTTGATCGCGGCGCTGCGATAGGGCCCGAGGTGATCGCCGTCGGTGAAGTTGAGGCTGATGGTGGTGGCACCGAAGCCGTCCACCACCTGGTAGGTGGTGGCGTTGTCGATGACGATCAGGGTGGTGTCCGCTGCGCTGGGATTGGGGCCGGGCCCGGGACCGGGTCCGCCGACATCGGCCGCGCTGCACGCTGCGGCCGTCAGCACCGAGAGGCTCACCAGCATGGTTCGCCTGGGCAGAGAGGGACTCATCATGTGATACAGACGCTTTGACTGAAGAGTCCGGCCACAACCTTCAACTGTTGCGCCCGTCCTACAATATAGCCGCGGGCGCGACGACTCTACCCTCCTTTCGTCTGCTGAGCGAGCTGACTCAGGATCGCGGTCCACCCGCGCTGGTGCTCGTCGCGCGACTTGAGGCTGGGGAATCCGAAGTGCGCCAGCACCACCTCGGTCTCCCTGCCGCGGTCGTGGAAGTCTACCGTCACCACCGCGCCGACCCCCGCCTCGCAGGCCCGGGAAATCCACGAGAAGCTCAACCGGCGGGGAGGATCGATCTCGAGGTATTCGCCGTCATGGGGCCACACCTCGCCGTTGGGGCCCAGCATGTCGATGTGGAAGCGCCCGCCCACCCGCGCGTCGGCGGTGACCCGGGACCCCGTCCCGCTGGGGCAGATCCACTTCTCCATGCTCGCCGGGTTAGTCCACGCGGTAAAGACCTCCGCCGCCGGCCGGGCAATCACCCTGCGCACCTCCACTCGGTAGCTGTCGCCCCGTGCTTGGGCCAGCACGGTGCGGGAAGCGTCGGCGAAGCGCTGCGGGGCCAGCGCCCCGCCCTCCGCCGCCACGAACACTTCGAGAATCTGCTGCCACCCGGTGGCATCGTGGTCGTCCCGGGTTTTCCGGTCGGGGAAGCCCTCGTGCAGCAGCACCAGCTCGGTGCGGGAGCCCAGATCGCGGAAATTCACGGTGACCACCGAGCCGATCGCGGCGGGACATTCGGTGGTGACCCAGGTGAATCGCAGCCGTTTGCCCGGGATCACTTCGAGGTACCTGCCGTCGAGCCGCCAGGGCGCGCCGCGGTAGGTAAGCTCGATCCGGATCGGCCCACCGGTACGGACCTCGGCGGACACCTGCATCTCCTCGATGCCCGGACTGAACCACTTCGCGATGAGCGCGGGGGTGGTCCAGGCGCGATACACCTCCTCGACCGGGCGCGCGATGATCCGGCGGAGCTCGATGCGGAACGGCTCAGCGCCGCGTTTTTCGGGGGCGGGCATGAGGGACCCTGGGTTTGGGGAGGGGGTGGGGGCCGCCGGTGAGAAGGGTGTCGAGGGCATCGAGTCGGCGTTCCCAGAATTCTCGATAGTAGGCAATCCACTTCGCGGCGTCCTGCAGCGGCTCGGGATCGAGCACCAGGTGGTGCTCCCGGCCTTCGACCCGCCGCCGCAGCAGGCCGGCGCGCTCCAGCACCATGAGATGCTTGGAGACGGCGTTGAGCGAGGTAGTGAACGGCGCCGCCACCTCGCCCACGGTGGCCCCGCCCCGGCTCAACCGGGTAAGGATGGCGCGGCGGGTCGGGTCGGAGAGCGCCTGGAAGACCCGGTCGAGCGGCGCCGAGGAATAATCAACCATATGGTTGATTATCGCCCGATCCGCTCTGGCGTCAAGGGGGCTAGTTTTCCTGCCATGGACGCCGACCAAGCGCAACGTCCGCTCCGCTCGACCGCCACTACCGCGCTGGCGATTCTGGCGGTGCTCTACACCCTCTACTTCGCCCGCGAATTCCTGCTGCCCATCACCTTTGCACTGCTGCTGGATTTCCTGCTGGGCCCCGCGGTGCGCGCGCTGGCCCGGCTCCGGATTCCGGTACCCCTCGGCGCGGCGGTGGTGGTCCTGGCGATGGTCGGGCTGGTGGGCCTCGGGGTCTACCAGCTCTCCGGTCCGGTGCAGAGCTGGGGGGAAAAGGCGCCGCAAACCATCGCCACGGCGCAGGCCAAGCTCAAGAAGCTGCTCAAGCCGCTCGAGCAGATGACCAAGACGGCGCAGCAGGTGGAGAGCGCGGCGGGCGGCGTGTCGGGAGCCGTCAAGGTACCGGAAGTCGTGGTGGCGGGGCCGAGCGTGGCCTCGAGGATCTTCGGCTCCACCCAGCGCTTCCTGGCCGGGGCGCTCGAAGTCCTGATCCTGCTCTACTTCCTGCTGGCGGCGGGGGATCTCTTCCTGGCAAAGCTGATCAAGCTGCTGCCGCATTTCAGCGACAAGGTCAAGGCGATTCAAATTGCCCGGGCCACCGAAGCGTCGATCTCGACCTATCTCCGCACCACCGCCGCCATCAACCTGATCGAGGGAGCGATGGTTGCGGGGGCGATGCAGCTGCTGGGGATGCCCAACGCGCTATTGTGGGGCGGATTGGCTGTGCTCTTCGAGTTCATTCCATATCTGGGCGCCGCTGCGATGCTGGCGATTCTCACCGTCGCGGCGCTGGCCACCTTCCCCGAAGTCGGGCACGCGCTTCTGGTGCCCGGTGCCTTTCTCGTCGCCAACCTGATCCAGGCCAACCTGCTGAGCCCGATGCTGCTGGGCCACCGCCTCGCGCTCAATCCGGTGGCGCTCTTCATCGGCCTGGCGTTCTGGTTCTGGATCTGGGGCGTGCCGGGCGCCTTCATCGCCGTGCCCCTGCTCGCCACCCTCAAGATCTGCGGCGACCACATCGACGCCCTGGCGCCGCTGGGGGATTTCCTCGGCCGGCGCGACGGCGTGGAGAGCCGCCCCGGCTAGTCCTCCCGCAGGGCCACCGTCGGATCGAGCCCCGCCGCGCGGCGGGCCGGCACCCAGCAGGCAAACCAGGCAATCCCGAAGAAAATCACCACCATCGAGGCAAAGGTGAGCGGGTCGGTGGCCTTGACCCCAACCAGCATCGTGTTCATCACCCGGGTCAGCGCGAACGCTCCCACCAGGCCGAGCCCGATTCCCACGCCGCTCAAGCGAAGCCCCTGCCCGATGACCAGCTGCAGGATGCTGCTGCGCGGCGCCCCCAGCGCCACCCGCACGCCGATCTCGGCGGTGCGCTGGCTCACCGAGCTGGAGAGCACGCCGTAGAGCCCCACCACCGCGAGCACCCCGGCGATGGCGGCGAAGATTCCGATCAGGACCAGTGCAAAGCGGGTCGGCGCCATGGCCTTGTCCACCAGCGCCGACATGGGCTGCACCTCGGACACCGGGAGCAATGGGTCGAGCGCCGTCACCGCGGCGCGGACCGGGCCGGCGAGTGCCGTTGGATTGCCCGCGGTCCGGACTGCCCACCGGCTGACCGCGCCGGAGCCGACATGGCCGTCGGTCAAGAAAATCGCCGCGGGTCCGTCCTCGGTGAGGGAAACGTGGCGCTGGTGGGCCACCACGCCGATGATGTCGTACCACTCCGGCTCGTTGCCCCGGGCCCGCACGTAGAGCCGCTGGCCCACCGCCGGCCGGCCGGGAAACGCCTTGGCGGCGAGCCGGTCGTCCACGATGAGCGACATCACCGAGCTGTCGTTGTCGGCGGCGGTGAAGACCCGGCCGGAGAGCAGCCGGGTGCGCAGCGTCTCGAAGTATCCCGGCAGCACCAGGTGCAGGTTGGCCTGCTGGAACTTGGTCGGATCGGCCACCGCCGCGTCGGTGCCCCAGCGCGCGTTGACGATGGCCCCGTCGAGCGGCAGCGGTGTGGCGGCGGTAACCGCCTGCACCCCGGGCAGCCCGGCCAGGCGGTCATGCAGCGTCTGGATGAATGCCGCGCGCTGCTGACTGCCCCCCCTCCCCTGGGGCACGGTGAAGGTGAGGATCCCCGACGGATCGTAGCCGGGATCGGTGCGAACCAGCGCCAGGAAGCTCCGGAACATCAACCCCGACCCGATCAGCAGCACGAACGAGAGCGCCACCTCCACCATCACCACGCTGTCGCGGAGCCAGCGGCCCGCCCGCCCCCCCGATGCCCGCCCGGTGGGGCGGAGCGCCTCGATGGCGTTGGGGCGTGACGCGCGCAGCGCGGGGACCACGCCGAAAATGACCGCGGCCGCGAGGCTCGCCCCCGCGGAGAACACCAGCACCAGCGGATCGATGGTGACGGCGTCGAGCCGGGGAAGGCTGGCCGGGCCCATGGACGCCAGCAGCCGGATCCCCAGCCAGGCCAGCCCCAGGCCCAGCACCCCGCCGCCAGCGGCGAGGACCAGGCTTTCGCTGAGCATCTGGCGGATCAGCCGCCAGCGGGTGCCGCCCAGCGCGGACCGGAGCGCCAGCTCCCGCTCCCGGCGCGCCGCCCGCACCAGGAGCAGGTTGGCCACGTTGGCGCAGGAAATCAGCAGCACGAAAATCACCGCGCCCATCAGCGCCAGGATGGCTGGGCGCACGTCGGCCACCAGGTCCTTCTGCATCGGCTCCAGCCGGAAATGCAGGCCGGCGGTTTCCTTGATCGGGAAGCGCTTCCGCAAGTCGGCCGCGATGCCGTCCATCTGGCTCTGTGCCTGTGCCACCGTCACCCCCGGCTTGAGCCGGCCGATCAGCCGCAGGAAGACGTTGATGCGGGAGGCGCCTTCGAACCTGACCCGGAGGGCCACCCAGATATCCGGCCGCCGCTCGATGTTGGTGGTGGGAGGGAAGAGCAGCTCGGCGCCCGGGGCCAGGACTCCCACCACCGTCGTCTTGCCGCCCAGGTCGATGGTCTTGCCGATGATGGAGCGATCGCCGCCGTAGCGCCGCCGCCAGAATTCGTGGCTCAGCACCGCGATGCCCGGGAGCCGCGGCGGCTGCTGGGCGCCGGGTTGCGGGGGCCCGCCGCCCTGCTGCGCCAATTGCGGCTGCGGGGTGCCGTCATCGTCGGTGAAGCCCCGCCCCAGCTCGATCGGGAGGCCCAGCAGGGAGAAGGTGTTGGTGGTAACCCCGGCGGTGACCACCTGTTCCGGGGTCTGGTCGTCTCCGGTGAGGGGCGCGGCGCCGGTGACGACCCCGGCGAACGCCTCGAACAGGGTTCCCTGGGCCCGGATGTCGGGGATGTCTCCCGGCGGGAAGGGGAAGTCGAGCACGTTGCGGTTGCGGAGATCGCCCCAGGCCAGGACCAGGCGGTCGGGATCGGCGTAGGGCAGCCGGCGGAGCAGCACCCCGTTCACCACGCTGAAGATCGCGGTACTGGCGCCGACGCCGAGTGCGATGGTGAAGATGGCGGTGAGGGCAAACCCGGGCGTCCTGGCCAGGGAGCGCGCGGCGTATCCCAGCTCCTTCAGCAGCATGGTGGTGACTCCGTGTTACCGATGGGGCGGCCGATTGACGGGCGTCTGGCTGTCGGCCGCCCCAACACCACGGATTCACTCCCCCATCGGTTTCATGCCCCGCTGGGATGGGTGAGGAACTCCTCCACTTCGCGGAGCGCCTGGGCCTGGGTCAGCAGGGATTCCTCCAGCTCCCCGATGAGGGCCGAGAGGCCTTCACCGCTGGAGGCCGATACTCCAGCGGTCGAGGCCAGGCGCCCCTGCAGCCGGCCCAGCGAGGTGAGCACTTGGAGAAGCTCCTGCACCAGGCGGTCGCGGCCCCGCTCCAGCGCGTCCTGGGCCGAGACCATCCCGGGGTCGGGGTTGCCGTCGGCGCGATGGTCCAGGTGCTTCAAGGTTTCCTCCAGCGCCTCCACCTGCCGCGCGGCCCGGCTCGCTCCCGCCAGGATCCGGCCCACCTCTTCCACCCGCTCGGCCTGGTCGGCGCCTGAGGCGGCGCTGGCCACCCGCTGTCCCACCCGCACGATGTCCGCCAGCAGCTCGCGCGCGGTGCCGCCGGGCAGCTCGGCAAGCGCCTCCACCACCTCGCGCTCCGACTCGGGCGGGAGCGGGGTCGCGAGCCCGACCGAGGCCAGCGCGGGGCGGCGGATTTCCCGAACCGCCAGGTACCACCACAGCCCCGCCACCGCGGGGCTGGCCCAGCCGATCAGCGGCACCACCACGCCGGCGGCAACGCCCACGACCGCCATTCCCATCACCATGGCGTGGAACTGCATCGGAATTGCGGTCCAGGTGCGGTTGGCCAGCACCGCGCGCGCCGGCACGCCGCGGCCGGCCAGGTGCTCCAGCACCGTGCCGGTGCTCACCGCCGGCACCCGGAGCAGCGCGCGCTCTCCCGCCGCCGCGGCGTCGGCGGCACTCCCGTCCACCCGGTCACCCAGCAGCTCGCGCACCGCCATCCGCACACCTTCCCGGTCGGCGCGACTCGCGGGGGGCCGCACCAGGATGGCGCGGTCGGCGGCGTGGGGCGAAGTGCCGCCGCAGCGGACGCATACCCCTAAGCCGAACGGATCGGCCTCGGCGCAGAGGGCGCAGCGCGCGGTCCGCTCCGACGGCACCCCCTTCCGCGCGCCGTCGGCGCCGGCGGCCAGCGCCTCCTCCAGCGCCGGGGCGGAGGGATAGCGCCGCTCCGGGGCCGCCGCGGTGGCCCGGGCCACCACCTCGTCGAGCCAGGCGGGAAGTCGGGGAGCGCCGGGCACCAGCGAGGGACGGTGCCCCTCGGCGCTGGCGGGCACCGGCACATGCATGTTAGGACGCTCAGGGAGTCGCCCGGTCAGGGCGAAGTGGAGGGTCAACCCCAGGGCGTAGAGGTCGGCGCG